>NZ_JBFTQU010000012.1:0-114730 GCF_056399165.1 Stenotrophomonas sp. 01N47
TCCAGGCGACACTCCAAACGCCTCCCTGGTGAAATTAGCGCTATGGAACCACCCGATCCCATCCCGAACTCGGAAGTGAAACGTAGCTGCGCCGATGGTAGTGTGGCCTAAGCCATGCGAGAGTAGGTCATCGCCAGGGTTTATACCCCAAAAACCCCGCTGCTCATGCAGCGGGGTTTTTCTTTGTGCGCGAGAAACCAAGGGGAGTGCCGGCCGCTGGCCGGCAAGCATGTGCAGCCGCGTGATGTTCATGAGGTTGCCGGCCAGCGGCCGGCACTACCGGGACTCAGCACCCACGCGTAGATGCGGCGCCCAGGGAGTGCCGCATTCTGTGGAGCACAGAGCTGGCGGATATGCTTCGCCGCAGTAGCAGGTGCCCCGACCCTCATCATCGTGTCGCATGCAGCCTCGAACGGACTGCCTTTGTACCCGTTGAGTCAAACAACCCCGCCGGGAACCACGCCCAACAAAAAGGCGGCGCCCTGCGGGCGCCGCCTTTCTTCAAGGGAGCAGGCCTGCGGATCAGTCGATCAACGCGGCCTCGCGCTGCCGGAACACCGATACCGCCTGGTTCAGTGCACCTGCCTGCGATTGCAGTTCACGTGCCGCCGCAGTGGCTTCTTCCACCAGAGCCGCGTTCTGCTGCGTGGCCTGGTCCATCTGCACCACCGTCTGGTTGATCTGCTCGATACCGGAGGACTGCTCCTGTGACGCCGCTGAGATCTCGCGCATCAGGTGGCTTACGTTCTCCACGCCGCCGACGATGCCCTGCATGCGCTGTCCGGCATCGGCCACCAACTGGGTGCCCTCGCCGACCTGACGTCCTGCCTCGTCGATGAGGACCTTGATCTCCTGGGCCGCCGCCGCCGATCGCTGTGCGAGCACACGGACCTCGCTGGCGACGACCGCGAACCCGCGTCCCTGTTCGCCGGCGCGTGCCGCTTCAACCGCTGCGTTGAGCGCGAGGATGTTGGTCTGGAAGGCAATGCCGTCGATCACACCGGTAATGTCGCCGATCCGCTTCGACGCGCCTTCGATGGCCTGCATGGTGTCGACCACCCGCTGCATGGCGTGGTTGCCATCACTTGCTGCGCACTGGGTAGAGGCGGCCAGTTCGCTGGCCTGGCGCGCATGCGCTGCGTTCTGGCGCACGGTGGCGGTCAGCTCCTCCATCGAGGCGGCCGTTTCCTGCAGATGAGCGGCCTGTCGCTCGCTGCGCTCGGACAGCGCGCCGTTGCCGGCGGCGATTTCGCTGGCGGCCGTGCTGATGGTGGTGGCGCAGTGCTGGATGTGGCCGACCATGCGCGCCAGCTGGCCAGCGGTGGCGTTGGCATCGCGCTGGATGGCGGCGAACGCGCCGTGGTACTCGCCCTGCATGCGACGGTCGAGATCGCCGTTGGCCATCGCCGAAAGCATCTGCCGCACTTCGTCGACCGTGCTGCCCAGTGTGTCCAGCAGCTGGTTGATGCCCCCGGTCAGGCCGTCGAGGAAGCTGGCGCCTTCGCTCGCCTGCAGGCGCTGTTCCAGATCACCCTGCGCGGCGGCATCGACAATCCCGGCGACGGCATTCTCCAGCGTCAGTTCGTGGGTACGGTCATGCCATTCCACCGCAAAGCCCAGGCGCGCGCCCTGTGCGTCGAACACTGGGGTGACGACTTGGGCGAAGTGCACCGGCCCGATCCGCACCTTGCCGTTGTGCGTCGCCTGCAGCCCGTTGAGGATGCCGCGGATGCGGTCAGGGTTGGCATGGAAGCGATGGATGCTGCTGCCGACCAGCCGCTCGGCGTCGAAATCCGGGAAGGCCTGGCGCAGCGTGGCCTGCTGGTTGCGCAGCAGTGCCACCACCGAGCGATTGACGTAGCGGATGACGTGATCGTTGTCGGCAATCATCATCGCCGTGCGTGAGGCATCCAGTGCCTGGCGGATCTGCGCGTTCTCGGCGTTCGCCTCGGCCTCGCGGCCGCGCTGCGCCTGTACATGGCGTGCGGTATCGGCCAACGCGTGGGCCAGTGAACCGGGTGCGTAGTTGCGTGCGTCGGTGTGTGCGCCGAGGTCGGCGCCCGTGGCGATGTCACGTGCCAATGCGGCCAGGCGGTGCGGTCCGTGACCCAGCGCTTCACTCTGTTGGCGCAGGCGCGCGGCGGTCTGGCCCAGCACCAGCGTCAGCACCGCCAGGGCCATGGCATTCAACAGCGGCGGCAGGACGGCCGCCCCATCAAGCAACGGCGCCAGCAACGCACCGACACCCACCGCGCCGGCCAGCCACAGCGGCATGCGGTCACGCTGGATGAGCAGCACGCCCAGCAGCAGCGCGATGGGCAATGCGGCATTCAATCCGCTGATATGGCAGAGCAGGCTCAACTGCAGTGAAAGCACTACGGCCAGCCCGTTGCGCGCGAGCGCATGGCCGGCCTGGCGCCAGCCCAGCCAGGCGGCTGGCAGCACCGCGGTGGCAACGGCGCTCGCAGCGGGCACCGACGTGCCGCGCACGGCAAGCACAAGGCCGATCGCTGCGAATACCACGCTGCCCAGCAGCAGGCGACGATCGCCTCGCTGGGCCAGCTGTTGCAGATAAGGGACACGGCCCTGGTCGGGCGGGCGGGAGGACGCAATGGACATCGGCAACTCCTGGATCAACGGACGGCAGCGGCCATGCGACGCGCTGCGCGGATGAGCGCAACGACGGCACGGTCGGGGAATTCGGGGAATGCGGCGCAGGCAGCGACGCGGAGGACGGACACCGTGACCACATCCTGTGGATGACGGTGCAGCAGACGGGACATGCGGTCTTCCTTGCAGAACCAGGAACGAGCCGCAGGCACAAAGGGCCTGCGTGCTGTGGACGCAGGGGCCCACTACCGTTCTATCGGCCGCACTGGCGCAGAGTGAAGTGCGCGCGGCCGACGATGGTCAGCGTGCGTTGGCGTTTTCGCTCAGGAACGCATCGATGACGGCGGCAATACGCGCCGGGTGTTCCATGTGCAGGTGATGGTTGCCGGGAAATACCGCCAGGCGGCCATCACGCAGATGCTGCAGGCGCTCGCTGCGCATCGGCTCGGGATAGTACGACTGTGCAGGCGTGGCATAGATCACCTGGGTAGGACAGGTGATGGCCTGCAGCAGGTTGTCGATCTGGCCTTCGCTGAGGCGGATCGCGGTGGGCAGCATCAGGCGCGGATCGCTGCACCAGCGATAGCCGCCTTCGACCGGCTCGACACCGCGTTCGACCAGCAGGCGTGCGCAGCCTTCGCTGAGCTGGTTGGTCATCATCCGCGCCCGGATCGGTGCGGCCAGATCGGGGAACACGCGCAGCTGCTTGCGCGCGAGTGCACGGGTGGCATCGACGTATTCGCGCAGGCGGTTGGCGGTGTCTTCTTCCGGTCCGCGCAGGCCGCCGAGTGCCTCGATGGCGACCAGCCGTTCGATGCGATCACTGACCGCTGCGGTGAGGCTGGCGATGCCGGCACCCATTGAATGGCCCATCAGGGTGAACCGGTCCCAGCCCAGCGCGTCGGCGACATCGAGTACGTGGGTGATCGCCGCCGGCGTGGTGTACACCGCACCGGTAGGCAGATGCGCGCTGTGGCCGTGTCCGGGCAGGTCGATCGCCACCAGGTCCAGTTGCGGCAGATGCGGCGCCAGCGGTACGAAGCTGGCCGCATTGTCGAGCCAACCGTGCAGGGCCAGCACGCGCGGTCCGTCGCCCGCACGGCGCAGGCCGGCGACGCGGACGCCTGCGACCTGCAGTTCAAACGGCTGCAGGGTCATGCCAGCGAGGCCACGGCCAGCCGAGCCAATGCGCGTGCGTGTTCCGGTTCGGCGTTGAGGCAGGGGATGTAGCGCATCTGTGCGCCGCGCTCAGCCAGTGTTTCGGTGAAGCCCATGGCGACTTCTTCCAGTGTTTCCAGGCAGTCGGTGGCAAAGCCGGGGCAGACCACGTCGATCTGTTTTACCCCAGCCTCGGCCAGTTCCCACAGGCTGGGTTCGGCGTAGGGCTGCAGCCAGCGTTCGCGGCCGAAGCGCGACTGGTAACCCATCTGCCAGTCGTCCGCGCCCAGGCCGAGCGCCGCGGCGATCGCGCGTGCACTGGCCTCGCAGCGCTGCGGATAGGGATCGCCGGCATCGGCAAGGCGCTGCGGAATGCCATGGAAGGAGAACATCAGCTTCTGGCCGCGACCCTGCTGCTGCCAGTAGCGCTGGATCGAGCCGGCAACGGCGGCGACCCAGTCCGGATCGATCGAATAGTCCTGCACCAGGCTGACGGTGACCTGCGGGTTCCTGCGCTGCCAGGCATCCACACGATCCTCGACCGAGGCCGTGGTGGTGGTCGAATACTGCGGATACAGTGGCAATACCACGATGCGGCGCACGCCCTCGGTGGCCAGCCGATCCAGTTCGGTGGTGAGCGCGGGTTCGCCGTAGCGCATCGCGTGGCGTACGCGCAGCGTCGGCAGCAATGCCTGCATCGCCTGCGCCAACTGGCGGGTGTGGACCATCAGCGGCGAGCCTTCCGGCAGCCACACCTGGGCGTACTTGGCGGCTGAACGGCTGCTGCGCAGCGGCAGTATCAGACCGCGCAGCAAGGGCTGCCACAGCAGTGCCGGCAGCGAGACCACGCGCCGGTCGGACAGGAATTCGGCCAGATAACGGCGAACGGCGGGAGCCGTCGGCGTCTCGGGCGTGCCTAGGTTGACCGCCAGTACGGCGGTATCGGGTGCGTCGAGCATGGGCGGTATTGTCGCCGATTCCATCGTCACGTCGGCATGCAGGGTTCGGATGGATGTCATCGATGAGGCCAATATGAGCACGCAACGCTCATTGGGGATTCATCACAACACTACTAATTTCAGTCACTTGCTATATCTTCCTATGGACTGACTTCTGGAGCCTGCCATGCGTCGCCCGATCCAAGCCCTGCTGATCGCCGCCAGCCTGCTGTCCAGCCAGGCCATGGCCGGACCGCAGGAAGACCAGCGCGCCCGCAACGCGGTGCGTGTGCTGGCTGAAATCCAGGGAATCCCTGAACAGGGCATTCCGGACAAATTGCTCGACGAAGGCCGCGCGGTCATCGTCATTCCCGACACGATCAAGGCTGGTCTGGTGATCGGCGGCCGTCGTGGCCACGGCTTGATGTCGGTGCGCATGCCCAATGGTGCATGGTCGAACCCGGTATTCATCAAGCTCACCGGCGGCAGCATCGGCTTCCAGGCCGGTGTGCAGTCCTCCGACGTTGTGCTGGTGTTCCGCAACGACCGCAGCCTGGACAACCTCGTCAACGGCAAGTTCACCCTCGGCGCCGATGCCGGTGTGGCCGCCGGTCCGGTCGGCCGCAATGCCGCCGCCGCCACCGATGGCCAGCTGAAGGCCGAGATCTGGTCGTGGTCGCGCGCCCGCGGCCTGTTCGCCGGCGTAGCCCTGGATGGTGCGATCCTGCAGATCGACGATGCTGCCAACCTTGACGCCTACGGCAGCAACACCACCCCGCGGATGATCTTCGAGGGCCGCGCGGCTGGCTCGCCTTCAATGGATGTGGTCGCTTTCCGTGATCGCCTGGAAGAGGCCACCTACGCGGCGCGCAACAACCGCAATGGCGGCAATGACGCACCGCGTCCGGCGGCCGCTGCAGCGCCTGCCCCGCAGCCTGTTCAGGCAGCGCCAGCGGCGCCTGCTGAAGCGACCACGGCGCCGCTGCAGGCCGTTCCGCAGACCCCGCCGCCGGCCCAGCAGGGTTTCCAGCCGGTCAACGACGGTGAAATCCGCACTGAAACACTGGGCAACAACTGACTTTCGTCACGCGCGCCGGCTAACAGCCGGTGCGCTATGCTCGGCAATCTGATCACTAACGTAACGAGCGACTTATGGGCAGTTTCAGCATCTGGCATTGGTTGGTCGTGCTCGCCATCGTCCTGCTGGTGTTCGGCACCAAGCGCCTGACCAGTGGTGCCAAGGACCTCGGCTCGGCGGTCAAGGAATTCAAGAAGGGCATGCACGACGACGACAAGCCGAACGCACAGTTGGGCGATGAGTCGCGCAGCCAGGACGCCTCGCGCACCGCGCAGGACGAGCACGACCGCAAGCCGCGTTGATCCGGAGCGGTTGCGGTGTTTGATATCGGCTTCAGCGAACTGCTGGTGATCGCGGTTGTCGCCTTGGTGGTGCTCGGTCCTGAGCGCCTGCCCAAGGCGGCCCGCTTCGCCGGACTGTGGGTACGCCGCGCGCGTAATCAATGGGATTCGGTCAAGCAGGAACTGGAACGCGAACTGCAGGCCGAAGACATCAAGCGGCAGATGCAGGACGTGCGCCAGGGCATGCAGGACACCGAGAACCAGCTGCGTGCCAGCGGCGAAGCCATGCGCCGCGAAGCCGAACAGATGCAACAGCACAGCGACACGCTGGCGCAGCAGGTGCGTGCACCGGCCCCGGCCGAACAGCCCCCACATCTGGCGGATGCGACCGAGCCAGTGGTGGCGTCGACTGAAGGTGCAGCCATTGCGCCCGCCACCGCTGAAGCTGCGGGCGATGCCGTTGCTGATACCGCGACCGAAACGCCCGCGCGCACGGAGCGCCCGTCATGAGCGAACACGACTTCGGCGAAAGTTCGCTGGTGGAACACCTGGTTGAACTGCGCGCGCGCCTGGTGCGTGCGCTGCTGGGGCTGGGCGTTGTGCTGCTGGGCCTGCTGCCGTTTACCCAGAAGCTTTACAACGCACTGGCCGAGCCGTTGATCTCGCAGTTGCCCAATGGGCAGACGATGATCGCCACCAACCCGGCCGGCGCCTTCTTCGCGCCGTTGAAGCTGACGTTCTTCGTGGCCCTGTTCGTGGCCGTGCCATGGCTGCTGTACCAGCTGTGGGCCTTCGTCGCGCCGGGCCTGTATGCACGCGAGAAGCGCCTGGCGATGCCGTTGCTGGTCTCCTCGGTGCTGCTGTTCTACACCGGCTGCGCCTTTGCCTATTTCCTGGTGCTGCCGGCGGTCTTCCACTTCCTCACCACCTTCAGCCCGGAAGTGATCGCGATCACGCCGGATGCGAATGCCTACCTGGACTTCGTGCTGGCGATCTTCTTCGCCTTCGGCGGCAGCTTCGAGCTGCCGGTGGCGATGGTGATCCTGGTGCTGCTGGGCTGGATCACGCCGCAGCAGTTCAAGGAAGGACGCGGCTACGCGATCGTCGGCATCTTCGTGCTCGCTGCGATCCTGACTCCGCCGGACGTGGTGTCGCAGCTGATGCTGGCGATCCCAATGTGCCTGCTGTACGAGCTGGGCATCCACGCCGCGCGCTGGCTGGTGCCGTCTTCGGTGGTCAAGAAGCCCGCTGCCTGATTCCTGGTAGCGCCGGGCWTGGCCCGGCGCTACCGTTGAGCCCCGCTCAGGCGTGGAAGACGTCGTTGGCAGGCGGCGACTGCGGCACCGGCGGTGCGCTGCGGCTGCCGCGATGCACGAACATCTGCTTCCAGGCCGAATAGACCGCGCCGACATACAGCGGCATCAGCACCGTGGTGAACACCAGCTGCGCGATGAAGGCCGCCGCCAGCGGGCCGCCCAGCAGCATGCCGAGCTGGACCACGATCACGAACAGCACATAGACGCAGAACGCAGCGATCAGGCCGAGCACGGTGAACACGGCGGTGGCGCCGATGTTCTCGATGCAGCCCTGCAGGCTCAGGCGCAGCGCGTGCATGCCGCTCTGGCGGTCGAACACCACCAGTGCCGGCTGGGTGAACATCGCCAGGGTCAGCGCCACGGCGGTGCAGAACACCAGCAGCATCCACAGCGCGATGCGCTGCGCGGGCAGGTTGGCGACCAGTTCGGCGGCGGTTTCCGGGCTGATCTGCTGCCCGCTGCGGCCGAGTTCCTGCATCTTGGTCATGGTGTCGCTGAAGGCGGTGAAGCCCTCGCGGCCGATCATCAGGTACAGCAGCGCGCCCAGCAGCAGCACGGCCAGCACCTGGATCGCCAGCGGCACCAGCAGGTGGCTGACACGACGGTCGCGGATCGGCTGCAGCAGATGGGTGGCCAGGCCGGGACGGCCCTGGTCGATCTCACCCATGGCGTACAGCATGCCGCCGAACATCACCGGTGAAATCACCAGCGTCATCATCTGCAGGGCCAGGCCGGCGGTGCCGGGCAGCATCGTCCCCAGCAGGGTGACCACCCAGTTCACCAGCAGCCAGGTCAGGCCGATCCGGGCCAGCTGCAGCGGCGCACGCCGATACAGCGAGAACGTATCCAGCAACCACTGGGCGCCCGCCGAGGCTGGCAGCTTGCGAATCTCTTTCATGGACATCCGGGGAGGGACAGGAGGGGCCGGGCGGTGTGCCCGTGCCGCCGATTATCCCTGTTTTGCCACCGGCTGGGCTGAAGACAGCCGGGCCTGGCGGACAAAGCGCCGCAACAGCTGGCGCGCCAGCGGCGCGGCGCTGACCGCGCGCTCGATGCTGCGCGCGCAACCGCCATGACGGCCGATGCAGTCGGCGCGTGCGCGCACATAGCCACGCATGTGGTGGGTGGCAAATTCCGGATGGAACTGCACGCCCCAGGCCTGGCGGCCCCAGCGGAAGGCATGGCAGCCATCCAGCGGCGAGCGCGCCAGCACGGCGGCACCCTCGGGTACGCGCAGCACGGTCTGCAGATGGGTGGCGTGGGCCGCGAAGTGGCTCGGCAGGCCCTGGAACAACGGGTCCTGCGCGGCCTGCGGGTCCAGTGCCAGTTCAATCGTTCCCGATTCGCGCCCCGCGGGGTTGTAGGCCACTTCGCCGCCCAGCGCGTGGGCCAGCAGCTGGTGGCCGTAGCAGATGCCGAACACCGGCACGTCGTCGTGCGCGGTCTGCCGCAGCCAGGCGGCACTGCGTTCGCTCCATTCGGCGTGGTCGGTGACGAAGGCGGCCGAGCCGGTTACCAGCACGCCAGCGAACTGGCGCGGGTCGGGCAGGTCGGCGCCGTGCTCGACGTCGACCACGACGGTCTCGTGTTCTTCCAGGCCGGCGGCTACCCGGATCCAGTGCGGAAAGCGCCCGTAGCGGCGCAACGACGGCACGGGGCGGCCGGTTTCAAGGATCAGGAAGGGCGCTGGATTCATCCGGGGGAGGCAGTACAGACAGGACTTCCTCGATTGTAGTCAGCCCCTGTGCCACCTTTTCAAGCCCGGCCTGGCGCAGGGTTCGCACTCCTTCAGCACGCGCGGCACGGTTGAAACCGGCCAGATCCATGTCCGCACGGATCAGCCCGCGCAGGCGCGAGCCCAATGGCAGCAGCTCATACAGGCCGATGCGGCCGAGGAATCCGGTGCGTCGGCACTCCAGGCAACCGACCGGCCGACAGGGCGTGGCGGCATCTGGATATGCAGCTTCGCTATCAGCCAGTACCGCCCAATCGGCCCGGCCGAGGGTGTGCGGCTGCTTGCAGTGCGGGCACAGGGTGCGCACCAGGCGCTGGGCGAGGATGCCGTTGACGGTGGATGACAGCAGGTAATGCGGTACGCCCAGGTCGAGCAGGCGGGTGATGGCCGAGGGCGCGTCGTTGGTGTGCAGGGTGGACAGCACCAGGTGGCCGGTCAGCGAGGCCTGCACCGCCATCTGCGCGGTTTCCAGGTCGCGGATCTCGCCGATCATGATGATGTCCGGGTCCTGCCGCAGCAGGGTGCGCACACCGCTGGCGAAATCCAGGTCGATGTTGGTCTGCACCTGCATCTGGTTGAATTCCGGCGCGATCATCTCGATCGGGTCTTCCACCGTGCATACGTTGACGTCCGGCGTGGCCAGCCGCTTCAGGGTGGAATACAGGGTGGTGGTCTTGCCCGAACCTGTCGGGCCGGTGACCAGCACGATGCCGTGCGGGCGCTCGACCAGGGCGGTCCAGCCGGCCGCTTCCTGCGGGCTGAAGCCGAGCTGGTCGATGCTCTTGAAGGCCGCTTCCGGGTCGAAGATGCGCATCACGCATTTCTCGCCGAAGGCGGTCGGCATGGTCGACAGGCGCATTTCCACTTCACGGCCGCCGGGCGAGCGGGTCTTGATGCGACCATCCTGCGGGCGCCGGCGCTCGGCCAGGTCCATGCGTCCGAGCACCTTGATACGGCTGACCACGGCGGTCATCACCGCCGGTGGCACTTCGAACACCTTGTGCAGCACGCCGTCGATGCGGAAGCGCATGCGGCCCATTTCGCGGCGGGGCTCCAGGTGGATGTCCGAGGCGCGCTGCTCGTAGGCGTACTGCAGCAGCCAGTCGACGATGTGCACGATGTGCTGGTCGTCGGCATTGACGTCGCCGGTGCGGCCCAGTTCGACCAGCTGCTCGAAGCTGGGCAGGGTGGTGCTGGTCTCGCCACGTACGTCGCCACGGGCACCGCGCACCGAGCGGGTGACGCCGAAGAACTCCATGGTGTAGCGGTGCAGGTCCAGCGGATTGACCACCGCCAGTTCGATGCGCAGGCGGGTCAGGTGCTGCAGGTCGCGCAGCCATTCCTGTGCCAGCGGCTCGCTGGTGGCCACCAGCACGCGTTCGCCATCCACCGCCAGCGGCAGGAAGCGATGGCGGCGCGCGTAGGCGTGCGAGGCCACGGCGGTGACCGAGGCGACGTCGACCCGGGTCGGATCGATGCGCAGGTAGCGGCTGCCGGTACGCTGGGCCAGCCACTCGGTGAGGCGTTCCAGATTGAGGTCGCCGCCGTCGCTGGCGGCCAGCTTGAGGTTGGACAGCAGCACCAGTGGATGCACTTCACTGGCATTGCGGGCGCCCTGTGCGGAAAAGCGGATGCGCTCGCGCTCGTGCGCAGCCACCACGCCATCGGCCAGCAGGGCCGCCGCAACCTGTTCGAACTGCAGGCGACCGGGCGGCAACGGTGCCGCGCCAGGCTCGCCGGGCGTGCCCGTGGGCAGCCGATGTTCCATCCACCTGCTCCTTCCGGGTACGGAATGCCCCGCAGGTCGGCCGTTATACTAGCGCACCCCTTTGCCGGCCAAGACTCGTCCGCATGTCCGCGACCCCGACCGTTCCGATCACCTTCCAGGGCCTGATCCAGACCCTGAACCAGTTCTGGGCCCAGCAGGGCTGCGTGCTCATCCAGCCGCTCGACCTGGAGGTGGGCGCCGGTACCTTCCACCCGGCCACCTTCCTGCGTGCGATCGGTCCGGAAACCTGGAACGCGGCCTACGTGCAGCCGTCGCGGCGCCCGACCGATGGCCGCTACGGCGAGAACCCGAACCGCCTGCAGCGCTACTACCAGTACCAGGTGGCGATGAAGCCGGCACCGGACAACATCCAGCAGCTGTACCTGGATTCGCTGAAGGCGGTGGGCATCGATCCGCTGGTGCACGACCTGCGTTTTGTCGAGGACAACTGGGAATCGCCGACCCTGGGCGCCTGGGGCCTGGGCTGGGAAGTCTGGCTCAACGGCATGGAGGTGACCCAGTTCACCTACTTCCAGCAGGCCGGTGGCCTGGAGTGCCGGCCGGTGCTGGGCGAGATCACCTACGGTCTCGAGCGCCTGTGCATGTACCTGCAGAACTGCGACAACGTCTACGACCTGGTCTGGACCTACGGCCCGGATGGGCAGCCGGTGACCTACGGCGACGTCTACCACCAGAACGAGGTGGAGCAGAGCACCTACAACTTCGAATACGCCGACGTGGAAGAAATGTTCCACCGCTTCGATGCCTGCGAGCGCGAAGCGCAGAAGCTGGTGGAAGTGAACCTGCCGCTGCCGGCATACGAACAGGTGATGAAGGCCAGCCATACCTTCAACCTGCTCGATGCGCGCCGTGCGATCAGCGTGACCGAACGCCAGCGCTACATCCTGCGCGTGCGCGCGCTGGCCCAGGCGGTGGCCAAGGCCTACTACGAGCAGCGCGAGAAGCTGGGCTTCCCGGGCGCGAAGAAGGCCTGACGGCCCGTTCTCCCATCACGCGTTTCACCTACTACCCCAGGGGCGCCGGCCGCGTCGCGCGCTGCGCCCCCACCACAGGATCGAACCGATGAGCCACTTGTCTCCCCTGCTGATTGAACTGGGCACCGAAGAGCTGCCGGTCAAGGCACTGCCGGGCCTGGCCCAGGCCTTCTTCGACGGTGTTGTCGACGGCCTGCGCAAGCGCGGCGTGGAACTGGAGCTGGGCGATGCACGCCCGCTGTCGACCCCGCGCCGCCTGGCCGTGCTGCTGCCGGGCGTTGGCCTGGAGCAGCCGGAACAGCACAGCGAAGTGCTGGGCCCGTACCTGAACATCGCGCTGGACGCCGAAGGCCAGCCGACCAAGGCGCTGCAGGGGTTCGCGGCCAAGGCCGGGATCGACTGGACCGCGCTGGAAAAGACCACCGACAACAAGGGTGAGCGCTTCGTGCACCGTGCGGTGACCCCGGGCGCGCGCACCGCTGCGCTGCTGCCGGAGATCCTGCGCGAGGCCATCGCCGGCATGCCCATTCCCAAGCCGATGCGCTGGGGCGACCAC
Source organism: Stenotrophomonas sp. 01N47 (assembly GCF_056399165.1). Classification (NCBI taxonomy): domain Bacteria; kingdom Pseudomonadati; phylum Pseudomonadota; class Gammaproteobacteria; order Lysobacterales; family Lysobacteraceae; genus Stenotrophomonas; species Stenotrophomonas sp. 01N47. Next base: position 12,436 of record NZ_JBFTQU010000012.1, read on the forward strand.
AGCTGGGGCTTCGCGCGCCCGGTGCACTGGCTGGTGCTGCTGCACGGCGGTGACGTGGTCGAGGCCGAACTGTTCGGCCTGAAGGCCGACCGGATGAGCCGCGGCCACCGCTTCCTGCACGACAAGACCGTGTGGCTGACCCAGCCGCAGGACTATGTGGAATCGCTGCGCGCCGCCTTCGTGCTGGTTGACCCGGCAGAGCGTCGCCAGCGCATCGTCGCCGAGGTGGAAGCCGCTGCAGCCACCGCCGGTGGCAGCGCACGCATCACCGAGGACAACCTGGAGCAGGTGGTGAACCTGGTCGAGTGGCCGTCGGCGGTGCTGTGCAGCTTCGAGCGCGCGTTCCTGGCGGTGCCGCAGGAAGCGCTGATCGAGACGATGGAGATCAACCAGAAGTTCTTCCCGGTGCTGGATGACGGCGGCAAGCTGACCGAGAAGTTCATCGGCATCGCCAACATCGAGTCCAGGGACGTCGCTGAAGTGGCCAAGGGCTACGAGCGCGTCATCCGTCCGCGCTTCGCCGATGCCAAGTTCTTCTTCGACGAAGACCTGAAGCAGGGCCTGCAGGCAATGGGCGAGGGCCTGAAAACGGTGACCTACCAGGCCAAGCTGGGCAGCGTGGCCGACAAGGTCGCGCGCGTGGTGTCGCTGGCCGAAGTGATTGCGCCGCAGGTCGGCGCCGATCCGCTGCTGGCCAAGCGTGCCGCGCAGCTGGCCAAGAATGACCTGCAGTCGCGCATGGTCAACGAGTTCCCGGAACTGCAGGGCATCGCCGGCCGCCACTACGCGGTGGCCGGTGGCGAGTCGCCGGAGGTGGCGCTGGCCATCGACGAGGCCTACCAGCCGCGCTTCGGTGGTGATGACATCGCGCTGTCGCCGCTGGGCAAGGTGCTGGCGATCGCCGAGCGCGTGGATACCTTGGCCGGCGGTTTCGCTGCGGGCCTGAAGCCGACTGGCAACAAGGACCCGTTCGCCCTGCGCCGCAACGCGCTGGGCCTGGCCCGCACGATCATCGAGAGCGGCTTCGAGCTGGACCTGCGCGCGCTGCTGGCCAGCGCCAACGCCGGGCTGGCCGCGCGCAACGTGCAGGCCGACGTGGCCGAGCTGTACGACTTCATCCTCGACCGCCTGAAGGGCTATTACAGCGACAAGGGCGTGCCGGCCAGCCACTTCAACGCGGTGGCCGAGCTGAAGCCGGCCTCGCTGTACGACTTCGACCGCCGTCTGGACGCGATCGGGATCTTCGCGGCGCTGCCGGAAGCCGAGGCGCTGGCCGCGGCCAACAAGCGCATCCGCAACATCCTGCGTAAGGCCGAAGGCGATATTCCGGGCCAGATCGATGCGGCCCTGCTGCAGGAAGATGCCGAGCGCGCGCTGGCCGAAGCCGTGACTGCCGCCATCGACGATACCGGCGCCAGCCTGCACCAGAAGGACTACGTGGCCGTGCTGGCGCGCCTGGCCCGCCTGCGTCCGCAGGTCGATGCGTTCTTCGACGGGGTGATGGTCAATGCCGAGGATCCGGCACTGCGCGGCAACCGCCTGGCGTTGCTGACGATGCTGGGCGAGCGCTTGGGCAAGGTCGCGGCGATCGAGCACCTGTCGAGCTGAGATGGGGTGCCAGGCAAGCTTGGCACCCACCGGTAGTGCCGGCCGCTGGTCGGCAGCGCCACGATCCCGCAATGAATCAGACCGCATCCACGCATGGCGTGGATCTACTGGGTAGTGCCGGCCGCKGGCCGGCACCGACGCGATGCCGATATTTCCGCATGCGGGCGCGATGATCGCCACAAAGGCGCGTATTTTGACCGCCACTTAACAACCGATCCGGATTGACGTGATGCATTTCGCATCGTCACCTTCGGTCGGTATGCTGTGCCGCATGCAGCCAACGAAATACGCCCTGCCGCTGATGGTCCTCTCGCTTTGCGCCACTTCCGTGGCCCATGCGCGCGGCACCATCGACAAGGTGGACATCAAGGGATTGGACAAGGGCGACGACGCCGCGATCATCGAGAACATCCAGGAATCGCTGTCGTTGTTCGACACGATCGGCAAGGAGCAGGGCGAGTCGCGCCTGGAATACCTGCTGTCACAGGCCGAGCGGCAGACCCGCCAGGCGCTGGAACCGTTCGGGTACTACAACCCGGTGATCAAGGTCGAGGCGCCACGCCAGGACGAGCACGTCACCGTGCTGATCCATGTCGACAAGGGCCAGCCGGTGCTGGTGCGCCGCGAGCACATCGACATCACCGGTCCGGCGATGTACGACCAGTACCTGCAGGACGACCTGGCCGCGTTCAAGCCGCGCAAGGGCCAGCGCTTCGAACACACCCAGTACGAAGCCAGCAAGATCACCGTGACCCGGCGCCTGGCCGAGCGCGGCTACTTCGACGCCGACTACACCCAGCGCCAGGTGCAGATCACCCGCGCGGACAACGCTGCCGACATCGACCTGACCTGGGACAGCGGCCGCCGCTACAACATGGGCCCGGTGACCTTCGAGCAGAACTATTTCGACGACAAGCTGTTCGACCCGCTGGTGTACTGGGACCAGGGCAGCTACTTCCACGAAGGCAAGCTGGACCGCCTGCGCGAGTCGCTGACCAAGCTCGATTACTTCAGCGTGATCGACATCCAGCCGCGTCCGGACCAGGCCGATGAGAACGGCGAGGTGCCGGTTGATGTGAAGCTGACGCGGGCCAAGCGCAGCATCTATTCCTACGGTCTGAGCTACGGCAGCGAAAGTGGCGCCGGTGTGCGCGGTGGCCTTGAACGGCGCTACCTGAACAGCCGCGGCCACAAGATGAACACCCAGCTGGACTATGCGCAGAAGCGCAAGAGCCTGATCACCAGCTACCGCATCCCGGCGTTCAACTGGCTGGATGGCTGGTACACCTTCGCCGCCAGTGCCTATGACGAACAGACCGACTACATCGATCTGCGCAACTTCAAGCTGATCGCCAGCCGCAGCGGCGAGATCAACGAGAACTGGACCGCCATCGCCTCGATCAACGCGCTGCGCGAGCGCTGGCGCTATGCCTCGGGCACCGAGTTCACCGATGCGGTCTACAACACGTCCACGCTGGTCTACCCGCAGATCGTGGCCGACTACGTGAAGGTGGACGACGAGCTGTTCCCGCGCAGCGGCATCAGTGGCACCGCGACGGTGCGTGCCGGCGTCGAAGGCGTCGGTTCGGACACCAGCTTCGTGCAGGCCAATGCCGTGCTGCGCTGGTACATCCCGGTGGGGCCGACCAATCGCCTGATCCTGCGCGGCGAAGGCGGCACCACCTGGACCAGTGACCTGGTGGCGATGCCGCCCAGCCTGCGCTACTTCGCCGGTGGCGACCGCAGCATCCGCGGCTATGCCTACCGTGAGGTCGGCCCGCGTACGCCGAAACCGGACAAGTACGCGCTCGGTGCCAAGCACCTGGTGGTCGGCTCGGCCGAATACGAGCACTACTTCAATGGCGGCCCGTGGGGTGCAGCGGTGTTCGTCGATACCGGCAGTGCCTTCGATACCAACATCGATCTGCATACCGGCGTCGGCTTCGGCGTGCGCTGGAAATCGCCGGTGGGACCGGTGCGGGTGGATATCGCGCATGGCCTGAACAACCCTGATTCGCAGTTCCAGCTGTACCTCAACATCGGAGCGGACCTGTGAGCACGCCCGCACCGACTCCGTCGCCGAACACGCCGCCGCGCCGCGTGCGCTTCTACCGTCGTCGCCGCTTCTGGGCATGGTCCGGCGCGGGCGTGGTCGGCCTGGTGCTGGTCGCCCTGCTGGCCGTTTACTGGCTGCTGCAGACGGTGGCCGGCCGCGATGTGCTGCTGGCGCAGGTGGTGGCGCGCCTGCCGGTGGGTGCCAGCTTCACCTGGGACAAGGTCGATGGCCCGGTGGCCGGACCGCTGACCCTGTACAACGTCGACTTCCGCTACGACGACATCCATTTCCACGCCGAGCGCGCGCACCTGGAGCCGGACCTGCGCCCGCTGCTGGGCCGCAAGCTGCTGCTGGACAAGCTGGAACTGACCAACGCCACGCTCAACCTGGCCAAGAGCGATGAGCCGTTCAAGCTGCCGTCGTGGCCCGATTCGCTGCCGCAGATCGAAATGCCGCTGGCGATCCAGGCCGATGTGATCGCCATCGACAGTTTCCGCATCAGCCAGGCCAACGAGCCGGTGATCGACATCAGCCGCGTGCGCGGTGGCATCGAGATCGCCAATGGCGAGTTCCAGGCGCGCAAGCTGGTGGTGGACAGCGACATGGGCAATTTCACTGCCCAGGGCCGCTACATCCCGGCCAAGGACTACGACACCGACGTCACCGTCACTGCCGTGCTGCCGGCACCGCGCGGGCGTACCGCGGCCACGGTCGGCCTGGTCGCGCGCGGTGATCTGGCGCATATGGAAGTGGCGTTGGCCGGTCGCGCACCGAAGCCGCTGCACGCGATGCTGGTGTTCGATGGCCGCACCGATCCGACCTGGAACGCGACTGTACGCAGCGACGAGCTGGACCTGGCGCTGTTGTCGCCGGCATTGGCCAGCTCGGCCATCGCGCCGCTGGCATTGGACTTCACCGCCTCCGGCAAGGGCGGCAACGCCAACCTGCATGGCCGGGTGAAGCAGGGTGAGCAGGAACTGGAGCTGGCGCCCTCGGTGGTTTCGCTGCAGGACCAGGTGCTGAAGGTCTCGCCGCTGGTGGTCAAGGGCCTGGGCGGCGAAGCACGCCTGGAAGGTACCGCCGATTTCAGCCAGGAAGACCAGCAGAAGCTGAACTTCTCGGTGATCGCGCAGGACCTGACCTGGGTGCCGGCACCGGACCCGAACACCGCCGGCAGTTCGCCGGTGCCGGTGACGCTGAAGGAAGCGCGCTTCGGCCTGGCCGGTACCTTGAAGGCGTGGGCAGCGATCGGCCGCGCAGATGTCGAGCGCGAAAAGCAGAAGGCGCAGCTGCGCTTCGATGTGCGTGGCAACGATCAGGTTGCGGAGATCCGCGAACTGCAGGCGCAGACCCCGGGTGGCCAGCTGCAGGTGGAAGGCAAGGTGGCCTGGGCACCGCAGCTGGACTGGGATGCCAAGGCCGCGCTGAAGGATTTCGACCCGGGCTACTTCGCGCCGGGTTGGGATGGTCGTCTGTCTGGCAATCTCGCGTCCAAGGGACGCCAGCTGCCGCCGCCGGCCAATGCGCCGCCGGGCACTGCGGGCACGCTGGAGGCCACGGTGGACCTGCCGTCGCTGAAGGGCATCCTGCGCCAGCGCAATGTGGATGCCCAAGGCAAGTTCGCCCTGCAGGGTGAACAGGGCCAGGGTGAATTGAAACTGGCCGTCGGCAGCAGCCGGGTGACCGCCTCCGGCAAGGTCGGCGACCGCCTGGACATCGACGCGCGCTTCGAGCCGCTGCAGCTGAGCGATCTGCTGCCCGGCGCCGATGGTGGCCTGCGTGGCCAGGTGCAGGTGAAAGGCCCGCGCGATGCACCGGACATCACTGCAGATCTGGTCGGCAACAATCTCAACTGGGACGGTTACGGCGCTGAAAGCCTGAGCATCAAGGGCCGCCTGCCGTGGCGTGGCGACAGTGGCACGCTGGCGATACAGGGCCAGCAGGTCAATGCCGGCATGCTGCTGGAACGCTTGAACATCGATGCGCAGGGCAGTGTCTCCAACCTGCGCCTGGCCGCACAGACACGCAACGAACTGGGCGCGATCGAGCTGCAGGGCAGCGTTCGCCAGCAAGGCGAACAATGGCGTGGCGAACTGGCCGCGCTGCGCATCGCACCGGTGAAGGGCGATGCGTGGGCACTGCGTGCGCCTGCGGCATTCGCCATCAACGGCAGCAACTACACGCTGGGCGAAACCTGTCTGGGTGCTGCGACCGGTGGCGCCCTGTGCGCGCATGCCAACTGGCCACGCGAAGGCTTGGTGGTGCGCGGCGATGCGTTGCCGCTGGCGCTGGTGCAGCCGTGGTTGCCGCCACAGTCCGGCCGACGCATCTACCTGCGTGGCGAACTCAATCTGGACGCGCAGATCCGTCCGCGTGGCAACGCGTGGGAAGGGCACGTGGAAGTGCGCTCGGCCGAAGGCGGCGTACGCCTGGGCGAGAACCGCAACACCAGCCTGGCCGATGCCAACCGTGGCGAGCTGGTGCGCTATGACCAGTTCTCGCTGAAGCTGGACATGACCCCGGCCAGCATCAAGGGCTATCTGGGCATGGGCTTCCAGGGCAACGGCTTCGTTGATGCGAAGATGCAGACTGGTTGGGAACCGAGTGCGCCGCTCAACGGCGAGCTCTACCTCAACATGTCGCGCCTGTACTGGCTGGAACTGTTCTCGCCGGATGTGGTGCGCCCGACCGGGCTGATTGAAGGCCACGTGAGCCTGCGTGGCACGCGCGGCCAGCCGTCGCTGGGCGGTGATGCGCAGCTGAGCAACTTCAAGGGCGAGTTCCCGGCGCTGGGCCTGACCTTCGACCAGGGCAAGGGCAGCTTCGTCGCCCAGCCCGATGGGTCGGCCAAGATCACCGCACAGGCCAATTCGGGCAAGGGCACGCTGTATGTCGACGGCGGCCTGTCCTGGTTCGGCGATGCACAGCCGCTGCAGCTGAAGATCCACGGCGAGAATGTGCTGCTGTCCAACACCAGCGAGCTGCGCATCATCGCCAATCCCAACCTGGACTTCACCCTGGCCAAGGCCGCGATGGAGCTGCGCGGAACGGTGCACGTGCCCGAGGCCGACATCGATCTGGAGCGCCTGGACCGTGGCACCTCGGTGTCCGAAGACGTGGTGGTGCTGGACCCGGCCGATCCGGAAGAGTCGCGCACCTCGCCGCTGGACATGGAGCTGACCGTCAGCCTGGGTGACAAGGTCAAGATGACCGGCTTCGGCCTGAAGGGCGCGCTGACCGGCAAGATGCAGGTCTGGGCCAAGCCCGGCCGCGAGATGACCGCCAACGGCGGCCTGGAAGTCAGTGGCCGCTACAAGGCCTATGGCCAGGACCTGACCATCACCCGCGGCAACCTCAACTGGAACTACAACGCGGTGTCCGACCCGCGCATCAACATCCGCGCCGAGCGCCGGATCGGTGATGTCACCGCCGGCATCGACGTGACCGGGCGCGCGCAGCAACCGCGCGCCGATGTCTGGTCCGATCCGGCGATGTCGCAGTCCGAAGCACTGGGTTACCTGGTGCTGGGGCGCAGCCTGACCGGTGCCAGCAGCGACCAGACCCAGCAGGTGAACGCCGCATCGGCCGCGCTGTCGGCCGGCAGTGGCCTGCTGGCTTCGCAGCTGGGTGCCAAGCTCGGCCTGGACGATGCCGGCGTCAGCCAGTCGCGCGCGCTGGGCGGCTCGGTGATCGGTGTGGGCAAGTACATCTCGCCCAAGCTGTACGTGGGCTACGGCGTGTCGCTGGTGGGCGCCGGTTCGGTGATCACCCTGAAGTACCTGCTGCGCCGCGGCTTCGACGTGGAAGTGGAATCGAGCACGGTGGAAAACCGTGGCTCGTTGAACTGGCGGCGGGAGAAGTAGAGCCACGCCATGCGTGGCTGCGCGGACGCCGGGGCGAGCCCGGCGCCGCCTGCTAGCGTCGCGCGGTTTCTGCGCGGCTGCGGCGGTCCTGTGCGAACTCCCACAGCCAATATCCCAGTACCAGCACGATGCCTGCTTCGGCCAGGAACAGCGACAGCATCAGGAGCACGGCATAGCGGATCCTGAAATCGATCCGGTAGCCGACCCGTCGCCACCACCGCGCGACGGAGAGCGCCAGCGCCGGGAAGATCATCAAGGTGCCCTCGACGCGTTGACCCAGCCCATGGATCAGCACCAGGCTGGCGATGGCCATCAGCGGCGCAGGCAGTGTCAGCAGAAGGCCGAAGCGCGTGTGGCTGTGATCCAGGGTGAGCTGACGTACGCTCCAGCGAAGCAACGGCCACAGCACTCCGATCAGGGCGAATGCGGTGCATATGCCGATGGCGGCCAGACCATATTCGGACATGTCGCGGTCCAGGCCATCAAGCAGCGCCATGAACGTGAACGGCAACGGCAGCATGGCGGCAAGCGCGCCGATCAGGATCCCGCGCAGCATCCCCAGCAGGCAGCGCCAGCGGTTGATCTGGCTCACGTCCACGAGGCTGCGCCAGAAGGCGACCTGGCGTGGATCCCAGGAGACAGGCAACTGCTCGAAGCCGTTCTGCTCAAGCGCATCCATCATCCTGTTGGCGTCGGTTACATGGTCGGGCAGCACGGCCCGCCACAGCGCCCACCCTGCGTGCCAGGGCTTGGACAGATAGCGCAGGCAGCGTTCAGCGGTGGCCTGTGCCATCTGCAGGCTGCCTTCCCGATGCAGGGCGGCGTTGATCTGCGTCGGATCGCCAGACTGCACTGCCCAGCGACGATGCGTGCGTGTGCGGATCGCCTCCAACCTGTCCGGGTCCACGCCGTCGTGCACGTCATCCCAGCCGAAGCAACGCACCAGCAGCGCCATGTTGGCCGCGCAGACACCGTCCCCGGTGCGCACCAGCTCATCCAGCAGCGCCTGGCCAACGAGCGGCTTGTAGCGCAGCGACCACAGGATGGGCGTGGCCTCGAGCCAGGGACCGAACGCATCGGCCGGCGACAGGCGTGCCTCGCAGAGGATGCGCTGTGCGTTCGCCGGTACGTCCACCCCACCGTCAGGTTCCACCGGCGGCTGCGTGCGCAACAACACCGGCGTCCCCTGCGGGGGACGCGGCGGGGAGTATTCGCCTACCCCCGGCGTCGGCTGCTGCGCGCTGAAAGCCATCGCTTCAAGCGCGCCATCGGCTTCGGCCCATGCGTGATCCAGGCCATCGTCAGCGGTCGATTCGGCCCGCACCCAGTCCAGCGCAGCCTGGTAGGCCTGGTGCAGGTGCTGGAAGGCAACCGGATCATCGTCGGGACGGGTTACCCGCAGGCGCTTTGCGTAGGCGCGCTTGATCGCACGCTCGTCGGCATCCGCGTCCAGTTCCAGAACGTCCAGGCCCCAGCTCATTCGCCGGCCTCCAGTGCATCAAGCGCGTACGCAAGCTCGCGGCGCTGGCGATCGATGAGCGTCGTGTCCTGGCCTTCCAGCGCGTGCCGGAACTGCGCCAGCCACGTCTGCAGGGGCTCGCGCTGGTGGATGAGCTCCTCGTACAGGCGTTCAGCGCGGGCGATGATGGCCAGGTTCTGCTGCGCGTCGCGCGGGTGGATCTTGAGAGCCTGCAGCGCCTGCAGCGCCTGCAGGCGTTGCTGGATTTCTTCCGGCGTCAACAGGCCCGGATTCTGCTCCAGCACCAGTTCGTGCCGCCGGCCTGTAGCGTCCTCGGTCACTTCCACCTGCAGCAGCCCGTTGATGTCGTAGGTGAAGCGGGTCGTGACGCCGCGCTCATGCAGCGGACCACGGTGGGTCAGCGGCACATTCAGTTCACCCAGTTTGATGTTGCGGTCCACCGTCGGGCTCTCGCCCTGGAACACGTCGATGCGGACGGCCTGCTGCTGTTCATGCAGGGGGTAGAAACGGTCCTCGCGGCTGACCGGCACGACGGTGTTGCGCTGGATGATCGGGTGGAAATAGCCGCTGCGTTCGCCACCGGAGGCATCACGGCGGGATACCTGGGTTCCTAGCGTATAGGGGCAGACGTCGGTCAGCACCACCTCGCGCAGCGATTCATCCCGTGCCTTCAGGCCGGCCGCGACCGCCGCGCCCAGCGCAATGGCCTCGTCGGGATGGATATGGCGCAGCGGCAGCCTGCCGAAAATGCGGGTGGCCAGCTTGCTGATCATCGGCATGCGCACCGCGCCGCCGACCAGCACGATGTCATCCAGCGCGTCGGGCTTGAGCCGGGCATCGCGGATGGCACGTTCGATGGGGGTCCGCATGCGCTGCAGCAGGGGTTCGCACAGGGACGCATAGCGTGCTTCATCCAACTGCCAGGTGCGCTCTGCACCGGCCAGGGGCAGATGCAGGCGGGCCTGGCCCTGCACGCTGAGCTCGCGCTTGAACACCTCCAGCCGTCGCAGCAGCTGGGCCTGTTCCGCCGCCGACAGGTCGCTGGCAGCGATGCCCAGTTCAGCGTGGAATGTTTGCACCAGGACCTGCAGGAAGTCCTCTCCGCCAAGATAGTTGTCACCGGCGCTGGCATGGACCTCGACCACGCCGTCGAAGATTTCCAGGACCGACACATCGAAGGTGCCACCGCCCAGGTCCAGCACCAGCACGCGGCTTTCCTCGCTCTGCTGCTGCAGGCCATAGGCGAGCGCGGCCGCGGTGGGCTCGTTGATCAGGCGCTCGACACGGATGCCGGCCAGTTCGCCGGCAACCCGCGTCGCCTTGCGCTGCGCATCGGAAAAATACGCCGGCACGCTGATGACCGCTTCTTCCACCTTGTGCCCCAGCGCTGCCTCGGCGTCGGCCAGCAGCGAGCGCAGGACCAGTGCCGACAACTCCTCGGCACGGAACGTGCGGTTGCCCAGACGGGTTTCGCGGTCGCTGCCCATCCACCGCTTGAAGTGCGCCACGCTCAACTGGGGATGGCTGACCAGACGATCGCGGGCGGGCTGCCCCACCAGCACGGTGTCGTTGTCGAGGCTGACCACGGATGGGGTGAGCAGCTCGCCATGCGCGTTGGGGAACAAGCGCGGCCCGTCCGGGGCGTGGATGCCGATGAGGGAGTGGGTGGTGCCAAGATCGATACCGACGATCATCTGCTGACGTCCGATGTGCAGAAAGGGCGCAATTGTAGGAACGCTGGGCGGGCCTGACTATCGGGCGTTGCCCGACAGCGCCCCAGCAGCTATGGTCCCGGGCTGTTCTGTCGTACCGGATTGCCTCATGTCGCCACGCAAAGCCCTCCCCACCGCCCTGGCCCTGGGCCTGACCCTCGCCGCTGGCGCCCACGCCGATGAAGGCATGTGGATGCCGACCCAGCTGCCGGAGCTGGCCAAGCCGCTGCAGGCGGCTGGCTTCAAGGGCAACCCGGCCGATCTGGCCAACGTGACCGCGCCGCCGCTGAGTGCGGTCGTGCGTGCCGGCGGTGGCACCGGCTCGTTCGTGTCGGCCGATGGCCTGCTGCTGACCAACCACCACGTGGCGATGGGCGTGATCCAGTACAACAGCTCGCCCGAGCACAACTTCATCAACGATGGCTTCATCGCCAAGGGTCGCGCCGACGAGCGTCCGGCCAATCCGGACTTCCGCGTGCTGGTGACCGTCGGCTTCGACAAGGTGACCGACCAGGTGCTGGCACAGGCCAAGGGCAAGACCGGCAGCGCGTACTTCGACGCGGTGGATGCAGCCAGCAAGCAGATCGTGGCCGAGTGCGAGAAGGACGGCAGCGTGCGCTGCTCGGTGGCCAACATGTATTACGGCACCGACTTCTACCGCATCGCCCAGCTTGAGCTGAGCGACGTGCGCCTGGTCTATGCGCCGCCGCGCGCGATCGGTAACTACGGCGATGAGATCGACAACTTCATGTGGCCGCGCCACACCGGCGACTTCACCCTGCTGCGTGCCTACGTGGGCAAGGACGGCAAGCCGGCCGCCTACAGCAAGGACAACGTGCCCTACCAGGCCCCGGCGCACCTCCAGATGTCGGTGGAAGGCCCGAAGGAGGGCGACTACGCGATGCTGGCCGGTTACCCGGGCATCACCTACCGCCATCGCACCGCCGCCGAATTCGCTGGCCAGATCGATACCGTGCTGCCGCGCCGGGTGTCGGTGTTCCAGCAGATGATCGACACCATCGAAGCGGTCAGTGCCAAGGATGCGCAGGCACGTACCCGTTATGCCTCGCAGTTGCAGTCGCTGAAGAACAATCGCAAGCGCGCTGCCGGTGAGCTGGAAGGGCTGCTGCGCAGCGATGCCAAGGCCCAGCGTGCGGCCGACGAGCAGGCGATGCTGGCCGCCACCGACCGCAAGTACCAGGGCGATATCAAGGCGCTGCTGGCCAACCTGTCGCAGGGCGCGGCGGTGGGCGAGCGCGACCTGCTGCTGGAGCAGATGGCCGGCCAGAGCCAACTTCTGCGCTCGGCACTACTGCTGGAACGCCTGCGCATTGAATCGGCCAAGCCGGACGCGCAGCGCGAGACCGGCTACCAGCAGCGCGACCAGGCGATGATCGAAGGCGTGCTGAAGCAGGTGCAGCGCCGCTATGCACCCGAGGTCGAGAAGGCGCTGCTGACCACCCTGTTGACGCGCTACCAGCAGTTGCCGGATGCGCAGCGCGTGGCCGAGTTCGACACGGCGTTCGGCCGTACCCCGGCACAGCTGGCGCAGGCGCTGGACACGCTGTATGCCGGCACCCAGCTGGGTGACGAAGCGCAGCGCCTGTCCCGTTTCGCCGCTGCCCGCGAAGGCAAGGCGCTGGCCGCCGATCCGCTGATCGCCGTGGCCGCCCCGCTGGTGGCCGCGCAGCTGCGCATCGAAAACGAGAGCAAGACCCGCGAAGGCGAACAGCTGCGCCTGCGCCCGGCCTACATGCAGGCCCTGTTCGCCTGGCGTGCCAAGCAGGGCCGTGCGGTGTACCCGGATGCCAACCGCACCCTGCGCATCAGCTACGGCAAGGTGGAAGCGCTGCACCCGCGTGATGGCGTGACCTATTCGCCGGTGACCACCGTGGCCGGCATCGTCGAAAAGAACACCAACGCCTATCCGTTCGATGCACCCAAGCCGCTGCTGGCCGCGATTGCCAAGGGCGACTTCGGCAGCACCGCCGACCCCGCGCTGAAGACCCAGACGGTCAATTTCCTGACCAACCTGGACACCACCGGCGGCAACTCCGGCTCGCCGGTGCTCAACGCCAAGGGCGAACTGATCGGCCTGAACTTCGACAGCAACTGGGAGTCGGTCAGTGCCAGCTGGTGGTTCGACCCGCGCTACAAGCGCGCCGTGCACGTGGACATGCGCTACCTGCGCTGGCTGCTGGCCAAGGTCTACCCGGCACCTGAACTGCTGAAGGAAATGGGCGTTCCGGCGGAATAACGCCGGTTCCCGGTAGGTCCCTACCGTTTCCTGGTGGGTGCCCACCGTCTTCCGGTAGGTGACCACCGTTTCCTGATGGGTGCCCACCTCTCCCTCTGGTGGGTGCCCACCGTTGGTGGGCACGGACGCCTCTGTCACGACCAACGGTCGTGACCCACCTTCGCGATCCGCCGTCGTGACCTACCATCACGATCAACGGTCGTGATCTACTGACCCCTCCTCCGACGGAAACACGCGCTTGGTCTCCAGCTGGATCCTGCTGCTGGTCTCGGTTGCCTACGCTGCGCTGCTGTTCGGCGTGGCGTGGTGGGGCGACCGTCGGCCGATGTACCCGGACCGGCCGTGGCTGCGGCCGGTCGTCTACAGCCTGGCGCTGGCGGTGTACTGCTCGTCGTGGACCTTCTACGGCGCAGTCGGTACCGCCGTGCGCAACGGTGTGGGCTACCTGCCGATCTACATCGGCCCGCTGCTGCTGCTGCTGTTCGGCTGGCGCATCATCGAGCGCCTGGCGCTGATCGCGCGCAGCCAGAACGTGGTCTCCATTGCCGATTTCATTTCCTCGCGCTTCGGCCGCTCGCGGCGGCTGGCGGCGCTGGTGGCGATCATCGCGCTGATCGGCATCATTCCCTACCTCGCCCTGCAGTACAAAGCGGTGGCGATGAGCCTGCAGGTACTGACCGGCAACACCGGGCCGACCGGATTCTTCAGCGATCCGGCCCTGTACGTGGCGTTGCTGATGGCGCTGTTCGCCACCCTGTTCGGTACCCGCCAGGTGGACGCCACCGAACATCACCACGGCATGATGCTGGCCATCGCGCTGGAGTCGGTGATCAAGCTGGTGGCGATGGTGGCGGTGGGCGTGTTCGCCTATGTCTGGCTCAGCGACCGCAACGAAGCGGTGGTGGAGTCGGTGCATACGCTGTTCACCGGGCTTCCGCCGGTGGGGTTCATTTCGCAGACGCTGCTCAGTTTCCTGGCCATCATCTGTCTGCCGCGCCAGTTCCATGTGGCGGTGGTCGAGTGCGGCGACGTACGTGATGTGCGCCGTGCGCGCTGGATGTTCGGCGGTTACCTGGTGCTGATCTCGGCGATGGTGCTGCCGATCGCCACCGCCGGCGTCAGCCTGTTCGGTACCGGAAGCGGCGTGGCCGATGACTCGATGGTGCTGGCGTTGCCGCTGGCCGAGGGTCGCAACGCGCTGGCACTGATCGCCTATATCGGCGGGTTCTCTGCCGCCACCGGCATGGTCATCGTGTCCTCGATCGCGTTGGCGACGATGGTCAGCAACGATCTGGTGATGCCGGTGCTGCTGCGTCGCAGTGGCGACCACCAGGAAGCGGCCGATGTCGCCTCGCGGGTGCTGTGGATCCGCCGGCTGGCGATCCTGCTGCTGGCACTGATGGCCTACAGCTACTACCGCAGCAGCAGCAACGACAGCACGCTGGCCTCGTACGGACTGATGGCGTTCGCCGCGGTGGCGCAGTTCGCGCCGGGCCTGATCGGTGGGCTGTACTGGCGCGGCGCCAGCCGTCGTGGCGTCGAGACCGGCATGCTGCTCGGCTTCGCCACCTGGCTGTACACCCTGCTGCTGCCGGCGATGACCATGGCCGGCTGGATGGATGCAGGCTGGGTGCAGCATGGTCCGTTCGGCATCGATTGGCTGCGGCCACAACAGCTGTTCGGCATGACCGGCTGGGACCCGCTGACCCACGGCACGTTCTGGTCGCTGCTGGTCAACGCGGCGACGATGATGCTGGTGTCCGCGCGTTGGCGCCCCGGCGTGGATGAGCGCCTGCGCGCTGCACCCTTCCTCGATCCCTATGCCGAGCGGCCTTCAGTGGCCGGTGGTTGGCCGGGCCACGTGCACGTGGGCGACCTGCTGGCACTGGCCTCGCGCGTGGTCGGCGAGCGCCATGCGCGGCGCTCGTTCTTCGAACAGGCGCAGTCGCTGGGTCGCGAGCTGCAGTCCTCGGCACCGGCGGACCGGCCGTGGGTGCAGTTCACCGAGCGCCTGCTGGCTGCATCGATCGGTGCGGCGTCCGCGCGCCTGCTGCTGACCAGCCTGCTGCGCGGCTCCGGCATGGACCTGGGCGAAGTGGTGGCGGTGCTGGACGAAGCCGGCCAGGAGCTGCGCTTCAACCGCGAGATCCTGTCGACCACCCTGGAAAACATCAGCGCCGGCGTCAGCGTGGTCGACCCGGACATGCGCCTGACTGCCTGGAACCGGCGCTACCAGGACATGTTCGGCTACCCCGACGGCATGCTCTACGTAGGCCGGCCGGTGGCCGACCTGATCCGCTACAACGCCGAGCGTGGCGAGCTGGGCGAAGGCGATATCGAAATGCAGATCAACCGCCGCATCGGTTACATGCGCGCCGGTTCGCCGCACGTCTTCGAGCGCACCCGCAGCGATGGCAAGGTGATCGAAATGCGCGGCCAGGCACTGCCCGGCGGCGGCTACGTCACCAGCTACAACGACATCACCGACTACAAGCACGCCGAACGCGCGCTGCTGGAAGCCAACGAAACGCTGGAACAGCGCGTGGCCGAGCGCTCGCATGTTGCGGAAGTCGCACAGCAATCGAAGACCCGCTTCCTGGCGGCGATCAGCCATGACGTGCTGCAGCCGTTGAACGCGGCGCGGTTGTTCGCCTCGGCGCTGCGCGACAGCGACCATGTCAGTGACGAGCAGCGGCATCTGGCCGAACGCGTGGATGCCTCGCTGCGCGCCGCAGAAGAGCTGCTTGATGGCCTGCTGGATGTGTCGCGGCTGGATGCCGGTGGCTTGCATCCGGTGATCGGCGAGTTCGATGTGAGCGCGCTGATGCGCGAGCTGGCCGCGCAGTACACGCCGGTCGCGGCCGGACGTGGGCTGCGCCTGGATCTGTTCGCGCGTACCACCTGGGTGCGCAGCGACCGACGCCTGCTGCGCCGTGTGCTGCAGAACTTCCTTGCCAATGCGCTGCGCTATACGCGGCAGGGGCGCATCGTGCTGGCCGTGCGCCAGCGTGGCGACGAAGTGGAGCTGCAGGTGTGGGATACCGGCCCTGGTATTCCCGAGCATCACATGCGGCAGATCTTCGACGAGTTCCACCGCTACCAGCAGCCGTTCGACTGGGGCGAGCAGGGCCTGGGTCTGGGCCTGTCGATCTGCCAGCGCATCTCGCGCCTGCTCGATCATCGCTTGAACGCGCGCAGCCGGGTCGGCAGCGGCTCGATGTTCTCGATCATCCTGCCGCGGGTGGCGCCGCTGCCGGGATATACCGATGCGGTCAGCCTGGCGGCGACGGCACCGCCGGTCCGCAGCGATTCGTTGGCGGGCCTGCGCGTGCTGTGCGTGGACAACGACGAGGAGATCCTCGATGGCATGCGCGCGCTGTTGGGGCGTTGGCAGGTACAGGTGATCACCGCATCGACGGTGGACCTGGCGCTGGAAAAAATCGCCGAGCGTCCGCAGGTGATGCTGGTGGATTACCACCTGCACGACCGCATGGATGGGCTGGATGCGCTGGTGGCATTGCGCGAGGCGGCGGGCTATCCGTTGCCCGGTGCGCTGCTTACCGCAGATGGCCGCGATGAACTGAAGCGGATGGCACGCGAGCGTGGCTATCGCCTGTTGACCAAGCCGATCAAGCCGGCGTCGCTGCGCGCGTTCCTGGGCGCGTTGCGGGATACCCGCAACAACGACTGAATCCACGCAACACGCGGATGACGCGCCGGTAGTGCCGGCCGCTGGCCGGCAACCTCATGATCGCCGACAGCCGACGCCTTACGCGACGCCGTGCAGGTGTTCGTACAGGATCGTCGCACCGATGATCACCAGGATCACGCCACCGATGATTTCGGCGCGCTTGCCGACCATGCTGCCGAGCACGCGGCCCAGCATGATGCCTGCGGTGACCATGGTCAGCGTGCACAGGCCGATGACTGCGGCCATCACGCCGATATGTACGTCCATGAAGGCCAGGCCGATACCCACCGCCATCGCATCGATGCTGGTGGCGAAACCGGTCAGTGCGAGTTTCCAGAAACCATGGTGCTGCGAAGGATCTTCGTCGTCCTCGCCGTTGTCCGGACGCAGGCCGTTGTAGATCATATGGATGCCCAGCGCGCCGAGCAGGCCGAAGGCGATCCAGTGGTCGAACGCTTCCACGTACTGCAGGGCGGCACGGCCGAGCAGCCAACCGATGATGGGCGTGATCGCCTCGATGACGCCGAAGATGATGCCGGCGCGCAGCGCATCACGGAACACCGGCTTGCGCATGGCTGCACCCTTGCCGATCGCCGCGGCGAAGGCATCGGTGGACATGGCAAAGCCGATCAGGAGGATCGAAAGGGGGGACATGGGCGGCTGCTGAGGTCGGGCAAGGACGGACGCACGGCCTGCGCTCGCGCCCAACCTGACGTTGCGCGCGCGGGCCGCTGGTCTCGCCAACCATCATGGTTGTCCACGCCACGGCGCACTGGCCGAGTATGTTGACGTGGACGATTCCTGCGTAGGAATCCGGCTACTCCCCAAGGGGACGCGAAGCTTAGCACCGCGATCCGCGCGTGGCGCATTTCCAGCGAAACGCGCAGGCAGGGCTGGTTTTTATAGCGATGGCTATATCACGTGGAAATGGTGGCGCCAGGCCGAAGCGGCATCCGGTAGTGCCGGCCGCTGGCCGGCAGCTCAAACAGTTTCACGCGGTTGCCGGCCAGCGGCCGGCACGAACCCTCAGTCTTCTTCCGGCGGCAGCACGATGGCGTCGTCGTCGATCGCCAGCTTGCCGGCCATCAGCACCGCCTGGGTGCGGTTGGTCACGCCCAGCTTGCGCAGGATCGCGGTCACGTGCGCCTTGATCGTCGCTTCGGAGACGTTGAGGTCGTAGGCGATCTGCTTGTTCAAGCGGCCGGCGCCGAGCATCTGCAGCACGCGGAACTGCTGCGGGGTCAGCTCGCGCAGACGCTGGCCGACTTCGCGTTCTTCGCTGCCGGTCGGCGGCACGTTGTGTGCTTCCGGCGGCGCCCAGGTCTCGCCATCGAGGATGGTGCCGAGTGCATGGCCGATGGTGTCCGAATCAGCGGATTTCGGAATGAAGCCCAGCGCGCCATGGTCGAGTGCACGGCGCATCACCGTGGCTTCTTCGCGTGCGGACACCACCACCACCGGCAGGTGCGGATGCAGCGAACGCATGTGCACCAGTGCGTTGAAGCCCTGTGCGCCGGGCATGTTGAGATCCATCAGGACCAGGTCGGCGTCGTTGTGCTGGTCGGCCAGCGCATACAGCGCCTCCACGCTGTCGGCCTCGAACAGTTGAACGCCCGGAATGACCCGTTGCACGGCACCCCGCAGGGCTTCGCGGAACAACGGATGGTCATCGGCAATCAGGAGGGTGGTCATGGTCGGGGGGAACCGTAGGGGGGAACTGTTCGGGGCCGAAGCCCCTGGGGTCAGAGCCCTTTCCTTGCGGAAAGGGATCCGACCCCGGGTCGTACGTCAGCGCACCTTGCGCTCGTCCACCAGCGACGCCACGACCGACGGATCGGCCAGGGTCGAGGTGTCGCCGAGCTGGTCCGGTGCGTTCTCGGCGATCTTGCGCAGGATGCGGCGCATGATCTTGCCCGAACGGGTCTTCGGCAGGCCTGGCGCCCACTGCAGGTGGTCGGGCGTGGCGATCGGCCCGATCTCCTTGCGCACCCAGGCAACCAGCTCCTTCTGCAGCTCGTCGCTGGGCGCTTCCTCGGCCACCAGGGTGACGTAGGCATAGATGCCCTGGCCCTTCACATCGTGCGGGAAGCCGACCACGGCGGCTTCGGCCACCTTCGGGTGCGAGACCAGCGCGCTTTCCACTTCGGCGGTGCCGATGCGGTGGCCGGACACGTTGATCACATCGTCCACGCGGCCGGTGATCCAGTAGTAGCCGTCTTCGTCGCGGCGGCAGCCGTCACCGGTGAAGTAGCTGCCCGGGTAGGTGCGGAAGTAGGTGTCGATGAAGCGCTGGTGGTCGCCGTACACCGTGCGCATCTGGCCCGGCCAGGAGTCACGGATGATCAGGTTGCCTTCGGTCGGGCCGTCCTTGATCTCGCCATCGGCATTGACCAGGGCCGGCTGCACGCCGAAGAAGGGCAGGGTGGCCGAACCCGGTTTCAGATCCATCGCACCGGCCAGCGGCGAGATCAGGATGCCGCCGGTCTCGGTCTGCCACCAGGTATCGACGATCGGGCAACGGCTGTCGCCGACCACTTCGTAGTACCAGCGCCAGGCTTCCGGATTGATCGGTTCGCCGACGCTGCCAAGCAGGCGCAGCGAAGCGCGCGAGGTCTTCTTCACCGGCTCCTCGCCTTCGCGCATCAGCGCACGGATGGCGGTGGGGGCGGTGTAGAAGATCGACACCTTGTGCTTGTCGATCACGTTCCAGAAGCGCGAGGTGTCCGGGTAGTTCGGCACGCCCTCGAACATCAGCGAGGTCGCGCCGTTGGCCAGCGGGCCGTACACGATGTAGCTGTGGCCGGTGACCCAGCCGACGTCGGCGGTGCACCAGTAGATGTCGTCCTCGCGCAGGTCGAACACCGCTTCATGGGTGTACGCCGCGTACAGCAGGTAGCCGGCGGTGGTGTGCAGTACGCCCTTCGGCTTGCCGGTGGAACCGGAGGTGTAGAGGATGAACAGCGGATCCTCGGCGTTCATCGGTTCCGGCTCGCAGCTGGCCGGCTGGCTGTCGACCACATCATGGAACCAGCGGTCGCGCGGGGCCTGCATGTCCACCGCACCGCCGGTGTGGCGCACCACCAGCACGGTTTCCACGGTATTGGTGCCGGGCAGCTTCAGCGCCGCATCGACGTTGGCCTTCAGCGGAATCTTCCGGCCACCGCGCAGGCCTTCGTCGGCGGTGATGATCAGCTTGCTCTGGCAGTCGCTGACACGGTCGGCGATCGAATTCGGGGCGAAGCCACCGAACACCACCGAGTGGATCGCACCGATGCGCGCGCAGGCCAGCATG
Organism: Stenotrophomonas sp. 01N47; assembly: GCF_056399165.1. NCBI lineage: Bacteria > Pseudomonadati > Pseudomonadota > Gammaproteobacteria > Lysobacterales > Lysobacteraceae > Stenotrophomonas > Stenotrophomonas sp. 01N47. Next base: position 32,395 of record NZ_JBFTQU010000012.1, read on the forward strand.
GCCACGGCAGCGTCGACGATCATCGGCAGGTAGATGGTGACCCGGTCGCCCTTCTTGACGCCCAGGTTGCGCAGCGCGTTGCCGAGACGGCAGGTGCGCTCGTACAGCTCGCGATAGGTCACGTGCTGGGCCGGCGCGTCCGGGCTGTCCGGCTCGAACAGCAGGGCCGTCTTGTCGCCGCGCTTTTCCAGCTGGCGGTCCAGGCAGTTCACGCTGGCGTTGAGCTCGCCATCTTCGAACCACTTGATGTGGAAGTCGGACAGGTCGTAGCTGACGTTCTTGATCTTCGTCGGCTTGCGCGACCAGTCCAGCCGCTCGGCAGCCTTGCCCCAGAACGCATCCGGATCGGACACCGAGGCCTGGTACTGCTGTTCATAGATGTTCTTGTCGATACGCGCCTTGGCGGCGAACTGCGGATCGACAGGGTAGAGATCAGCCATGGCACCCTCACTTGCACGTTGACTTTGTGTGTGCAGCCGCAGCATTGCAGCAGCCGTTCCCCCTCAGTTTGCCCCATCCACCCCCGGTCGCGTCACCACTTCGGTTAGACCTTGGTCGAAAGTCGGGGCCCTGCAGGCCCGGGTTCGACCAATGGCCAATAGCCGGTGCGTGCAAACGCCCCGCAGTCTCGGCTCGACCGTGCCCCACGCGCGGCATCACCTTGCCACTTGGGAGAGAGGGCAACATGAGCCACCGTACGTTGAAAGCCGTGCGCACACCTTTGGCGGCCTGCCTGTTGGTCGCCCTGGTCGCACCGGGCATGGCGTTCGCCGAGACCGCCAAAGAGAAGGCACTGGAGTCACGCGTCGCCGAACTGGAGAGGCAGGTGCAGGCGCTGCTGGCCTCGCAGCAGCAGCAACAGACCCAGATCGTGCAGACCCAGCAGGCGGTCACCGACGTCCGCACGCTGCAGGCCGAACAGAAGCCGGCGGTGCCTGCGGGCAAGCAGCCGATCCAGGTCACCACCATCACCCCCGGCGCGGCGCCGGGCACCACGGTCAAGATCGGCGGTTTCATCAAGGCCGATTTCCTGGCCACCCAGACCAGCGATGGCCAGCTGGCCGACGATGCCACCGGCCGCTCGCTGTACCTGCCCGGGCAGACCCCGGTGGAAGGCGCCGGCGGCAGCGGCAAGCGCTCGGACGTGGACTACAACGCCCACGCCAAGTTCTCGCGCTTCAACCTGGGCATCGACAACGTCAGCGAGTCGGGCAACAAGGCCGGCGCGTTCTTCGAGATGGATTTCTTCGGCAACTCGCTGGGCAACCAGACCGCCACCAACACCTATGGCGTGACCCTGCGCCATGCGTACATGTACTGGAACAACTGGATGGCCGGCCAGACCTGGTCGAACTTCATGGATGCGGCATCGCTGCCGGAAGCGGTCGACTTCGTCGGCCCCACCGATGGCGTGATCTTCGTGCGCCAGGCGCAGGTGCGTTACACCCAGGGCGGCTTCAGCGTCGCGCTGGAGAATCCGGAAACGACCACCCTCACCGGTACGCGCAATCCGGTCACCGGCGCCTGGACCAATGCCAGCGCCAATTCCGATCGCGGCAGCCTGCCGGACCTGACCCTGCGTTATGGCTGGAAGGGTGACTGGGGCACGTTCGGTGTTGGCGGTATCGTCCGTCAGCTGAAGGTCGACAACCAGGCCACCGGCGCAAAGGCCGACAAGGTGGCCGGTGGCCTGACCCTGGGCGGCAAGTGGGTGATGGGTGACAGCGATTCGCTGCACTACCAGTTCACCGGTGGCGAGGGCATCGCCCGTTACATCGGCCTGGGCATCACCGCCGATTCGGCCTATGACGTGGCCCGTGACGAGCTCAACCCGACCGGTGTGATCGCCGGCTATGTCGGTTGGCGCCATGCGTTCTCGCCGAAGCTGCGCACCAACCTGATCTACGCGCGCAGCGACTACGACAACGACAGCATCCTCGGCCCATTGGTGACCAAGAGCGTGCAGAGCATCCGCGGCAATATCTTCTATTCGCCGCTGCCCAAGGTCGATGTCGGTGCCGAGCTGATGTACGGCAAGCGCGAGATCGAGAACGGCAACAAGGGCGATATCACCCGTCTGCAGTTCACTACGAAGTACAGCTTCTAAAGGAGTGCCGACCAGGGTCGGCACCTACAGAGATCGAGTGCCGACCAACGGTCGGCACCTACCTAGACTGCGTGCCGACCGAGGTCGGCACCTACAGAGGGAAAGCTTCCCATGTCCACAACACCTGCACCGGCGAAAGCCCAACTAACCCAGGGACACAAGAAGGTCATCTTCGCGTCCAGCCTGGGTACCGTTTTCGAATGGTATGACTTCTTCCTGTACGGCTCGCTTGCCGCGATCATCGCCAAGCAGTTCTTCAGTGGCGTCAATGAAACCACGGGCATGATCTTCGCCCTGCTGGCCTTCGCGGCCGGCTTCTTCGTGCGCCCGTTCGGTGCTGCCTTCTTCGGCAGCCTCGGCGACCGCATCGGCCGCAAGTACACCTTCCTGGTCACCATCCTGATCATGGGCATCTCGACCTTCCTGGTCGGTGTGCTGCCCAACTACGCCTCGATCGGCTTCGCCGCGCCGGTGATCCTGATCATCCTGCGCCTGGCCCAGGGCCTGGCCATGGGCGGCGAGTACGGTGGTGCGGCGACCTACGTGGCCGAACACGCGCCGGACGACAAGCGTGGCCTGTACACCAGCTTCATCCAGTGCACGGCCACCCTCGGCCTGTTCATGTCGCTGCTGATCATCCTCGCCTGCCGCTACTTCCTCGGCAACGAAGCGTTCGAAGCCTGGGGCTGGCGCATTCCGTTCCTGGTCTCGATCGTGCTGCTGGGCGTGTCGGTGTGGATCCGCCTGCAGCTGAGCGAGTCGCCGCTGTTCCAGCAGATGAAGTCGGAGGGCAAGGGTTCCAAGACGCCGTTCCGTGACAGCCTGAAGGGCGGCAACCTGAAGCTGATGCTGCTGGTGCTGCTCGGCGCCGCAGCGGGCCAGGCGGTGGTCTGGTATGGCGGCCAGTTCTACGCGCTGTTCTTCCTCAGCAGCATGCTGAAGGTCGATGCCACCACCTCCTACCTGCTGATCGCCGCCGCGCTGGCGCTGGGCGTGCCGTTCTTCATCTTCTTCGGCTGGCTGTCCGACCGTATCGGCCGCAAGAAGATCATCCTGGCCGGCTGCCTGCTGGCCGCCATCACCTACATCCCGATCTTCAAGGGCCTGACCCACTTCGCCAACCCGGCCATCGAAGAAGCCCGCAGCAGCTCGCCGGCGCTGGTCGTGGCCGACCCGACCACCTGCTCGTTCCAGTTCGATCCGGTTGGCCTGCGCAAGTTCACCAGCTCCTGTGACGTGGCTACCGCTGCGTTGACCAAGGCCGGTGTGCCTTATGACGTGCAGCCGGCCGCTGCCGGTTCGCTGGCGATGGTCAACGTGGGCAGCGCCAGCGTCACCTCGTACGAGGCCGCTGGCCTGACCAAGGAAGAAGGCAAGGCCAAGGCCGACGCGTTCGGTGCCGAGCTGAAGACGGCATTGACCGGCGCCGGTTATCCCGCCAAGGCTGATGGTTCGCGCATCAACTACGCCGGCACGATCCTGATGCTGTGGCTGCTGGTGCTGTACGTGACCATGGTCTACGGCCCGATCGCCGCCTACCTGGTCGAACTGTTCCCGACCCGCATCCGCTACACCTCGATGTCGCTGCCGTACCACATCGGAAACGGCTGGTTCGGTGGCTTCCTGCCGGCGATCTCGTTCGCGCTGGTGGCCGGTACCGGCAACCTGTACTACGGGTTGTGGTACCCGATCATCATCGCGCTGATGTCGGTGGTGATTGGCGGCCTGTTCCTGCGCGAGACGAAGAACGTGGACATCACCAAGTAAGAATGATGTTCATCGAATGAAGGAGAGGCCGTGGTGCATACCACGGCCTTTCTGTTTGTGGGGGCGCTTATCCGGCCCGCACCCTGGTAGTGCCGGCCGCTGGCCGGCAACTGCACGATGTCTGCCGGAGATCCATGAGGCTGCCGGCCAGCGGCCGGCACTACCATTACATTGCACAGCACGCCGTATAGTCGGCCCATGACCACCACCGCCCCAGCCGACCTCCCCGCCATCCTGCACACCCTGCGCAGCGCCTGGCAGGCCCAGCGTCCTTCGCTGGACCAGCGCGAAGCCGACCTGCGTCGCCTGCGCGCGGCGTTGAAGGACCGCCTGGACGAAATGGCTGCGGCCATCGCCGAGGACTTCGGCCATCGTGCCCATGTCGAATCGAAGCTGGCCGATGGCATGAGCGTGCTTTCGGCCATCGACCACCTGCGCCGCCACCTGCGGCGCTGGTCGAAGCCGCAGCGGGCATCGGCTGGCTGGAAGCTATGGCCGGCGCGCGCGCAGCTGCGGCCGATGTCGCTGGGCGTGGTCGGGGTGATCTCGCCGTGGAATTATCCGGTCACGCTGGCGTTGGTGCCGCTGGCCACCGCGATTGCCGCTGGCAACCATGTGCTGTTGAAGCCTTCGGAGCACACCCCGCGCACCAGCGCGTTCCTGGCCGATCTGCTGGCCAGCGTGTTCCCGCCCGAACGCGTAGCGGTGGTGCAGGGTGGGGCGGACATGGCTGCGGCGGTGTCTTCGCTACCGCTGGACCACCTCGTGTTCACCGGTTCCACCGCGGTCGGCCGCAAGGTGATGGCGGCGGCGGCGGAGCATCTGGTGCCGCTGACGCTGGAACTGGGCGGCAAGTCGCCGGCGATCGTCTGCCGCGATTTCCCGTTGGACAAAGCCGCCGCGCGGTTGGCCACCGGCAAGTGGTTCAACGCCGGCCAGACCTGCATCGCGCCGGATTACGTGCTGATCGACGGCGTGCGCCAGCGTGAGTTCGTGCAGGCACTGCAGCAGCAGGTGCGCGAGCGCTATGGTGATTTCAGCGATGCCGACGACTACACGCGGATCATCAATGAGGGCCAGTACCGGCGCCTGCAGGGCTATCTGGCGCAGGCGCGCGAACGCGGGGTGCCGGTGATTCCGCTGGCGCAGGTGGATGAGGCGCGTGCTGACCGTGAGCGGCTGCTGGTGCCGACCGTGGTGCTGGACCCGCCGGATGACCTGGACCTGATGCGCGATGAGATCTTCGGCCCGATCCTGCCGGTGCGCGCCTATCCGGACCTGGATGCAGCGCTGGCCGACATCGTGGCCCGCGACCGGCCACTGGCGCTGTATCCCTTCAGCCATGACACGGCCACGGTGGAGCGCATTCTCGGCCAGGTGCTGGCCGGCGGGGTCACGGTCAACGACACGCTGCTGCACTTCGCCGCCGATGGCTTGCCGTTTGGTGGGGTGGGCGCCAGTGGCATGGGCGCGTACCACGGGCGGGCCGGGTTTGATGCGATGAGCAAGCTGTTGCCGGTGCTGTGGCAGTCGCGCTGGGCGGCCAGTGATCGGCTGCGGCCGCCGTATTCGAAGATTGCGGGGTTGTTGAAACTGCTGCTGCGATGAATCCAGGCAGGGCGTGCAACCAGTGGTAGTGCCGGCCGCTGGCCGGCAACTTCATGACCCTCCGGCGGGGACCTGCAGCTGCCGGCCAGCGGCCGGCACTACCGCTAGGGGCCAACCCGTGCGGCCGGTTCCGGTAGGGGCCAACCTTGGTTGGCGCGCGTGAACCCCAAGCGCCGACCAAGGTCGGGCTCTACCAAAGCCCACCCGGGTAGAATGCCCGCATGAAAATCGCCTCGTGGAACGTCAATTCGCTCAACGTCCGCCTGCCGCACCTGGAGCAGTGGCTCAAGGACTTCGGCCCGGACATCGTCGGCATCCAGGAAACCAAGCTGGAGGACCACAAGTTCCCGGACTCGGCGCTGGTCGCCGCCGGCTACCGCAGCGTGTTCGCCGGGCAGAAGACCTACAACGGCGTGGCGCTGGTGTCGCGCGAGCCGGCGCAGGACGTGCAGATCGGCATTCCCGGCTTCGAGGACGAGCAGAAGCGTGTCATCGCCGGCACCTTCGGCGACCTGCGGGTGATCAATCTGTACGTGGTCAACGGCCAGGACGTGGGCACCGACAAGTACGAGTACAAGCTGCGCTGGCTGGAAGCCGTGCACGTGTGGATCGCCGAAGAACTGCAGCGGCATCCGAAGCTGATCGTGATGGGCGACTTCAACATCGCCCCCGATGCGCGCGATGTGCATGACCCGGAGGTGTGGAACGACAACCACATCCTGACCTCCACTGCCGAGCGCGGCGCACTGAACAAGCTGCTGCAGCTGGGCCTGCACGATGGTTTCCGCCTGCACAACGATGAGGCCGGCACCTTCAGCTGGTGGGACTATCGCGCAGCGGGTTTCCGGCGCAACCTCGGCCTGCGCATCGACCTCACCCTGGTTTCCGATGCGCTGAAGGTCAGTGCGGTGGCCTCGGGTATCGACCGCGAGCCGCGCACCTGGGAACGCCCCAGCGATCACGCACCGGCGTGGGTACAGCTGGGCTGAAACAACGAGGCCCGGCGATGCCGGGCCCCGTCCTGATGCGTTTGCCGGCTTGCGGCCGACACCACCACGCCGTCAGCGTATGCTCTTGCGGGTGAACAGGTTGACGATCGCCAGCAGGATCACCGCGCCGATCAGCGAGAACAGGAACGTGCGCAGGGTGATCGCTTCATTGATGCCGCCGCCGAACAGCCAGCCGGAAATCAGTGCGCCGACGATGCCCACCACGATGTTGAGGATGATGCCCTGCTGGCCATCGCGCTTCATGATGATGCTTGCCAGCCAGCCGACGATGCCGCCGACGATCAGCCAGATGATGATGCCCATGATCGACTCTCCGGTGGATAACCGAGTCCAGTTGACGCGCAGTGCCGTGAACCCGCTGTGCAATCCTGTGACGGGCGCGTGCGGATGAGCCTGCCAGCCACCCTTGAGGGCCCCTGGCGGTTTGGTCCGGTTACCGTCTGGCGCTGCCCGCATGTCCCCGGCCAGCGCGGTGAGCCGCAGGCCCGGCAGGTGCTGGCACAGGCCCTGGGGGGCGAGCCGGATGCGCTGCCGCTGGTGCGCGACGACAAGGGCCGGCCGGAACTGAGCGGCGCGCTGGCCCACTACGGCACCGGCTGGAGCCACAGCGGCGAGGTGCTGCTGGTAGCGCTGGGCGAGGGCGTGCGGCTGGGCGTGGACCTGGAACTGCTGCGGCCGCGCCCGCGCATGCTGGAAATCATCCAGCGCTTCTTCCATCCCGACGAAGTGGCGTGGCTGCAAGGCTTGGACGAGGCCGACCGCGAACATTGGTTCTTCCGCGTCTGGTGTGCCAAGGAAGCGATGCTGAAGGCACACGGGCAGGGCATTTCCTTCGGCCTCCACCGCCTGCAGCTGGCCCCGGCCGACGATGGCGCCCTGCACCTGCGCTGGTGCGACCCGGAGCTGGGCGAGGCCGCGCGCTGGCACCTGCACGAATGGCAGGCCAGCGGACAATTCCGCGCCGCATTGGCCTGGTATCCGCAGTGAATCGGCGAATCAACGGCGAAAACCGGCGATAATGCCGGCATGAGCGAACACGATCTTCCCGCCGGCGTAGCGACCACGCTGCAGCAGGGCCTGGCCAGCATGGGCCTGGCCGCCGAGCTGGCCCCGCCGCTGCTGCGCTACCTGGCGCTGCTGCACCGCTGGAACGGCACCTACAACCTCACCGCCATCCGCGATCCGCAGGAAATGGTCACCCGCCATCTGCTCGATTCACTGGCGATGCAGCCGTTCGTGGCCGATGGCAGCCTGGCCGACCTCGGTACCGGCCCCGGGTTGCCGGGCATCCCGCTGGCGATCGCCTGCCCGGGCCTGCAGGTCACCCTGGTGGAAAGCAACGGCAAGAAGGCCCGCTTCATGCGCGAGGCCGTGCGCCAGCTGGGCCTGGGCAATGCCCGCGTGGCCGAATCGCGCGCCGAAGCGCTGGCCGAGCCGGGCAGCTACGACCAGCTGACCGCGCGCGCGATGGACACCCTGGCCGGCATCGTCCGCGTCGGTGGTCACCTGCTGCGCCCCGGCGGCGTGTTGCTGGCCATGAAAGGCGTCTACCCGCATGAGGAGATCGCAGCGCTGCCGGCCGGTTGGCAGGTGCGCGAGGTGGTCCCGCTGAGCGTGCCCGGCCTGGCCGGTGAACGCCATCTGGTCACCGTCACAGGTCCCTGAACCCCGCCGCCCGCCCCTTGTGGAACAAGCGGTTGGCGATCCACGATTTCCGCACGGGCCCGGTTGTACGCATAATGACCGGTCCCAGCACACGTCGACGAGGCACACCCGCATGGCCCGCATCATCGCCATCGCCAACCAGAAGGGTGGCGTCGGCAAGACCACGACCGCCGTCAACCTGGCCGCTTCCCTGGCCAACGCACCCAAGCGCGTGCTGTTGGTCGACCTGGATTCCCAGGGCAACGCGACCATGGGCAGTGGCGTGGACAAGCGCGAGCTGGTCTCCTCCACCTACGACCTGCTGCTGGGCGAGTCCAGCGCCGCCGACGTGCGCGTGCAGACCGCCGAAGGCTACGACCTGCTGCCGGGCAACATCGACCTGACCGCGGCCGAGATCCAGCTGATGGCGCAGAGCGAGCGCGAGCAGCGCCTGAAGCGCGCACTGGCACCGATCCGCGATGAGTACGACTACATCCTGATCGACTGCCCGCCGGCGCTCTCGCTGCTGACCCTCAACGCACTGGCCGCCGCCGATTCGGTGATCGTGCCGATGCAGTGCGAGTACTACGCACTGGAAGGCCTGAGCGCGCTGGTGGAAACCATCGAAGCGCTGCGTGCCAACCTCAACCCGGCGCTGGAGATCGAAGGCGTGCTGCGCACCATGTTCGACGTGCGCAACAACCTGGCCAATGCCGTGTCGGCCGAGCTCACCGAGCACTTCGGCGACCGGGTGTTCCGCACCATCGTGCCGCGCAACGTGCGCCTGGCCGAGGCGCCCAGCCATGGCCAGAGCATCGTCGGCTACGATCGTGCTTCGCGCGGCGGCGTGGCCTACCTCGGCCTGGCCGGCGAGATCATCCGTCGCAACAACGAACGCAACAAGGCCACCAAGGCCGTGGAGACCGTCTGATGACCAGCAGCAAGCCTGCAGCCAAGAAGCGAGGCCTCGGCCGCGGCCTGGACGCACTGCTCGGTCCGAAGGGCGCGGTCAGCCAGGTGCAGGCCAGTACGGCGGTGATCGAGCCGCTGCCCGGTGAAGTGCTGCGCAAGCTGCCGGTAGGCCAGCTGCAGCCGGGCAAGTACCAGCCGCGTCGCGAGATGGACCAGGGCAAGCTGTCCGAACTGGCCGACTCGATCAAGTCGCAGGGCGTGATCCAGCCGATCCTGGTGCGCCAGCTGCCGGCAGGCAACTTCGAGATCGTTGCCGGTGAACGTCGCTGGCGCGCCTCGCAGCTGGCCGGCCTGGACGAAGTGCCGGTGGTGGTGCGCGAGCTGGAAGACCGCACCGTCATCGCGATGGCGCTGATCGAGAACATCCAGCGCGAAGACCTCAACCCGCTGGAAGAAGCCGAAGCGCTGCAGCGCCTCATCAGCGAATTCACCCTGACCCATGCCGAGGCCGCCGAGGCCGTCGGCCGCTCGCGCGCGGCGGTGTCCAACCTGCTGCGCCTGCTGGAGCTGCCGATCGCCATCCGCCTGCTGCTGGAAACGCGCCGGCTGGAGATGGGGCACGCCCGCGCGCTGCTGACGCTGGCCCCGGAACTGGCCAGCAAGCTGGCCCAGGAAGCGGCCGATGAAGGCTGGTCGGTGCGCGAGGTCGAGCGCCGTGCGCAGGCGTTTGCCGCCGGCAAGGTGCCGAGCAACCGTCCGCAGCCGGTGGCCAAGGTGCAGCAGGCCGATATCGCCTCGCTGGAAACCGAGCTGTCCGAAGTGCTGGGGACTTCCGTTGCCATCAATCATGGCCGCGGCGGCAAGGGCAAGCTGATCATCCATTACGCCAACCTGGACACGCTCGATGGCGTGCTGGAGCGGCTGCGCACGCGCCAGGGCTGACCCCGGCGCATCTTCATGGGCGCACGGCCTGTTCCTGCCGTGTGCCGTCGATTGCAGGGAACGCACCGCCGCGCGTGCCGGAGGCCGCGTCGTCCACCGCAGGTGGGCCGCTCCGCCCCGTGGCTCATCCAGGGAGCAGGACATGACCATTGAAGTAGACGACGTCAGCCCGGGCGGCAGCCCGATTCTCGTGCACAGCCGCGAGAAGGACTTCACCCCGGCCCAGGGCGAGTCGCACATCGAGGAGATCAGCGCGCACATCGAGCGCCATCTGGGCCCGATCTCCGGGGTCTTCCATGAAATCATCTCCGATATCGTGCACATCGACGTGCATGTGGTGCCCGCCACCGACGAGTGCCCGTACCTGCGGCTGGTGACCTCGGGCATGAGCGATCTGCCGATGGCCGTGCCCGACGAGGTGGACGCCCCCCGGCACATGGAACTGATGGTGACCCTGCCGGCGGATTGGCCGATCACCCAGGATGCCTTCGAGGATGAGCGCAACTACTGGCCGGTGCGGCTGCTGAAGACCCTGGCGCGGCTGCCGCACGAGTACGACACCTGGCTGGGCTTCGGCCACACCATTCCCAACGGCCATCCGTCCGAGCCCTATGCACCGGGCGTGGGGTTCGATGGGGCCATCGTGCTGCCGCCGGTCACGACCCCGGACGACTTCGGCACGCTGGCGCTGGAAGACGGCACCACCATCGAGTTCATGGCGATCGTGCCGCTGTACCCGGAAGAGATGGACCTGAAGCTGAAAAAGGACTCGGAAACCCTGCTGGACCGCTTCGATGCGAAGAACATCCAGGATGTCATCCAGCCGGGGCGCACCAATGTGGCCAAGAAGCGTTTCGGCCTGTTCTAGGCCCTGCGCGTACCATCAGACGCCATCACTACTGAATTGACCGTTGAATTCCAGGCTCACCGCAATGACCATCCTGCTCACCGGCGCTGCCGGCTTCATCGGTGCCTACACCGCTCGTGCCCTGCTTGATGCGGGCCAGTCGGTGGTCGGCCTGGACAACTTCAACGATTACTACGACCCACAGATCAAGCGCGACCGCGTGGCCGCGCTGTGCCCGACGCTGGATCTGCGCACGCTGGACCTGACCGACCGCGACGGCCTGGCCGCGCTGTTCGAGGAAGTGCAGCCGACCGCGGTGATCCACCTGGCCGCGCAGGCCGGCGTGCGCTATTCGCTGGAAAACCCGCATGCCTACGTCGACAGCAACCTGGTCGGCTTCGTCAACATGCTCGAGCTGTGCCGCCACCGTGGCGTGCAGCATCTCGTGTATGCGTCCAGCAGTTCGGTGTACGGCGATTCGGCCACGCCGCCGTTTTCCGAAGACCAGCGCGTGGACCAGCCGCGCTCGCTGTACGCCGCCACCAAGGCCGCCAATGAACTGATGGCCTACACCTACGCACAGCTGTATGGCCTGCGTGCCACCGGCCTGCGCTTCTTCACCGTGTATGGCCCGTGGGGCCGGCCGGACATGGCGCCGCTGCTGTTCTCGCGCGCGGTGCTGGCTGGCCGTTCGATCGATGTGTTCAACGAAGGCCGCATGCAGCGCGATTTCACACATGTCTCCGACATCGTGGCCGGTATTCTCGGCGCCCTCGCGCATCCGGCTGATGGTCCGGTGCCGCACCGGGTGTTCAACCTCGGCAACCACACGCCGGTCGAGCTGGAGCGCTTCATCGGCGTGATCGAGCAGGCCGCCGGTCGCCCCGCGCAGAAGGTCTACAAGCCGATGCAGCCGGGTGACATGGTGCGCACGATGGCCGATACCCGGCGCGCACATGACGCATTTGGCTACGAACCGGTCATGCCGATCGAACAGGGCCTGCCGCCGGTGGTGCAGTGGTGCCGCGAGTATTTTGCTGATCGCGCCTGAAAACCGATCCTCACGCCGCCGGATTCATCTTCGGATAACCTCGGCTTCGGAAAATGCGCGGTCTTTGTCCCTCCTTGGCCGAGTCCCCCCATGAGCCAACCCGAGCTGTCCGTCGTTGTCCCCGTATTCAACGAGCGCGACAACGTCGCGCCCCTGGTGGCCGAAATCACCGCTGCACTGCGCGGACGGCTGCCGTTCGAGATCGTCTACATCGACGATCATTCGCGCGATGACACCCTGGCCGTGCTGCAGGGCCTGAAGGCCACCACGCCGGAGCTGCGCGTGCTGCACCACGTCTCGCAGAGCGGGCAGAGCACCGCGGTACGTACCGGCGTCAAGCACGCGCGTGCGCCGTGGATCGCCACCCTCGACGGTGATGGCCAGAACGATCCGGCCGACATCCCCAAGCTGCTGGACGCCCGTGATGCGGCCGATGCCCAGGTGAAGTTGTTCGCCGGCTGGCGCGTCAACCGCCAGGACAGCGGCAGCAAGCGCTGGGCCAGCAAGTGGGCCAATGCCATCCGCGCGCGCATGCTGCGCGATGACACCCCCGATACCGGCTGCGGCATCAAGCTGTTCGAGCGCAACGCCTTCCTCGATCTGCCGTACTTCGACCACATGCATCGCTACCTGCCGGCGCTGATGCAGCGCGCCGGCTGGAGGACCACCAGCGTGCCGGTCAACCATCGCCACCGTACGGCCGGCGTGTCCAAGTACAACAACCTGGGCCGCGCGCTGGTCGGCATCCGTGACCTGCGTGGCGTGGCCTGGCTGATCACCCGCAGCAAGCGCACTGCGGTGGAGGAGCGTTGATGGATCTGGAGCTTCACTGGCTGGATCAGCCGCTCACCTGGTTGTACTGGACCGGCCTGCATGTGACCGGCTGGAAGCTGATCGGCTACACCGGCGCGTTGATGTTCGGTGGCCGCTGGCTGGTCCAGTTCGTTGCCTCCAAGCGCGCCGGCAAGCCGGTGATCCCGCGCCTGTTCTGGTACATGAGCGTGGTCGGCAGCCTGATGACGCTGAGCTACTTCCTGTTCTCGGCCAAGCAGGACTCGGTGGGCGTGCTGCAGAACCTGTTCCCGGCGTTCACCGCCTTGTACAGCCTGCAGCTGGACATCAAGCATCGCGGCTGGAAGCGGGACAAGGCCAGTCACTGACGCCCTGGTAGATGCCAGCCTTGGTTGGCGCTGGTTTTCTCCGGGTGCCAACCAAGGTTGGCACCTACCAGAGCGGCCACGCAGGCGCCGCCGTGCCTGGGTGATGCCGACCTTGGTTGGCCCGATGCGTCCGCGGCCGGAGCATCCACGCATGGCGTGGATCTACTGAGGCAGGACCTTCGTCCCATGCCATGCGCGGTGCGGGGTGCCATGATCGGGGTCTGCCTTCCCGGGAACCTGTGCTCGTGAAAACCCGTCTTGCCGTAGCCCTGCTGATCGCCCTGTCTGCCCCTGCCGTGGCCCTGGCCGCACCGCCCACCGCCACCGCGCCGGCCAGCGTGGCCACTGAATCGCCCGCCGATGCCGCCTTCCGCGCGCTGTACGAGAAGGAATGGAAGTGGCGCCAGCAAGGCGGCGGCGAGGCCAGCGAGGACGAAGACGCGCCGGCCAACGCGACCCGCATGCCCGACGTCGGCCCGGCCGCGCAGCAGGCACGCTTGGAGGTATGGGACGAGACCCTGGCCGCGCTGAAGAAGATCGACCCGAAGACCCTTTCGCCCGACAACCAGGTCAACTACGCGATCTACCGCGACCAGGTGTTCAACCTGGCCGAAGAAGTGCGCCTGCGCGGCTACGAGATGCCGTTCAACGCCGACTCCTCGTTCTGGTCCAACCTGTCCTTCATGGCCCGGCGCGAAATGAAGACCGTGCAGGACTACCAGAACTACATCGCGCGCCTGAATGATGTGCCGCGCTACTTCGACCAGCAGACCGGGAACATGCGTGCCGGCCTGAAGCGCGGCTTCAGCGTGCCGCGTGCGGTGCTCGATGGCCGCGAGGTGTCCATCGCCACTGTCGCCGAACTGAAGGACCCGACCGAATCGCCGTTGTACGCGCCGTTCAAGAAGCTGCCCAACACCGTCCCGGCTGCGGAGCAGGCCAAGCTGCAGGCACAGGCCCGCGCGGCGATCAGCGGCAAGGTGGTGCCGGCGTTCCAGCAACTGCGCACCTTCTTCGTCAACGAATACGTGCCACAGGCACGTACCACCCTGGCCGCCGAAGCGATGCCTGACGGCAAGGCGTACTACAAGCAGCAGATCCACGAATACACCACGCTGGACCTGTCGCCGGACGAGATCCACCGCATCGGCCTGGATGAAGTGGCACGCATCCAGAAGGAAATGAACGACATCATCAAGCAGGTGAAGTTCAAGGGCAGCTTTGCCGAGTTCCTGACCTTCCTGCGTACCGACCCGCAGTTCTATGCCAAGACGCCGGAAGAACTGCTGTCGCGTGCCGCATGGATCTCCAAGCGCGCCGATGGCCAGCTCGGCAAGTACATGACATTGCCGCGCGCGCGCTTCACCATCGTGCCGGTGCCGCCAGACATCGCGCCGTTCTGGACCGCCGGCCGTGGTGGCATGGGCACCTATTGGCTCAACACCTACAACCTGCCGTCGCGCCCGCTGTACAACCTGCCGGCGTTGACCCTGCACGAATCCGACCCTGGCCATGCACTGCAGGGTGCCATCGCTGCCGAGCAGAAGAAGCTGCCGGAGTTCCGCCGCAATGCCTACATCTCCGCCTATGGCGAAGGTTGGGCGCTGTACTGCGAGAAGCTGGGCGTGGAAATGGGCATCTATGAAACCCCGTACGAGGATTTCGGTCGCCTGACCTACGAGATGTGGCGCGCCACGCGCCTGGTGATCGACACTGGCGTGCACAGCAAGGGCTGGAGCCGCGAGCAGGCGCTGGCCTACCTGCGTGACCACACGGCGCTGAGTGAGCACGAAGTGACCACCGAAGTGGATCGCTACATTTCCTGGCCGGGGCAGGCGTTGAGCTACAAGCTCGGCGAGATCGCCATCGTGCGCCTGCGTGCGCAGGCCGAGAAGGAGCTGGGCGACAAGTTCGACGTCAAGGGCTTCCACGACACGCTGCTGAAGCAGGGTTCGGTGCCGTTGCCGGTGCTGGAGCAGCAGATCCAAGCGTACATCGCCGAGCGCAGGAAGGCCTGACCGTTCCAAGGTAGTGCCGGCCGCTGGCCGGCAACCTGCACGCACTGCAATCGTTCGACATTGCCGGCCAGCGGCCGGCACTACCGGGGATCGGAAAACAGGGTCGGATCGCAGGATCCGACCCCGTCATGTTTCACCCCACCGCCCTTGGCTTGGCCACCCGCGCAGCGAAGGTCGGCAGCACCAGCAGGGTCAGCACCGTGGCGGTGATCAAGCCACCGATCACCACCGTCGCCAGCGGCTTCTGCACTTCCGCACCGGAACCACTGGCGATCGCCATCGGAATGAAGCCGACGATGGCCACCAGTGCGGTGGTCAGCACCGCGCGGATACGGCTGGATGCACCGTTGATCGCGGCCATCATCGGCACGTCACCGGCGTCCAGGCGCTCGCGGATCGCCTGCATCAGCACCAGGCCGTTGAGCGTGGCCACGCCGGACACGGCGATGAAGCCCACCGCGGCCGACACCGAGAACGGCATGCCGCGCAGCAGCAGGGCGAGGATGCCGCCGACCAGCGCCAGCGGTACGCAGCTGAACACCAGCACCGCTTCCTTGCCGCTGCGCAGGGCCATGAACAGCAGGCTGCCGATCAGCAGGAATACCACTGGCACCACCGTGGCCAGGCGCTTCTCCGCGCGCTGCAGGTTCTCGAACTGGCCACCCCAGGTCAGGTACGCACCGGGCGGCAGCGCCACGTCGGCCACGGCGGCCTGTGCTTGGCCAACGAATCCGCCGAGGTCGCGGCCGCGCACGTTGGCCTGCACCACCACCCGGCGGCTGCCGTTGTTGCGGCTGATCTGGTTCGGCCCTTCGCTGACGCTGATGCGTGCCACCGAGGACAGCGGAATCACCACGCCGGCCGGCGTGGCGATCGGCAGCGAGGCCAGCTGATCCGGGTCGTTGCGTGCGCTGTCATCCAGACGCACCACCACATCGAATCGACGGTCGCCCTCGAAGATCTTGCCGGCTGCCGTGCCGCCGATGCCGGTGGACAGCGCATCGCTGACGTCGGCGGCGGTCAGCCCGTACTGCGCTGCCGCTACATGGTCGATCTTGACGTTGAGCGTGGGCAGGCCGGAAATCTGCTCCACCCGCACATCCGCCGCGCCCTCCACCGCGCGCAGCTTCAGCGCCACCTGGTCGGCCACCTTCTGCAGCTGGCTGAAGTCATCGCCGAAGATCATCACCGCCAGATCGGTGCGTACGCCGGAAATCAGCTCGTTGAAGCGCAGCTCGATAGGCTGGCTGAACTCGAAGCTGTTGCCCAGCTGCTGGCCGGCCAGTTCTTCGAAGCGGGCCACCAGCGCCTCCTTGCCCAGCTTCGGATCGGGCCAGTCCGCACGTGGCTTGAGCACGATCACGCTGTCGGAAATGTTGGTCGGCATCGGGTCGATTGCCGCTTCGGCGGTACCGGTACGCGAAAACACCGTTTCCACTTCCGGTTGCTGGGCGATGGCCTTCTCCAGTGCCAGCTGCATCGCCAGCGACTGCTCCAGCGAAGTGGATGGCACGCGCAGTGCCTGCATCGCCACGTTGCCTTCATCCAGGGTAGGCATGAACTCGCGGCCGAGCAGGCCGAACGAACCAATGCCGACCAGCAGCATCAGCGCTGCGCCGGCGATCACTGCGCGCGGCCGCGCGACGGCCTGGCGGATGATCGGTTCGATGCGCCCACGCAGCACGCGGATCAGCTTCGTTTCGTGCTCGCCATCATCACTGTGTGCCTCGCCTTCCTTCGGCTTCGGCTCGCGCACCATCAGCGCGGCCATCGCCGGCACGAAGGTGAAGGAGAAGATGAAGGCACCCACCAGGGCCAGCATGAACGTGGCGGCCATCGGGTGGAACGTCTTGCCCTCCACGCCTTCCAGGGTGAGGATCGGTGCGAACACCAGCAGGATGATCAGCTGGCCGAACGCTGCCGGGCGTGCCATCTTTCGCGCCGAATCGGCCGCTACGCGCAGGCGTTCCATCGCGGTCAACGCGCGGCCCAGTTCGGCACGACGCTGGCCCAGCATCAGCAGCGTCGACTCGATCACGATCACCGCGCCGTCCACCAGGATGCCGAAGTCCAGCGCGCCCAGGCTCATCAGGTTGCCACTGATGCCGAAGCGGTTCATGCCGATCACCGCGAACAGGAACGACAGCGGGATCACCAGTGCGGTGATCGTCGCCGCGCGCAGGTTGCCGAGCAGAAGGAACAGCACCACCACCACCAGCAGCGCACCCTCGGTGAGGTTCCTGGCCACGGTCTTGATGGTGGAATTGACCAGCACGCTGCGGTCCAGCACCGGCGCGGCCACGATGTCCGCCGGCAGCGAGGCATTCACCTGCTGCAGCCGTGTGGCGGCCGCCTGGGCCACGGTGCGGCTGTTGCCGCCGGCGATCATCAGCGCGGTACCGAGCACGGCTTCATGGCCGTTGCGGCTGGCCGCACCCAGGCGCGGTGCGCGGCTTAGGCCGACATCGGCCACATCGGCCACCCGCACCACCACGCCGTTGCGGGTGGCTACCGGCGCCTGTGCCAGATCGTCGGTGGTCAGTGCCAGACCGTCGGCACGCACCACCAGGCCTTCGCCAGCGCGCTGCACGAAGCCGGCACCGGCCTGCACGTTGGAGCGCTGCAGGGCCGTCACCAGATCGGCCAGGCCCAGGCCATGCGCGGCCAACCGCGCGCTGTCCGGATGCACGCCGTATTCCTTCACGTAGCCACCGACGGTGTCCACGCCCGCCAGCCCGGGGCTGGAGCGCATCTGCGGCGCGATGATCCAGTCCTGCACGGTGCGCAGGTAGGTGGCGCGTTCTTCCGGCGTGCGCAGCAGGTTGCCTTCCGGCGTGCGGTAGACCTCGCCTGCCTGCCAGCCTGCTTCGCCCGGCTTGGCCAGCTTCGCAGGGTCGAATGCGGTGAAGTCCACCGTCCACATCAACACCTCGCCGAGGCCAGTGGTGACCGGCGACAGCATCGGCGAGGCACCCTCGGGCAGCGCTTCGGCGGCCTCGCGCATGCGTTCGGCCACCTGCTGGCGGGCGAAGTAGATGTCGGTGGCATCGGTGAAGATCGCGGTGACCTGCGAGAAACCATTGCGCGACAGCGAACGGGTGGTGGTCAGGCCGGGGATGCCGGCCAGCGCGGTTTCCAGCGGATAGGTCACCTGCCGCTCGATCTGCTCGGGCGTCAGTGCCGGTGCCACGGTGTTGATCTGCACCTGGCGGTTGGTGATGTCCGGTACCGCATCGATCGGCAGCTTGCCGAGCTGGAACAGGCCCACGGCGGCAACGAGTGCAGCCAGGGCCACGACCAGCCAGCGGTGGCGTACCGCGGTTTCAATGATGAGCTTGAACATGGAAGGTCCTCAGTGCCCGTGCTCGGTTTCGCCCTTGGCCAGTTCGGCCTTGAGCAGGAACGCATTGGCGCCGACGATGCGTTCGTCGCCGTTCAAGCCGCCGAGAATCTCGATGCGGTCACCGGCACGTCGGCCGGCCAGTACCGGCTGCACCTTGAAGCCGCCCTGGACGGCGACGAATACCGCGCTGCTGCCGCCGACGTTCTGTACCGCATCAGCCGGCACGCTCAACGCGCCGTCCTTGCCGTCGGTGACCACCACCGCCGACACCGGCGAACCGGCCGGCGGCAATGCGGCATCCACCGGCATGGCACGGATCACCGCCACGCCACCCTGCTGGCGCACATCGGCGGCCGAACCGGTGACGGTGGCACTGAAGCTGCCGCCCGGCACGGTCACTTCCAGCGTCATGCCCGGCGTGACCTGCGCGGCCAGCGCCGGTGGCGCGGTGAACACCAGCTCGTTCATCGACGGATCGGCGACGTCGGCCACCGGGCTGCCGGCCGCCACCACGCCGCCGGGCGTGACCTGCACGTTGCCGACGATGCCGGCCACCGGGCTGGTGACGCGCACGCGGCCGCTGCTGTCGGGCGAACCGTTGGCGGCGGCCTGTGCCTGCGCGGCAGCGGCCTGCGCCTGCGCCGCCAGCGATCGCGCACGCGACGTTTCCAGTTCCTGGCGAGCGACCACGCCCTGTTCGACCAGTGCCTTGTCGCGGCCGTGGGCCAGGCGCGCCGCCTCGGCCTCCGCGGCGGCGGCAACCGCATTGGCGCGGAACACCGCCGCCTCGCCACTGACCACGATCGCCAGCGTCTGGTTCTGCTTCACTGCCGTGCCCGGTGCGACCAGCACGCGCTCCACGCGACCGGTCACGGTGGAAGCGACCGAGGCACGTGCACTGATCGACGGTTCCACCCGGCCGGACAGCCGCGTCGAACCACCGCCGCCACGGCCGACGGCCACCACGTCGATGCCGGATGCCTTGATCTGCTCTGGCGTCAGCTGCACCACGCCTTCATCGGCATCTGCCGCGTTGCCGGTTCCGGCCTTGGCGTCGGTGCTGTCGGCGGCGTGGCCATGGCCATCGTCGGCCGTTGCCTTGCCGGCGGGCTCCGAGACTGCCGGGGCCTCTGCGTTGCCGGAACAACCGGCCAGCAATGCAGTCAGCAACAAGCCGCCAACCAGTGGGAAAGTACGGGACAGGTTCATCGGGCCTCCACAAAGGGTGCGCGCCCTTCGAGGCGGGCGAGATCGATTTCCGCGCCGACGCGCGACAGGCGCGCATCCACGGCGGTGCCGCGGGCGGCGATGAGGGCACTGCGTGTGCTGCGCAATTCCAGCTGCGAGATGCGCCCGGCGTCGAAGCCGATGCGCGCCAGTCGATAGGCTTCCTCGGCGGCGACCACGCTTTCGTCGGCCGCGCGGGTGCGGCTGCCGGCGGCCTTCAGGCCAGCCACTGCCGACAAGCGTTCGGCTTCGCTGTCGCGCCGCTGCTGGTCCAACCGCGCCTCGGCCGCGCGCTGTTCGGCACTGGCGGCGCGGATGCCACCACGATTGCGGTCGAACAACGGGATCGAGAGACTGACGCCGAGCGTGTAGGCCTGTTCGCGGTCCTCGCGGAAACGCGTCTGCGCGGCGGTAACGCTGAGGTCGGGCAGGGCGCGCTTGCGCTCGACGTCGACCAGACGACCGGCCGCATCAACTTCGGCTTCGGCCACACGCACGGCCAGAGCCACATCGGTGGCACCACGCGGTGCTGGCGGTGCGCGATCGAGCAGACTGTTGTCGATGGTCTGCACCGGTGCATCCAGCAGGGCCGCACCGGCCAGGCGGGCCAGCGCGGCATCGCGGAAGGCCTGCACCTCATCCAGCGCGGCGCTGGCATTGGCCACTTCACTCTGTGCCTGCACGGCACGCAACTGCGGCTCGCGGCCATGCTTGACCATCGCGGTGACCGCCGCCGCATCGTCGCGGGTGAGGCTCAGCGCTTCTTCGGCCAGCGTGTAGCGACGCAGGGCGCCTTCCGCCTGTGCGTAGATCGCCGCCAACTGGCTGGCGACATCGCTGCGGCTCTGCGAACCACGCAGGGCAGCGGCCTGTGCCTCGGCGCGGGCGGCGCGGACGCGCGCGCCGCGCTGGCCCCAGACCTCCAGCGGCTGGGACAGGGTAAGCACGGTGTCGGCCCTGCCCATGCCGCCGTAGGAGCCTGTGCCCCAGGCGTTTTCGGCGGACCAGGAAAGGGATGGATTGGGCAGCGCCCGGGCCTGGTCGGCGCGGGCGTCGGCCGCCTCGGCCAATGCCGCGCCGACGCGGGCGCCGGGCAGCTGGTCCAGGCGTTCAAGCAGGGTGTCGTACGAAGGTGCGGCTTGTGCGGCGACCTGTGCGGCGGGGATCAGGCCCAGCAGCACGGCGACGACCAGCCCGGCCGCGCGCGGCGACCGACGTGTCAGGATCGACATAGGGGGATTCCGGTTGTGAGTGAAACGGGAGCCCGCGATTGCGGGACGCGCTCAACTCACGCCCGGGGAGGACGTGCCAGTTCGTCCTGGGCGACCGCATAGGTCGCCGCGTCGCCTGCATTCGTCCAGCGCGCCGGTTGCGGCGTGCCAAAGGCGGCGAAGGTGCTCGCCGGCAGGCTCAGGTTGGAGTGGTGGCAGTGGTTGTGGCTGCAGGCAGCGGCGTGCTTGCCGTCGTTGTCAGTGTCACCGTCGGCATCTTCGGCACCGGCTTCCACATGCACCACGGTGCTGTCGTGCGGTTCCACCGCACACGCCAGCACATCAGCCACCGGCACGACCACGAATGCCGCCATCAGCAGCATCAGCAGGGTCGAACGAAGGTGGCGGGCGATCCGGCGCATGGAGGGGAGGCTAGCAAGCGGTTTTCGGTGGATACAATATCAATGGCCACCTCGGGAATTTGTCGGCGTGTTCCGTTCAGGCGAGTGTCCGGGGTGCCGGCCGCTGGCCGGCAATCCCATGAACCCTGCTGGCGCAATGCGCTGCCGGCCAGCGGCCGGCACTACAGGTCTGCGGGCAGCTTGGCGATCACCTTGATCTCGAACTGGAACCCATACAGCCAGGTCACGCCGATGCCGGTCAGGGTCGGGTGCGGCGCTTGGCCCCAGTACTCGGGCACGATCGCCCAGGCCTTTTCGAAGTTGGTTTCCGGGTCGACCAGGAACACAGTCACGTCGATCACGTCGTCAAACGTGCAGTCAGCCGCCGCCAGCACGGCGTTGAGATTCTCGAAGGCCCGGCGGACCTGGGTCTCGAAGTCTGGCTCGGGCGAACCGTCTTCACGGCTGCCGACCTGGCCGGAGACGAACAGGAAGCCATTGGATCGGATCGCCGGCGAATAGCGGTTGCGCTCGTACAGCGCCTGCCGGCCGGCGGGAAAGACAACATCACGGTGGGACATGGGACGGATTCCAGACGGGAGCGGACCATCCTCCCCGCTGTCGCTGTCTGGATAAACCGTGATGATCGGTCTAGATTGATTGCATATTCCAAACAATCACAGCCACGGCCATGGACCGTTTCGAAGCGATGCGCGCGTTCGCCCGGGTGGTGGAGACCGGCAGCTTCACCCGCGCCGCGCACACGCTGCAGCTCAGCCGCACCACGGTCACCCAGCTGGTGCAGCAGCTGGAGGCGCATCTGCAGCTGCGCCTGCTCAACCGCACCACGCGCCGGGTCAGTGTCACAGCCGATGGCGCGGCCTACTACCCGCGCATCGTGCGCCTGCTGGCCGAGCTGGAAGAGGTCGAGGGTGGTCTGGGCGATGCCGCCGCACAGCCACGTGGGCGCCTGCGCATCGACGTTCCCGGCCCGTTCGCGCGGCTGTTGCTGGTGCCGGCGCTGCCCGGCTTCCAGGCGCGCTATCCGGAGATCCAGCTGGACATCGGCGTGAGTGACCGCGAGGTCGATGTCATCGCCGACAACGTCGATTGCGTGATCCGCGGTGGCACCCCGGCCGACCCGGCGCTGGTGGCGCGGCCGTTGGCGAGCCTGCCGATCGGCTTCCATGCCAGCCCTGGCTATGTGCAGCAATTCGGTGTGCCGGAACACCCGCGCGCGCTCGAAGGGCCAGACCACTGCACGGTAGGTTTTCTAAGCCCGCGCAGCGGCCGCGCACGCGTGTTCACCGCGCAGCGCGGCGCCGAGCGCATCGAGGTGCAGGGGCGCTATTCAATCGGTTTCGATGATGGCAATGCCTATCTGGCGGCGGGTCTGGCCGGCCTCGGCGTGGTCGCGTTGCCCAGCTACATGGCCGAACCGCATGTGGCGCGCGGCGAGCTGCTGCCCGTGCTGCACGATTGGCAGCTGCCGTCGATGCCGATGCACGTGATGTTCCCGCCGAACCGGCACATGAGCCAGCGGCTGCGGGTGTTCATTGATTGGGTGGTGGAGACGTTGGGCTGAGCCAGCGCTCGAGTGCGGCCACGCCGCATGCCACTCCATCCTCGTTCGCCATTGCAGCGCCCAGCGCGGCCGCCCGTGCGCGTGTATCCGCATGCTCGGCGAACGCCAGTGCATCGGCCAACACCTGCGGCTGCAACCGCTTGGGTGACAGTGGCGCCGGTGCCACGCCCAGGTGCTGCAGGCGATCGGCCCAGAAGAACTGGTCGGCGGCGAACGGCATCACCATCGACGGTATGCCGGCGCGGCAGGCCGAATGCGTGGTGCCGCTGCCGCCGTGGTGGATCGCCAGTGCGCAGCGCGGCAACAACGCTTCATGCGGGGTCGGGCCGATCACCCGTACCGAGTCGGGCAGCGCCATGTCGGGCACGCCGACCCAACCGGGAAACAGCAGCACGCGGCGTGGCGCCAGCGCCGACAACAGCGCCGGCAGCACACGTTCGCGCTCGAAGCCGGTCATGCTGCCGAAGCCCAGATAGACCGGCGGCGGTCCTGCATCGAGGAGAGCCTGCAGTTCGCACGACGGTTGCCACGGCGCAGCAGGGGCCGACCATTGGCCGCACACGAGGTGGTCGGCCGGCCAGTCCGAAGGCGGTGGCAGCAGCTGTGGCGAGATCCCATACAGCATCGGCAGGCCAGCCCAGAGGGAACGTCGTGGTGGCTGCCCGGCGTGCTGGCGGGCCGTGTTGATCGGGCCGCGGAACTGTCGCCAGATCAGGCCGTTGACCAGGCCATAACTGGCCCGGTTCAACCAGCCCGGCGAGCGCCCGGGCGGCAGGAAGGGCGAGCGGAACGCGCGCGTCGGCGTCAGCGGAATCATGCCGGCGCCGATCACCGGAAGACCACGACATTCGCCGACGCTCATGCCGACGAACGCAGCCAGGCCACCGGTCAGGATCGCATCGCAGCCGTCGGCTGCAGCATCGGCCTGGCGCATCCAACCGGCGACGTGTTGCAGCGCCATCCGTGCCAGCCCGGTGCTGGCGGCGGCAACGCCATTGCCGCGTGAGACCAGCGCCACCACTTCGTCGTGGATGTCGCCTTCCAGCGCGGCGTGCGGGACGCCCAGGGCCTTCGCGCTGTCGAGGGTGCCGCCGTCGGCCAGCAGCATGACCTCATGACCGGCCGCGATCAGCCCATGGCAGAGCATGACCAGCGGGCGCGTATCGCCTTCGGTGCCGTAGGTGAGGGCCAGCAGTCGCATTGGAGCCTCCGCAGTGAATCACCAGTATGCCGACATCGCTGTGTTCGTCCGCACTCCTGCCGACGCACCGCGTGGGACAATCCCGCCTCATCTGCCCCCGCCGCACGGGGCGCGCGCAACAGGATCCAGCACCGCATGACCGCACTGCCATCACTACCGTCCCTCGTCTGCCGCATGCCGGCCGCTGCATACCAGCGTGCGCCGTGAGCCGCGTCGTTGCACTGGACACCGAAACCACCGGCATCTCGCATCGTCTGGGCCACCGGGTGATTGAAATCGGGGCGGTGGAACTGATAAACGGGCAGCTCAGCGGCCGCCAGTTCCACACCTACCTGCAGCCGCAGCGGAAGGTGGACTGGGGCGCGCAGCGCGTGCACGGCATCAGCGATGCCATGCTGGTGGGCAAGCCATTGTTCGCCAGCAAGGCCGCCGAGCTGCTGGAGTTCCTGCGTGGTAGCGAGATGGTCGCGCACAACGCCACCTTCGACGTCGGCTTCCTCGACAACGAGCTGCGCCTGGCCGGCATCGCCGATGGGCTGGCCCAGCACTGCCGCGTGACCTGCAGCCTGAAGCTGGCCCGCAACCGTTGGCCGGGCATGCCCAACAAGCTCGACGATGTACTGCAGCGCCTGCGTATTCCCGGCACCCGCGGCCTGCATGGCGCACTGAAGGATGCGCACCTGCTGGCCCAGGTGGTGCCGCACCTGCGCTGAGGGCAGGCATCGCCATCGCATTCAGGCATGGCCTGTGGGTAAGTTGCGCAAGGTCTTGATTGCGTGCATAATGCGCGGCTCGCTGTGTCCGGTTTTCTATCGGGCGGCGCCCCCGGGAGCACGTCCCCGGCCGCCCAACGCCAGCGTAACCCTTTGATTCTCTTGACGTGTGGTGGGCAACCATCGAGGCCGCCGTCCCCCGGGCTACGGGGAGACACAACTTACTATCGAGGTGCGCAATGTCCCGCGTATGCCAGGTTTCCGGCAAGCGAGTGCAGACGGGTAACAACGTCTCGCACGCCAACAACAAGACCCGTCGTCGTTTCCTGCCCAACCTGCACGAGCGCCGCTTCTGGGTCGCCAGTGAGAACCGCTGGGTGAAGCTTCGTGTTTCCGCGCATGCACTGCGCACCATCGACAAGAACGGTATCGATTCCGTTCTGGCTGAGCTGCGTGCGCGCGGCGAAAAGGTCTGAGGAGTAGACGATCATGGCAGGCAAGCGCGATAAGGTCCGTATGATTTCGACCGCCGGTACCGGTCACTTCTACACGACCGACAAGAACAAGAAGAATACCCCGGGGAAGATGGAATTCTCCAAGTACGATCCGGTCGTGCGCAAGCACGTCCCGTACAAGGAAGGCAAGATCAAGTAATCCGCAAGGATTGCTGGTCGCTTCCGAAAAAACCCGCCCTCGTGGCGGGTTTTTTTGTGCCCCCCCGCCCCCGGTAGGTGTCGACCTTGGTCGACACGTTCCGACCCCGTGGGTGCCGACCGTTGGTCGGCACGCTGTCCCCAGCGCTGCTCGACTCTGCACACCCCGCTGGGCAGAATGGCCCCACACCTCCCAACGGGCGACGCGATGCTGTTCGAGTGGCTGCTGGGCTCGTACCTGCTGTTGATCGACTGGCTGATCCGGCTGGTGGCGCTGTGCTGGATCCCCACCCGCACCACGCCGGGCGCGGCGCGCAGCTGGCTGCTGCTGGTCGGCTTCGTGCCGCTGCTGGGCCTGCCGCTCTATCTGCTGTTCGGGCATCCGTGGCTGTCGCGCGAGCGCATCCGCCGGCAGGCCGAGGCCTCGCAGGTCATCCGTGAAGAACAGGCGCTGCAGCGCCGCCTCCGTTGGACGCCGCAGCCCGATTCGGCCAGCGCCGAAGTGGTGCCGCTGGTGCAGCGCCAGGGCGATTTCATGCCGGTGCACGGCAACGCGATCGACCTGCTGACCGACTATGACGAATCACTGCACACCCTGATCGCCGACATCGACCAGGCCCAGGACCGGGTGCACCTGCTGTACTACCTGATGTTCGATGACACGGTGGGCGAGGCCATCGTCGAAGCCCTGCAGCGTGCCGCAGCGCGCGGGGTGCAGTGCCGCGTGCTGCTGGATGCGGTCGGCGCCAAGCGGGGCCTGCGCGCATACAGCAAGCGGCTGCGGTCACGTGACATCGAAGTGCGCGCGATGCTGCCCGGCGGCCTGCGTTGGCGCCGCAGCGGACGCATGGACCTGCGCAACCATCGCAAGATCGCAGTGATCGACAACGAAGTAGGCTATGTCGGTTCGCAGAACCTGGCGCGCCCTGAATTCGTTGCCGGCCACCCCAACCGCGAGCTGGTGGCGCGCGTGCGCGGGCCGGCGGTGGCGCACCTTGAAGCGGTGTTCGCCAGCGACTGGTACATCGAAACCGGGCAGCGCCTGGAGGTCATCGCCGACGTGCCGGTGTGCAGCGAGGACATCGCCACCCAGCTGCTGCCCAGCGGCCCGGCATACCCCTACAGCAACGCGCGCGATGCGGTGGCCGCGCTGATCCATCTTGCCCGGCGCCGGCTGGTGATGGTCACGCCCTACTTCGTGCCCGACGAAGCAACGCTGAGTGCACTGCGCATCGCCGCGCTGTCCGGCGTGCAGGTGCAGTTGATTCTTTCAGCCAGCAACAACCAGCGGCTGACCTCGTGGGCGCAGGAGGCCTACTACGACGAGCTGCTGCGCTGTGGGGTACAGATCGCCCTATATGAGCCGCAGTTCCTGCATGCCAAGCACATGAGCGTGGACGAGGACATCGCCGTGCTCGGGTCGATCAACATGGATATCCGCTCGTTCGCGCTGAATGCCGAAATCGGCCTGATCTGCTACGACCGTCAGCTGGTCACGCAGTTGTGCGCCATCGAGGACGACTACCTGCGCCAGTCGCGCCTGCTGGACCTGGAGCAGTGGCGCAAGCGTCCCGCGTGGCTGCGCAGCCGCGAGGGCATCGCGCGCCTGGCCGATGCCTTGATGTAGGCCAGCGCCAGCCGGGCAGGGCCGATGGCCTACAATCGGCGCATGACTGATTCACCGCGTAGTGGCGAACTGGACCTGGCGATCATCGGCGGTGGTGCCGCCGGGGTGCTGGTGGCGATCCAGGTGTTGCGCCAGGCCCGAGCGCCGCTGGCGCTGGCCATCTTCGAGCCGGCCTCGCAGCTGGCACAGGGCATTGCCTATGCCACGCCGTGGCCGGAGCATCTGCTGAACGTGCCGGCGGCGAAGATGAGCGCCTTCCCCGACCAGCCCGGCGACTTCCTCGATTTCCTGCAGGCCGCCAACGCGTACCCGGGCGAGGCGCGCGAAGTGCTGGGCGAACGCTATGTGTGTCGCCACTACTTCGCTGCCTACCTGCAGCAGCGCCTGCGCGAGGCCGAAGCGGCCGGTGCGGCGCGATTGCAGATCGTGGCCCAGCCGGTGTTGGCGTTGCATCCGGATGACCACGGTTACCAGCTGCAGCTGGGCGATGGCCAAACATTGCATGCAGCGCAGGTGGCGATCGCCACCGGCAACAGCATGCGGCCGTTGCCGGTGGACGGCGCCGATGCGTTGCCCGCCGATGACGTGGTCGAGGCCTGGGATTACGACGGCGTACGCACGCTGGCCAGTGACCATGCCCTGGCCATCGTCGGCTCCGGGCTGAGCATGGCCGACACCGTGCTGGCGTTGGTGGCCGGCGGCCATAGCGGGCCGCTGCACGTGATCTCGCGCCACGGCCTGCTGCCATTGCCGCACGCCCACGGCGGTCTGCCGGCGTTCGACCCGCAGGATCTGTTGCCGATGACCCTGCGCCAGCGCCTGCGTGCACTGCGCCAGCACGCGCGGCAGGCACAGGTCGACGGCATGCCCTGGCAGGGCGTGATGGATCGCATCCGCCCGCACGGCCAAGCGCTGTGGCAGAGCATGGACGCCGCCGACCAGCGCCGCTTCCTGCGCCACGTGGTGCGTTACTGGGACGTGCACCGCCATCGCATTGCTGAACCGGTGGCCGAGCAGTTGCAGGCGCTGCAGGCCAGCGGCCAGCTGCGCGTTCACCGCGCCCGCCTGCAGCGCGTGTGGCGCGACGGTGATGCCCTGCGGCTGTCGGGCCGCGAGGCGGGCGGCGGCAACGTGCAGTGGACGATCGCTGCGGTGGTCAATGCCACCGGTGTGGAAACCCGCGCCTCGGCACTGCGCAATCCCTTGCTGCAACAGCTGCAGGCCGATGGCCTGGCCCGCCCCGGCCCGCATGGGCTGGGCTTGGACAGCAGCGTGCCGGGCGACCGGTTGTGTGCAGAGGGTGGCCAGCCACAGGCGCGCCTGGGGGTACTCGGCAGCCTGCGCATCGGCAGCCTGTGGGAAAGCCTGGCGGTGCCTGAACTGCGTCAGCAGGCGCAGGCACTTGCCACGCAGGTGGTCGCAGGAGCTGCGACGTCGATGCCGTAAAATGGAGGCATGGATGTCTCCCACTTGCTTGATGGCCTGAACCCGGCCCAGCGCGAAGCCGTCTCCGCTCCCCTCGGTCACCACCTGGTGCTGGCCGGTGCCGGGTCGGGCAAGACGCGCGTACTCACCCACCGCATTGCCTGGCTGCATGAAGTCGAAGGCGTGCCGACCCACGGCATTTTCGCGGTGACCTTCACCAACAAGGCCGCCGGCGAGATGCGCCATCGCATCGACGCGCAGCTGCCGCATGGCAGCCGCGGTATGTGGATCGGAACCTTCCATGGCCTGGCCAACCGCCTGCTGCGCCTGCACTGGCAGGATGCCAGGCTGCCTGAAGGCTTCCAGGTGATGGATTCGGACGACCAGCTGCGGCTGGTCAAGCGCGTGGTGCAGGCGCTGGAGCTGGATGACGGCAAGTACCCGCCCAAGCAGATTGCCTGGTGGATCAACGCACAGAAGGATGAGGGCCGCCGCCCGCAGCACATCCAGCCCGAGCCGAACGATGCGTGGCTGGAAACCATGCGCCAGGCTTACGCCGAGTACCAGGCGCGCTGCGACCGTGCCGGCCTGGTCGATTTCGCCGAGCTGCTGCTGCGCGCGCACGAACTGCTGCGCGACAATCCGCCGTTGCTGTCGCATTACCGCGCGCGGTTCCGCGAGATCCTGGTCGACGAATTCCAGGATACCAACGCCATCCAGTATGCCTTCGTGCGCGTGCTGGCCGGGCATGAGGGCCACGTGTTCGTGGTCGGTGACGATGACCAGGCCATCTATGGCTGGCGGGGTGCCAAGGTCGAGAACGTGCAGGGCTTCCTGCGCGATTTCCCGGGCGCGCAGACCATCCGCCTGGAACAGAACTACCGTTCCACCGCCAACATCCTCAACGCCGCCAACGCGGTGATCGCGCACAACCCGGACCGTATCGGCAAGCAGCTGTGGACCGACAGCGGCGACGGCGATCCGATCGACCTGTATGCGGCGTACAACGAGATGGACGAGGCGCGCTACATCGTCGAGCGCGCGCGGCAGTGGGTGCGCGACGGCGGCAGCTACACCGAAGTGGCCGTGCTCTACCGCAGCAACGCGCAGTCGCGCGCGCTGGAAGAAGCGCTGCTGAGTGAACAGGTGCCGTACCGCGTGTACGGCGGCATGCGCTTCTTCGAGCGCGCCGAAGTGAAGGATGCGCTGGCGTACCTGCGCCTGTTGTCCAACCGCAACGACGACGCTGCATTCGAGCGCGCGGTGAACACGCCCACGCGTGGCATCGGTGACCGCACGCTGGACGAAGTGCGCCGCGAAGCGCGCGCCCAGGGCATCTCGCTGTGGGAGGCCACCATGCTGGTGACCCAGGGCAGCGCATTGGCGGCGCGGGCCCGCAACGCGCTGGCCAGCTTCCTGGTGCTGGTCAATGAACTGCAGGCGCAGACCCTGCAGATGACCCTGGCCGAGCGCGTGGACCATGTCCTGGTGCGTTCGCAGCTGCGCGAGCACTGGAGCAAGGAAAGCCGCAACGCGCTGGATTCGGAATCGCGCACCGACAACCTCGACGAACTGGTGTCGGTGGCCTCGCGCTTCGTGCGCCGTGCCGACGACATCGAGGAAGTGGGCGAGGACATGGACGAGCTGGTCGCGTTCCTGGCGTATGCCGCGCTGGAAGCCGGTGAAGGCCAGGCGCAGGCGGGCGAGGAGGGCGTGCAGCTGATGACGCTGCACTCGGCCAAGGGCCTGGAATTCCCGCTGGTGTTCCTGGCCGGCGTGGAAGAGGGCCTGTTCCCCAGCGCACGGTCGCTGGAGGAAAGTGGGCGGCTGGAAGAAGAGCGTCGGCTGGCCTACGTCGGCATCACCCGTGCACGACAGAAACTGGTGCTGAGCTACGCCGAATCGCGGCGCATCCACGGCCAGGACAACTACAGCCTGCCGTCGCGTTTCCTGCGCGAGATTCCGCGCGAGCTGCTGCATGAAGTGCGGCCGAAGGTGCAGGTCTCGCGACCGGCCTCGATGGGCGCAAGCCGGGTGATGGGTCACGCCGCCATCGAAGCGCCGCCAATCAAGCTGGGCGCGTTGGTCAACCATCCTAAGTTCGGCGAAGGCATGGTGACCGACTACGAAGGCAACGGTGCCCACGCCCGCGTGCAGATCGAGTTCGCCGACGCCGGCAGCAAGTGGCTGGTGATGGCGTATGCCAACCTGACGGTGATCTGATCACCGCCGGGGTCGGATCCCTCCCGTAGGAGGGCTCTGACCCCGACGCGATGGAAAGCAGCCGAGCACGGGCTCGGCTCTACAAAAACGGTTGGGCGTCACTCGGTGGTGAATTTCTCCACCGCCGCAATCACGCTCGCGCGGTCTATCAGCTCTTCATCCTGACGGTTGCGGATCAGCACGTAGCGCCCTTCCTCCGGCGACAACACCTCGATCACCTCGTTGCGATAATTGGTGATCTCGATGAAGCCATCGCTCACTCCGCTAAGGTTGTCGATCTCGGCTATTAGTGTCTCCAGGCTCACGATGGCGCCGTCTTTGTCCGTTCCGCCGCCAGTGCGGGGATTGTCGAAGTACACGCTTATCTTCGGTTGCCTGGTCCTATGCCAGTTGTTGACGTCAACGATGTGATGTGTGGACCACTTGAAATCCTCTGCTGATTCCTCGCCGGTGAACTCACACCGGAAGATTGGCAGGCACAGGAACAGACCTGTGCGCTTCTCGATACGGTTCAGAAGCCCGTGATAGGTGCTGGGAACCGCCATCGCATGGGTAAACCCGTAGGCGCTGGGTGGAATCTCGAAGATCGTTGGCCCATCATGTGAAAGACGGTGCGGTGCGTTCAGTACAACGCTGGCAGCGAATTCCGGATCATCGACATTCTTGGACGCGATCGCGAGGTCATGTCCCTTGGCATTCCTCATGCAGCAATAGAGTACGTACGTCGCGACTACGTACTTGCTGAAGTAGCAGCCGTGGACTTCGGCCACCTCTCCGAACGTCGTTAACAGGTCATCCTTGGTGATCATGGTCATCTGGACGGTGGAAAAGCCCATGATGGCCTTTCGAGTGTTTTCCGGCCATGCAACTTGTCCGAATGTACCTGAGTGGGGTCAGAGCCCTTTTCCGTTGGAAAAGGGGTCCGACCCCGATACGCTGCGGGCATGACCCGCAACGTGCTCTTCCTCTGCAGCCAGAATCGTCTGCGCAGCCCTACGGCCGAGCAGGTGTTCGCCGATTGGCCGGGCGTCGAAACCACCTCGGCCGGGCTGCTCGCCGACGCCGAGGAAGTGCTCAGCCCCGAGCTGCTGCAATGGGCCGATCTGGTGTTCGTGATGGAGCGGGCGCACCGCAACCGGCTTTCCAGCCGCTACAAGGCGTGGTTGAACGGCAAGCGGGTGATCTGCCTGGATATTCCCGATGACTACGAGTACATGGATCCGGTGCTGGTGGAACTGCTCAAGCGCAAAGTGATCCCGTTCCTGCGCTGACCCGGTCGGCGATCAGTCCTGCGCCTGCGGTTGCGCGGCCGTGTCCTGTTCGGACATGGACTGCTGCAGGCTGCTGCTGAAGCTCTTCACCGCGCGTTCCAGGGCGATCTCCCAGTTCTCCCGCGAGGCTACCTGGAAGATGTTTGCGCCGTGGCCGGTAGTCGCGAAGGTGCGCGTCTGGCCATCCCTGCGCGCCGTCACCTGTACCGCGATGTCTGCAAGCATCTGCTGGGTGTACGTCGCGGCGCGCCAAACATTCACCGGAGCACTTACCGAAAAATCGGTCAGCGTGGCGTCCAGGTGCGTACACGATGTCTCGCACTTGTCGGCAGTCCTGTAACCCATGTTGCGCAGCGCCTGGATCATGATCTCGCGTGCCTTGTCCGGGGCTGTGGAAGTTTCGAGCTCCACCAGCACGCCATTGCCGGCACGGATGACACCGCCGATGTTCTTCGCACGCGCCGCCGATTGCACCTGCGGGAAGTACTGGGGCCGGTTGTCACGCACTGGGGCCACCACCACCACCGGGCCTTGTTCCGGGTTCACCCGGATGTCCGGCACGTTCACGCGCACCACTTCGGTGCGGATGCCGCAGCCGGTGAGCAACAGCAGCAGTGCCAGCGTAATGATCGACTTCATGTATTCCCCCTGTTGGAATGGTGTCCGTGCGCCGCGCATTATCGCTTGCATATCGCCTGAAAGGACGGGGCGCCGACGCCGCAAAGCAGCCGGGCATGGCACGGCTCTACAATAGCGGCCACATCTCCCAGGAACGCCCTCATGACCGAACCCACGCTGCATGTCACCGTGAAGTTGAACGCCAGGCTGCAGCCCGAGCATCGCCATGAGCTGTTCGAGGATCCGCTGGACGCGCTGTTGCAGGCGGCCGAGCTGGGCGGGATCACCGGAGGCGGTACTGCGATGTCCGACGAGGGCGAAGTCGAGTACGGCGATATTGAAGTGGCACTGGTCGATGCCGCGGGCGTGCCGAAGCTGGTCGACCTGCTGGAGCAGCTGGGGGCACCGAAGGGTTCGCAGGTGCAGGGCGCAGGCGAGGCCGATCGCAGCTTCGGCGTGACCGAAGGCCTGGGCATCTACCTGGATGGCCTGACCCTGCCGGACGAGGTGTACGAGCAGTGCGATTCGAACCACGTGTTCGAGCAGCTGTCCGAGCGCATCGATGGCCTGGGCGAGATCTGCAGCTGGTGGCAGGGCCCGAGCGAGACCGCGCTGTACATGTACGGCCAGTCGTTCGAGGCGATGCGTGAGGCGATCGCCGAGTTCGTCGGCAGCTACCCGCTGTGCCAGAACGCACGCGTGGTGCAGATCGCCTGAAGCTGCGGTTTCGGGTGGAGTGGGCCGGCTGCTCCAGGTGCCGGGATAGCGGCGGCTGCCGGCCAGCGGCAGGCACTACCGGAGCGCGGTCAGCGTGCTGGCTGGGCGGCCGCAGCCTGCTGAGCGTTGTCAGCCTTGGCCAGTGATTTGCCGAACTGGTAGCCACCCACGAGCAGGACGAAGGCAGCGACACAGGCCAGCACGATGATCAGGCCGGTTTTGGAAGTCGAGCGGGGGCGGTCCTGCATGGGAAATCTCCGTTCAGGTAGGGGGTCGCAGCCGGAGCATGCGCCGTGACCGGTGCACGCGCAAGCCGGGCCGTCGCGCTACCGGACCGGCCCCCGCACCTGCTCCCAGTCCAGCCCGAACTTCGCCAGGTACTTGCGCAGGCGGTCGGCGTCGTTGGTGCTGGCGCGCTGGGTGCGCGAGACCGCAAACAGCTCGCGCCCGGCGGCGGACAGCGACTTCGAGCGTGCACAGACCCGCACCACTTCTTCCAGCTGCACGCGGTCGAAACGGTCCAGCGCGTCCACGGCCTCGCCCAGCAGGGCATCCAGCGGAGACGGCGCATCGCCGCCGCGCCACTGTGCCCGCAGGCGCGCGATCTCGTCTTCCACACCCTCGATCTGGATGCGCCCGGCGCTGGCCAACGTGGCC
This sequence comes from Stenotrophomonas sp. 01N47, assembly GCF_056399165.1. Classification (NCBI taxonomy): domain Bacteria; kingdom Pseudomonadati; phylum Pseudomonadota; class Gammaproteobacteria; order Lysobacterales; family Lysobacteraceae; genus Stenotrophomonas; species Stenotrophomonas sp. 01N47. Next base: position 66,333 of record NZ_JBFTQU010000012.1, read on the forward strand.
AGGCGCATGATCGACGCGCCCAGGTCGCGGAAGTTGCCGCGCCACGCCGCTTCCGGGCTGGTGGCGAATGCGAGATAGCGCGTGCGCGCCTCGGTGTTGAAGCGCACCCGCGCATGCTGGTCCAGCGACCAGCGCTCCAGCTCGAACTCGATGTTCGGCTCGATGTCTTCCATGCGCTGCGCCAGGCCGGGCAGGTGGTACGTCCACAGGTTGAGGCGCGCCAGCAGGTCTTCGCGGAAGCGGCCTTCCAGCACCGACTGCTGCAGATCGCGGTTGGTGCCGGCGATCAGCTGGAAATCGCTCTCCACTTCGCGGTCACTGCCGACCGGCAGGAAGCGCTTCTCTTCCAGTGCTCGCAGCAGCATCGCCTGTTCGTCCTGGCCGAGTTCGCCGATCTCGTCCAGGAACAGCAGCCCTTGGTGCGCTGAGCGCAGCAGGCCGGCACGGTCGCCGGAAGCGCCGGTGTAGGCGCCTTTGGTGTGACCGAACAGGGTGCTCATCGCACCGTCGCCGCGCAGCGTGGCGCAGTTCACTTCGACGAAGCGACCGGGCAGCTGGTGCTTGAGCTTCTTCAGCTCGAACACGCGCTTGGCCAGCTGGCTCTTGCCGGCGCCGGTCGGTCCCATCAGCAGCATCGGCGCGCGCGAGCGGGTGGCCACCGTTTCGATCTGCTCGATCATGCGGTTGAAGGCGGCGTTGCGGGTGGCGATGCCGCCCTTCAGCAGGTCGCGATCCAGCAGCTGCTGCTGGGCGAAGCGCTGGGCGATGTGGTCGTAGCGCGACAGGTCCAGGTCGATGATCGCGTACGTACCGGCGGCACCGTCCTGCTTGCGCGGTGGCGAGGTCTGCAGCAGCCGTCCGGGGAAATGACGGCTCTCGGTCAACAGGAACCAGCAGATCTGCGCCACGTGCGTGCCGGTGGTGATGTGGACGTAGTAGTCCTCCTCCTCCGGCTGGAACGGGTAGCGCGCGAGAAAGTCGTGCAGGGAGGCGTAGACCCCCTCGAATTCCCATGGATCGGCCAGGTAGGTGTCGTGACGCTGCACGCTGATGCCCGGCGCGGCCTGCGCCAGGTCCTCGCAGACCACGCGCGCCAGCTTGCTGTAGCGGCGCTCATCCAGCAGCAGCTCGATGCGGTCAGGCAGGAAATCCTCATGCATGCCCAGCGAAACGGTCGGGCGCCACTTCTGCCAGCGGCCCGGACCCTCGCCTGCGTCGAGCTGGGTGCCCAGCATGCCGAATACCACCTGCCGACGCGCCATATCCATTCCTATAAAAGAGGCGCGGGAAATATATATCTTTTCGCCAATGTTCGCTGGGCAGGAAAGTCCTATTTCATTGAAATCATCTCAAAATCAATAGCATGCGATGGTTTCGCAAAAGTTGGCACGGCCATTGCTATATATCCGGCAAGACACGACGCGGGCTGTTCCCGCCGAGGACATCAACATGGCCAACCTTTCGCTCTTCTCCTGGATGCGCACCCCGCAGCCGCCGCAGGCAGACACCGTCAATGAAGCCGGTGGCTTGGCCTACCGCCGCGACTCGCGTGCAGCGCTGGCGCTGTATGCGGCCACCGGGTGCCTGAACAACACTTTCTACAGCGACGCCGAAGCGCAGCTCCAGCAGGTGCTGGCGCTGACCGCGCAGGTCGAGCCGCGCTTCATCGCCCGCACCGCGCTGTACGCCCGCCAGGTTGCGCACATGAAGGACATGCCGGCACTGCTGCTGGCGGTGCTGAGTCTGCGCGATCCGGAGGCGTTCGCCCTGGTGTTCCCGCGGGTGATCGACAACGGCCGCCAGCTGCGCACGTTCGTACAGATCATGCGTAGCGGCCAGGTGGGCCGCCGTTCGCTGGGCTCGCTGCCCAAGCGCAGGGTGCGTGAGTGGATCCAGCAGGCGTCGGCGGAAACGCTGGTGCGTGCGGCAATCGGCCAGCAGCCGTCGCTGGCCGACCTGATCCGCATGGTGCACCCGAAGCCGGCCAACGCCGAGCGCAAGGCGCTGTATGCATGGATCATCGGTCGTCCGTACGACGAGGTGCAGCTGCCGGCAGTGGTGCAGGCGTACGAGGCGTTCAAGCGTGACCCGCGCGGACTGCCGCCGGACCTGCCGTTCCAGTACTACAGCACGCTGCCGCTGGATGCGGCGCAGTGGTCGGCACTGGCCCGCAATGCATCGTGGCAGTCGATGCGGATGAACCTCAACACATTCGCCCGCAACGGCGTGTTCGATGATCCGGCGATGGTGCAGGTGATCGCGGATCGCCTGCGTGATCCGCAGCAGGTGCGTCGTGCCCGTGTATTGCCCTACCAGCTGCTGATGGCCTTCCACGCGGGCGCTGGCTTGCCGCCGTCCATCCTGGAAGCTTTGCAGGATGCGATGGAGATCGCGACGGCATCGGCGCCGGCATTGCCGGGGCGGGTGGTGGTGGCGGTGGACGTGTCCGGTTCCATGCAGTCGCCGGTGACCGGCTATCGCAAGGGTGCCAGTACGGCGGCGCGCTGTGTGGACGTGGCGGCGCTGGTTGCAGCCTGCGTGCTGCGCGGGCAGCCGCAGGCCAAGGTATTGCCGTTCGACACCGAGGTGCGCCACGTGCGGTTGAACCCGCGCGACAGCGTGATGACGCTGGCCCGCCAGCTGGCGATCAACGGTGGCGGTACGTCGGTCAGCGCCCCGCTGCACTACCTCAACCTGCGGCGCGAGCCGGTGGACCTGGTGGTGATGGTGTCGGACAACGAGAGTTGGCGTGACACCCGCACCGGCGGCCAGACGGCCACGATGCTGCAGTGGGATGCACTGAAGCGTCGTTGCCCGCAGGCGCGGCTGGTGTGCATCGACCTGCAGCCGGTGGCCAGCAGCCAGACCATGCAGCGCGGTGACGTGCTGCACATTGGAGGCTTCAGCGATGCGGTGTTCGACCTGATCGCGCAGTACGCCGCTGCGGCCGAAGACGGCAGCAGCTGGGTCGAGCGCATCCAGGACATGGGGTTGTAAGGCGGCAAGGATGTCGCCACGGACCGCCCGGCTGGCAATGGGGCCAGCCGGGCAGGGCCAGGAATTCGTTTTTGCGGTGAATGCTGGTGGAACTACATTGGTTGTCCCTTCGGGGTCGGGTTCGAGTCCCGCGTTTCCTGCCTGTCGTGAGGAAGCAGACGTTCCACTTCCCTTGTCACCGCACCTTTTCAAACGGCACCGGCAACGGCGCCGATGCTTCACCGCCGGCAGTGCGAATGCCGGAGGAACTACAGCCTCTTAAGCTCCAGGTCGCGGGTTCGACTCCCGCCTGCCGCGGCAACGCGGCGGTAGCTCAGTGGTAGAGCAGGATGTTCCTCCAGATTCTTGTCGTGCTGCCGGCACCTTCGCTTTCGTTGCGCGGGGAATGCAGGTGGAACTACATCGGAAGCCCTTCGGGGTCGGGTTCAAGTCCCGGCCGTCCCCCACGGCAACGTGGGTGACGGAATGTTCCACCACCCTTGTCACCGCACCTTCTTAGTTTTTGCTTTGGATGAAAGGAAACATCACCATGACCACCCTCAATTACGACGTGATCCAGCAGCCGGGTGCTGCACCGATCAAGCTGTGGACCCGCGACGTGCCGCTGGAAGACCAGGCGCGCGAGCAGCTGCAGAACATCGCCAAGCTGCCCTTCATCCACAAGTGGATTTCGGTGATGCCCGACGTGCACTTGGGCAAGGGCGCGACCGTGGGCTCGGTGGTACCGACCATCGGCGCGATCATTCCTGCAGCGGTGGGCGTGGATATCGGCTGCGGCATGATCGCGGTGCGCACCACGCTGGTCGCCAGCGACCTGCCGGACAACCTGTCGGCGGTGCGCAGCGCGATCGAGCGGGCGGTGCCGCACGGCCGCAGCGTCACCCGCGGTGGCCGCGACAAGGGCAGCTGGGACACGCCGCCCGAACTGGCGGTTGAGGGCTGGGCGCAGCTGGTGGATGACTTCGCATTGATCTGCGAGCGTCACCCGCGCCTGAAGAACACCAACAACCTCAAGCACCTGGGAACGTTGGGTACCGGCAACCACTTCGTCGAGGTCTGCCTGGACCAGGAGCAGCGCGTGTGGTTCATGCTGCACTCCGGTTCGCGTGGCGTAGGCAATGCCATCGGCACCTACTTCATCGAGCTGGCCAAGCAGGAAATGCGCCGCTGGATGATCAACCTGCCCGACCAGGACCTGGCCTACCTGCCCGAGGGCAGCCAGCACTACGGCGACTATGTGTTCGCGGTGGACTGGGCGCAGCGTTTCGCACGCATGAACCGCGAGGTGATGATGCGCAACGTGGTGGCCGCGGTGCGTACGGTGATCAGCAAGCCGTTCGAGGCCGAGGCCGAGGCGGTGAACTGCCACCACAACTACGTGAACCGCGAGACCCACTTCGGCAAGGAAGTGATGCTGACCCGCAAGGGCGCGGTGAGTGCGCGCAAGGGCGAACTGGGCATCATTCCGGGCAGCATGGGGGCCAAGAGCTTCATCGTGCGTGGCCTCGGCAACGAGGACAGCTTCCACAGCTGCAGCCACGGTGCCGGCCGCGTGATGAGCCGTACTCAGGCACGCAAGCTGATCACGGTGGATGACCACGCCAAGGCCACCGCGCACGTGGAGTGCCGCAAGGATGCGGAGGTGGTGGATGAATCGCCGGCGGCCTACAAGCCGATCGAGGCAGTGATGGAGGCCCAGCGCGATCTGGTCGAAATCGTGCACACGCTGCGCCAGGTGGTGTGCGTGAAGGGATGAGGCAACCCGTGCGCGGCGTACACTGCGCCGCGCACGGCAGCAAGGCCCGGCATCGAACAACGGGCACGGAGGAACAGACAGATGGACATGATTGAACTGGATGGCGGGCACGGAGGCGGACAGCTGCTGCGCTCGGCACTGACCCTGAGCCTGTGCACCGGCACCGGCTTCACGCTGCACAACATCCGCGCGATCCGGCGCAAGCCGGGGTTGATGCGCCAGCACCTGACCGCGGTGAACGCTGCGGCGCGGGTCGGCAACGCCTGTGTGCACGGTGCAGAACTGGGCGCTACCTCGTTGCGCTTCGAGCCGGCGCGGGTGAGCGCCGGCACCTACCACTTCGCGACCGGCAGCGCCGGCTCGGCAACGCTGGTGCTGCAGACCGTGCTGCCCGCGCTGTGGCGCGCGCAGGGGCCCTCGCAGCTGCGCCTGGAAGGCGGTACCCACAACCCGCTGGCACCCAGCGCGGATTTCATCGCGCAAAGCTATCTGCCGGCGCTGGGCCGGATGGGCGTGCAGGCGTCGATGCAGCTGCTGCAGCACGGCTTCCATCCAGCCGGTGGCGGCGTGATGGAGGTGCAGGTGCAGCCGTGCGCGGCGTTGCAGCCGCCGTCGTTGGAGGTGCGTGCACCGTTGCAGGCGATCGAGGCACAGGTGCTGATGTCCGGCCTGTCCAGCGGCATCGGCCTGCGCGAACTGCAGGTACTGGCCGAGACGCTGGGCGTGGACCCGCACCCGCGCAACGTGCAGTCGATACGGCCGGCGCTGGGACCGGGCAACGTCGCCCTGGTGCGCGTGCGTCATGGTGATCACGTGGAGGTGTTCAGCGGCCACGGCGAGCGCAGTGTCTCCGCCGAGCAGGTCGGGGCGCGCCTGGCCGGGCAGGTCAAGCAGTACCTGGACGGGACCGGTGCTGTTGGCGAGTACCTGTCCGACCAGTTGCTGCTGCCGATGGCGCTGGCAGGCGGCGGTGCGTTCACCACCCACGTGCTGAGCGATCACCTGGTCAGCAATGCGCGGTTGATCGAGAAGTTCCTGCCGGTGGAATTCGACTGGCAGCCGCACGACGGTGGCTGGCGGGTGACGGTGCAGGCCTGAGTGCCCGCCGGGCGTGGCCCGGCGCTACCGGAGCATTCCAGTCGCCTGTCGATCCTGGGCGCGTCGGCCGATCATGCCGCGCTGCGCAGGCATCGCTGCGCGCTGTCGGATTGATCCTGCGCAAGGCACGATCTCCACACAGGCTGTGTAATGGTGTCGTTCCCACTGGCTGGATCACCGCGGAGCCCCACCATGTACAAGCGCATCCTGATCGCCACCGATGGCTCGGAGCTGGCCGACAAGGGCCTGGCCAAGGGCCTGGAGCTGGCCAAGGACCTCAACGCCGAGGTCGACATCGTCACCGTCTCCGAGCCTTGGGCCGTCGGCATGTACGACGCCATGGGCTGGAGCGTGGGCTACATGAACAGCCCCGAATACAAGGCCGACCGAGAGGAAGGCGCGCAGAAGGTGCTGCAGCCGGCCCTGGCCAAGGCGGCCGAGCAGGGCATCACCGCCAATCCGGTGCATGTGCTGGACCGCTACGCGGCCGACGGCATCATCGAGACGGCGGGCCAGCGCAACAGCGATCTGATCGTAATGACCTCGCACGGCCGCCGCGGCGTCACCCGCGTGCTGCTGGGCAGCCAGACCGCCGAGGTGCTGGCGCGCAGCACGCTGCCGGTGCTGGTCATCCGCTGATACGGAAGCGTTCCCGGGGAGGGGACCCGACGCCGGCCGCAGGATGCGCGCCGGCGTTGTTTTTTATCGGCGGCCCGAAGAGCATCCACGCATGGCGTGGATCTACTCCAGTTCACCGTCAAAGGTCCACGCCATGCGTGGATGGGGCCACCGCAATGCGCAGTAGATCCACGCCATGCGTGGATGGGGCCACCGCAATGCCCAGTAGATCCACGCCATGCGTGGATGGGCCGGGCCGATCGCCTTGATGGGGTCAGAGCCCTTTCCTGCGGAAAGGGATCCGACCCTGTCGCATCACCAGCTGTACAGCTTCCAGTACACCGGCGACACGCCATCCTTGTCATTGTCGAAGCGGCCATCGCCGTTCTTGTCATACATGTAGAACGGGGCGCCGCGTGCCGGCGTCACCTTGACCATGCGCAACTGGCCGGACACCCGGTATTCCTCGATGGTGTCGCCGTTGTCCATCGTGCGCTTGGAAACATCGGCGCCCTTGACGTCCACCGGGGGAGCGCCCACGCCGCCCATGCTGGCGCAGCCAGCAAGCAGGAGCAGGGAAGCCAGCATCAGGGTCTTCATCGGCGGGGCCTTTGCCTGGAAAGAGCCTTGATTATGCCCCAACGCCGCGTCGCTGCCGTGTCGCCGCGATGCAGGAACAGGCGCGTAGAATCGACACATGAGCAGATTAGTCCTGATCGACGGGTCCAGTTACCTGTACCGCGCGTTCCACGCGCTGCCGCCCCTGTCCAATGCACAGGGTGAGCCCACCGGCGCGCTGTTCGGCGTGGTCAACATGCTGCGCTCGACGCTGAAGGAGCGCCCGGCCTACGTCGCCTTCGTCGTCGATGCCCCCGGCAAGACCTTCCGCGATGACCTGTACGACCAGTACAAGGCCAACCGCCCGCCGATGCCCGATGAACTGCGCAGCCAGGTCGAGCCGATGTGCCGCATCGTCGAGGCGCTGGGCATCAGCATCCTGCGCATCGACGGCGTGGAGGCCGACGATGTGATCGGCACCCTGGCCCTGCAGGGCGTGGCACAGGACCTGAAGGTCACCATCTCGACCGGCGACAAGGATTTCGCCCAGCTGGTCCGGCCGGGCATCGAACTGGTCAACACCATGACCGGCAGCCGCATGGATTCGGACGCGGCGGTGATGGACAAGTTCGGCGTGCGCGCCGACCAGATTGTCGACCTGCTGGCACTGATGGGCGACACCGTGGACAACGTGCCCGGCGTGGAGAAGTGCGGGCCGAAGACGGCCGCCAAGTGGCTGGCCGAATACCAGCATCTGGACGGGGTGATGGCAGCGGCGCCGACCATGAAGGGCAAGATCGGCGAAAACCTGCGCGCCGCGCTGGAGCGCCTGCCGCTGAACAAGGAGCTGGTGACCATCCGCACCGACGTCGCGCTGGACGCCAGCCCGACCACGCTGGCCCTGCGCGATCCGGATGTGCCCACCCTGGGCGAGCTGTACCTGCGTTACGGCTTCACCCAGGCATTGAAGGAGCTGGGCGGGCCGGTACCGGCGCCTGCAGTGGCCAACGACGCGACGCCGAGCCTGCGTGGCACCGCCGCCGGCTTTGCCCGTGGCAGCGCCGAAGCGCCGCCCGTCGGCGAGCTCGATCCGGCGCTGTCGGCGCCCGGCGAGTACGAGACCGTGCTGACCACCGAGCAGCTGCAGGCCTGGGTCGCGCGCGTGCAGCAGGCTGACCTGATCAGCTTCGACACCGAGACCGACGCACTGGATGCGATGCGTGCGCGCCTGGTCGGCATCAGCCTGGCGGTGGAGCCGGGCAAGGCCGCCTACATCCCGGTCGGCCACGATTATCCCGGCGCGCCGGCACAGTTGCCGCTGGCACAGGTGCTCGATGCGCTGCGGCCGGTGCTGCAGGACCCGGCGAAGAAGAAGCTGGGCCAGCATGGCAAGTACGACCTGCACGTGCTGCGCCGCCATGGCGTGGACGTGCAGGGCTACCACGACGACACCATGCTTGAGAGCTTCGTGCTCAATTCCACCGCCACCCGCCACGACATGGATTCGCTGGCCCTGCGTTACCTGGGCTACAACACGATCAAGTTCGAGGACGTGGCAGGCAAGGGCGCCAAGCAGATTTCGTTCTCGCAGGTGGGCATCGACGAGGCCGGCCGCTACGCTGCCGAAGACGCCGACATCACCCTGCGCCTGCACCACGCGCTGCAGCCGCAGCTGCTGGCCGAACCGACCCTGGACAGCGTGTACCGCAGCATCGAGATGCCGCTGGTGCCGGTGCTGGCCAGCATCGAAGCCAATGGCGTGCGGATCGACACCGACGAACTGCGCCGGCAGAGCCAGGACCTGTCCTCGCGCATGCTGGCCGCGCAGCAGAAGGCCACCGAGCTGGCCGGGCGCAGCTTCAACCTGGATTCGCCCAAGCAGCTGCAGGCGGTGTTGTTCGACGAGCTGAAGCTGCCGGCGGTGGTGAAGACCCCCAAGGGCCAGCCCAGCACCAATGAAGAGGCGCTGGAGGCGATTGCCGAGCAGCACGTTCTGCCCCGGGTGATCCTCGAGTACCGTGGCCTGGCCAAACTGCGCAGCACCTATACCGACAAGCTGCCGGAGATGGTCAACTCCGAAACCGGCCGGGTGCACACCAGCTACCACCAGTCCGGTGCCGCCACCGGCCGCCTGTCCTCGTCCGATCCGAACCTGCAGAACATCCCGATCCGCACCGAGGATGGCCGCCGCATCCGCCGTGCGTTCATCGCCCCGGAAGGCTTCCAGCTGCTGGCGGCCGACTATTCGCAGATCGAGCTGCGGATCATGGCGCATCTGTCCGGAGACCCGGGCCTGGTGCGGGCCTTCGAGCAGGGCGCCGACGTGCATCGCGCCACCGCCGCCGAGGTGTTCGGCCGCACCCTGGAAGAAGTGACCAGCAACGAGCGCCGCGCGGCCAAGGCGATCAACTTCGGCCTGATGTACGGCATGAGTGCGTTCGGACTGGCCCGCAACCTCGGCATCGACCGCGGCCAGGCGCAGGATTACGTGGCGCTGTACTTCAGCCGCTATCCGGGCGTGCGTGACTTCATGGAGCGCATGCGCGAGCAGGCCCGCGAGCAGGGCTACGTGGAGACCCTGTTCGGTCGCCGGCTGTACCTGAACGACATTCATGCACGTAACCAGGGCCTGCGTGCTGGCGCTGAACGTGCGGCGATCAATGCACCGATGCAGGGCACCGCCGCCGACATCATCAAGCGCGCCATGGTCGATGTGGACAAATGGCTGCGTGACAGCGGCGCACCGGCGCGGATGATCCTGCAGGTGCACGATGAACTGGTGTTCGAAGCCGAGGCCGGTTTCATCGAAGAACTGCGTAGCAATGTCGTGCAGCGCATGTCGCAAGCGGCACAATTGCGGGTGCCGTTGGTGGTCGATACCGGTACTGGCAGCAATTGGGATGAGGCGCACTGAGTCGCATTCAGGCCGAAAACGCCGTGAATTCGTTCATTTGCATGATATTTCTGACTCAAACATGAATGTTTCCCTGATGGGTGCTTATTAAATTGGGCCCCTTCACGAACCGTTAGTGTTCGGAGTGCTTCTATAACTCCCGACAGGCGCAATGCCTGTCGTGGATCTCTCCCATCCCCTGGAGCAGATCTCGGAACGGGGGCTCCTCCCCAAGCGCCCGTTCCCCGGCCCCGTTGACCTCCCCCTGGTCAGCGGGGCTTTTTATTTTTGCGCTGCTGCGCCACGCTGGGCCACCGCCCAGCAGGGAAACCCGCGATGCCCGATCTGTTCGACTTGGCGATGCCGTGGTGGGAATTCATCCTGCGCGCGGTGGTGGTCTACGCAGTCGTGCTGGGCATGGTCCGGCTCAGCGGCAAGCGCGCGCTGGGACAGGTCACCCCGTTCGACGTGCTGCTGATCGTGCTGCTGGGCAACGCGGTGCAGAACGCATTGCTGGGCACCGATACCTCGCTGGCCGGCGGCCTGCTGCTGGCCGCCACGCTGATCCTGCTGAACTATGGCGTAGGCTGGATCACCGCCCGCAGCCGCCGCATGGAACGGCTGATCGAGGGCGAACCGGTGGTGATCGCGCGCAACGGCAAGCTCTTCGACAGTGTGCTGCGGCGCGAGCTGGTCAGCCGCGCCGATTTCGATGTCGCCATGCGCCAGCAGAGCTGCATCGGCGTGGAAGAAGTGGAACTGGCACTGCTGGAAACCAACGGCCACATCACTATCATTCCCAAGCGCAAGGACGAGTGAGCGGGTGCGGTGGGCCGTCGTGGTGCTGCGCTTGCTGCTATTGCTCCGCGGCCTGCGCCTTCATGCCGGCCCAGTCACGTGTGGCGTCCACATCGCAGGCTACATGGGTGCCCTTGCCGTCCTTGGCGCAGATCGCCGCCATCGTCTGCGGTACCTTGGGGTCGGCAGTATGTGCATAGCCTGCGGCGAGCCCCAGGCAGCCATCGCGCACGCCGGCGCTGCACAGCTTGATGAAATAGGGCTGGGCCTGCGCCCACTTCTCCGCGCTGTGCAGTTCCTCACCCGCGACCTTGCAGCCGAGCAGCTTGCCGTCGTTGCAGCATGACGCGGCACCGCCCTTGCGGGCCAGGATCGGGCAGTCCAGCGGCTGCGGAATCTCCACGAATGCCGGCGGCGGCTGGCAGCTCGTCGCGGACTTGTCCATGCGCTGGTAGTAGCCGTAGCGGTTGTCCTTGTCCATCCCGGCCAGGGTTCCGTTGCTCAGTGGCTGCAGTACGAAATCGCTGCCGACGTCACGACTGATCAGGATCCTGCCGTCCTGCACGCGTGCGCGCAGGCGGGTGCCGACACCCTCCACTTCGACCAGGCCGGCATCCAGGAACCGCAGCGGCGACAGCAGGCCAAGCTCGGCCTCGAAGCGGCCGCAGGGAAGCGCGGTAGCCGCGACCGGGGTCAGCGCCGCCGGCGCCAGCGGGGTCAGCATCGCCAAGCCCTTGGCCGGGCCACAGGCGTAACTGCCCTCGCGCTGCGTGCAGGAGCGCTGCAGGGCCTGCTGCGCCTGCTGCAGGCGTCCGCCGTTCCACAGCGCCTCGGCCACGTTGCTGCAGAATGACTCGCCCTGCTGCTGCGCGCACAGCGCCGCCAGTTCGTCCAGCTGCGCTGCTGGCAGCGGTGCGTCCAGCGTCCGCTCCAGGCCCATCACCGCCCTGCCCATCAGTTCGCCGGCCATGGCCTTCATGACGGCCATGCACGCTTCTCCCTCCTCGGGCGATGCGTCATCGCGGCAGTAGGGCGGCATCTGCGGCTCGGCCTGGGCACGCTGCGGCTGAGCCTCCTCGGCCTGGCGCTGGTAGGTCTCCTGCAGTTGGGTGCAGGCCGCCTCCACGCCCTCGCTGCACCAGGCGTGCAGCTGCGTGGGCGCGGCCTCGGGCAGTGCCTCCAGGCAGTCGCTGGTGTCGGCCATGCAGCTGCCTTCGACCATCTCCGGTACCGGCTTGCAGGCGGCCGCTGCTCGCAGGTGGAACGTGTGGTACCCGCCGGTGACCGTACGGTCGTTGTCGCTGAACTCCCAGTTCTCCAGGCGGCCGGTGGACAGGTTGCCAGTGCCCAGCAGGTTGTCCTGGCGTACCAGCCGCAGCCGTTCCGTGGCCTGGTAGGGGCCCGAAAGGAAGCCGTGGGCTTCGCTTTCGATGGTCAGGCTGGCGTTGCCATCGTCCTGCAGGTAAGTGCCGCAGGCCATCGACTGCGCAGCCACCGGCAGGCTGGGCACGGCCAGCGCGAGCAGCAGCATGGCGCGCCAGGTGGTCATCCGGCGGCGTAGGGAAACAACAACGGGCATCACGGTCTTCCTTGATTCAAAACAAGAGGGGGAATGAAGCCGAGCACGCCGCAGCGGGGCCACCGCCACGCGTGCGGCGGTGCCGGGATTGCGCAGCGGCAACGCGTGCAGCGTCCCGTGCCCGAAGCGCCTACAGCCAGTCGCGGGGCACCAGGTAATCGGCCAGGCGCGCTTCGGCGCTGCCGTCTTCCGGGCTGAAGCCGTACTCCCAGCGCACGCGCGGGGGCAGGCTCATCAGGATGCTCTCGCTGCGGCCGCCGCTCTGCAGGCCGAACAGCGTGCCGCGGTCGTAGACCAGGTTGAACTCCACGTAGCGGCCACGGCGGTACAGCTGGAACTCGCGCTCGCGTTCGCCGTAGGGCGTATCCTTGCGCTGCTGCACGATCGGCAGGTAGGCATCGAGGAAGCCATCGCCGACCGCACGCAGGTAGGCGAAATCGCGTTCGAAATCGCCGTGCAGATCATCGAAGAACAGACCACCCACACCGCGCGTCTCATTGCGGTGGCGCAGGAAGAAATACTCATCGCACCAGCGCTTGTGCGCCGCGTAGCGCTCTTCACCGAACGGTGCACACAGATCGCGTGCCACCCGATGCCAGTGCTGCACGTCCTCGTCGAACGGGTAGAACGGGGTCAGGTCGAAGCCACCGCCGAACCAGCTGGCCACCACTTCGCCATCGCGCTGTGCCTGGAAGAAACGCACGTTGGCGTGGGTGGTCGGCACGTAGGGATTGAGCGGGTGGAACACCAGCGACACCCCGGTGGCGCGCCATGAGGCACCGGCCAACTCTGGCCGGTTGGCGGAGGCCGAGGGCGGCAGGCGGCTGCCGGCCACATCGGAAAAGCCGATGCCGGCCTGCTCGAACACTGCGCCATCGCGCAGCACGCGGGTGCGACCGCCGCCGCCCTCGGCACGCTGCCACAGGTCTTCCTGGAAGCGTGCCCGGCCATCGGCGGACTCGATCGCCGCACAGATGCGGTCCTGCAGGTCGGTGAGGTAGGCGCGAACGCGCTCGAATTCGTTCATGGCGCGTACTTTACCGCAGGGACGTGCGCGGGCCCTCGCTGGCTGCGCATTGCGTCGTGCCCGGCTGGCGCTGGTAACGCTGGTAGCCGGTCCAGGCATCCATGCCCAGCAGGTCGCCATTGGCCAGCAGGCGCAGCACATGATCGCTGCCGTGGTCATTGCGCAGGTGGATGGCACCGTCCAACAGGCGTACTTGCGAGCGCTGGCCACCGATCGTCGCGTAGCCATCGTCACCGAACGCAACCGCATCGAGGGTGCCGCCGTCGGCCCGGTACAGGCCACAGGGCGACTCGGTCGCATCGACCAGGCGCAATGCAGCACCGAGTGCCTGCAGGGGCTCGACCCGTTCGCATGCGCTGTAGCGACCGCTGTCGCAGACCACCTGCAACGCCTGCACGGCCGCCCGCGGATCGCGCGCATTCAACTGCTGCTCGGCCACTTCGGTGCAGAAGCGGCCAGCACGCTGCTGCAGGCACAGCTGCTGCAGCTGGTCGCGCTGCGCCGCCGGCAGTTCCACCCACGCTGGATCGATGCCACGGGCGAACGCCTGGCCGCTGGCCTGTGCCACGGCGGCGGCCAACGCGTCACGACGGGCATCACGGCAGGTCAGTACCTCCTCGCGCTCCGCATCGGTGGTGCAGGGCGCCGGTGCGGCGGTAGCCAGCGCTACGCCCTTGGCAGACGCGGCGGCGAGGAGCGCATCGTCCACGTAGCCCAGCAACAGGCCGCTGCAGGCCGCGCCCACGCCCTGTTGGCAGGCGGTCAGCAGCTGCGGCGGCGTCGCCGCGTGCAGGCGAGCCATGCAGCGGTTCGCATCGGCCAGGCAGCTGCCGGCGGCGTTCACGGCCACCGGCTGGCAGACCGCCGGTGCACGCAGCTGGTAGTCCTGCAGCGTGTCGTTGATGCGCCTGCCATCGGCACTGGCAGTGAGCGCTGTTGCCACGCCGTCATCCAGGTTGACCAGCACCAGGCCGTTGCCATCGCGTTCGATCTGCAGCGATTCGAGATCAAAGCCCGTCGCCAGGCGACGGCCCCGGTTGTGTGAATCGATCACCAGCGCGGCATCATTCTGCGAATTGACGTACCGGCCACATCGCAGCGGCGCGGGCGTGGAAGCGGAGGCTGCGGCCGGCGCCGGCGGGGTGGCCAGCAGCGCAGTGACGACCAGAAGCATTCGGAGCAGGGCAGGCATGCGACATCCTTGTCGAAGGCGGAACGCGGGAGGGGAGTCAGCGGAAGCGGCAGCGGATGTCCGGTCGCAGCAGGCGCCAGCCCAGCCAGCCCTGCAGCCCCGCGAACAGCACCGAGGTACCGACCAGTGTCAGGGTGAACAGCACACGCTGCACCTGCAGCTCATGCTGCGCCGTGGGGTCGCTGGCGAGCAGCGCGATCAACACCAGCAGCAGGCGGTCCATCCACCAGGCGATCACGAAGTTGGCCAGCGCGCTCAGGCCGAGCATCCACACATAGGCCCACAGCCCCCACCGGCGCCCGCGCCACAGGCCCCAGCTGGCCAGGGTCGAGACCAGGCAGAGCAGGGCAACCAGCAGCGAGGTGGCCGCCGGGTGTTTCAGCATCCACCACAGGCTGCCGTCGAGCTGCTGCTCCCACGCTACTGTCACCAGCGTGGTCCAGAATTCGGTGCGGGCCAGTGCCGCCGCCATCAGCGCCTGCGCGAGGAAGTAGAGGGTGACCAGCAGGCACAACCAGAACGAGCCCTGCGCCACTGCGCCGACCCAGTTGTTGGGTGGAGGTGGGGTGGGGGCGGGAATCGGGGGAATCGAGGCTGACATCCGTTGTCCGGCTGGGCGGTGCCCGCTTCGTCAGCGAGCCGTCGCCAGGGCGGCGACCGCCGGCAGGATATGGTGTTCGCTCAAGGGTGCCAAGGGCTGGCCGTGCGGCGGCTGCAGCGGTACCCAGGCCAGTTCGGCGATCTCCGCACGCGCGCACGGCTCACCTTCGATCCAGACCCGCCAGGCCTGTGCCTGCACGCGGTGGCCGGGCTCGTTCACCGCCCAGTCCTCGAAACTCCCGAGTGCGATGGCGGAAGCGGTGTGCAGCTGCACGCCCAGTTCCTCGTCCAGCTCGCGTGCCAGTGCCTGCAGCGGCCCCTCGCCCGGCTCGGGCTTGCCGCCCGGCTGCATGAAGCGGCTGGCACCGTGCTTGCGCACGACCAATGCCCGGCCGCGATCATCGAGGATGACCGCGGCCACGATATGGATCGTGGCCGCGGCAGCACTCACTTCAGGTTCTGCTCGAACAGTTTGAGGATGCGCTTGTACTGGTCCAGCCAGGAATCAGCACGCACGTAGCCGTGGCGCTCCAGCGGGTACGGCGCGATCGACCAGTTGTCCTTGTGCAGCTCGATCAGACGCTGGGTCAGGTTCACCGAATCCTGGAAGAACACGTTGTCGTCCATCATGCCGTGGGCGATCAGCAGGTTGTCCTGCAGGTTCTGTGCGTACTCGATCGGCGACGACACGCGGTACGCCTCCGGATCGATGTCCGGGGTGTTGAGGATGTTGCTGGTGTAGCCGTGGTTGTACTGGTGCCAGTCGACCACCGGGCGCAGCGCGGCGCCGGCCTTGAACGTGCCCGGCGAGCGGAACAGGGCCATGAAGGTCATGAAGCCGCCGTAGGAGCCGCCGTAGATGCCGGCGTGGTCACGGTCGCCCTGCTGGGTGTCGACCAGCCAGTCCAGGCCGTCCTTGTAGTCTTCCAGTTCCGGGTGGCCCATGTTGCGGTAGATCGCCGTGCGCCAGTCGCGGCCGTAGCCCTCGCTGCCGCGGTAGTCCATGTCCAGCACGATGTAACCCTTCTGCACCAGCAGGTTGTGGAACATCTGCTCGCGGAAGTAGGCCGGGTAGCGCTGGTGCACGTTCTGCAGGTAGCCGGCACCGTGCACGAACATCACGACCGGGTACTTCTTGCCGGGTTCCTTGTTTTCCGGCTCGTAATACTTGGCCCACACCACACCGGCGCCGTGCTTGGACGGCACTGCCACCAGCTTCGGCTGGATCCACTGGCGCGCCTTGTAGTCGGCGGTGCGGGTGTCGGTCAGCACGCGGGCCTGGCCAGCACCGGTGCTGGGCACCACCGCCAGCTGCGCCGGCAGGTAGGCGCCGGAATAGCGCACCAGCAGCTGCTGGCCGTCCGGCGACAGCGAGAAGTCTTCCACGCCGTTGAGGCTGGTCAGCTCGCGCACCTGGCGGGCAGTGGTATCGACCGCGCAGACTTCGTAGTCATGCGGGGCCTGCTGGTTGCACAGGAAGTAGAAGCCCTTGCCGTCGGCCGACAGCACCGGCGCCGAGGTCTCCCACTTGCCACTGGTCAACGCCTGCGGCTTGCCGCCGCCGGCCTGGGTGTACAGGTGCGAGAAGCCCGATTCCTCGGACAGCAGCCACAGCGTGCGGCCATCGGCCATCCAGCCGAAATCGTTGAAGCCCCAGTTGATCCAGGCGTTGTCGGTCAGCCGGTGGCGGTTCTGCACGCGGCCGTCGGCAGCGGCAACGCTGACGATCCAGCGGTCCTTGTTGTCGTTGGCGCGCAGCATCACCGCGGCCTGCTGGCCATCAGCGCTCCAGCGGATGCCACCGCCCATGAAGTCGCTCATCACCTGCACGCTGCGGTCGCCCTTCAGCGCGTCCTTGCCGGCCTTGCGGCGCAGCTCGGCCAGCGGATCGGTGCCGATGCCCGGCAGGCTGGACAGCGACAGCTTCTCGGCCTTGCCGCTGCGCACGTCCACGAACCACAGGGTGTGCGGCTCGAAGCCGTTGCGGCCGACGCGGGGACGGGTGTCCTCGGTTTCTTCGTAGCCCGACTCGGTCACGTACAGCGGCATCTTGCCGCCGCGGCCGTCATCGAAGTCCTTCGGCTTGGTGGTCACGATCAGGTGGCCCAGATCCGGCGACAGCACGCTGTCGACGATCTCGACGTCGGCACCCAGGAACACCGGACCCGGTGCGCGGGTCGGGTCGGCCTGGCGCCAGCGCTGGTCCTGGTCCTTCAGCGCCTCGCGCTGTTCGCGGTCGCGGCGCAGGGTTTCCAGCGTGCGCAGCTGCTGGTCGCGCAGCACGTCGGCCTTCGGCGGCGTGCTGGGATCCTTGTCGGCCTTCAGGCTGGCCACCTGCTGCACGCCGCTGGCGGCGGTCCAGTGGAACCAGTTCTGGCCGACCCGCCAGATCACGCCGTTGTCGGCGGCGAAGTTCACACCGCTGGCGCGCTCGTTGCTGCGGGTCAGCTGGGTCAGTGCGCCGCTGCGCAGGTCGCGCACGAACACGTCGCCGTTGCGCACGAACGCGCTGCGCGTGCGGCTGCGGTCGTACACCGGATCGGCCACGTCCAGGCTGCCGCGCTGGTCATCGGCCACCTGCGCGGCCACGCCACCGGCGATCGGCTGGCGGAAGGTGTCGCGCACCGGGCTGCCGTTGCGCTTCAGCTGGTACTCCACCTGCTGGCTGTTCCACGACCACCAGGCCTTCTCCACCGGCGGACCGATCCAGTCCGGGTCAGCCATGGCCTGTTCGATGGTGATCGGTGTCGGCGCAGCCTGCGCGGCCGGAGCGGCCAGCACGGCAGACAGCAGGAGGGACAGGGGCAGCACTCGGGACATGGGCGGACGGCACCAGAAGAGGAAACCGGGCAAGCGTAGCAGCCGCAACGGCCGGGGGAGGGGGCCACAGGTCATGACAGCGGGATCGGCAAAGCGGTGCAACCGGTCGGTAGGGCCGCGCATCCAATCTCCTGAACCCGCATCATCTACCTGATAGGAGCACGACCATGCAGGAACTCATCCCGATCACCCTCTTCATCTGCATCGCCTATGCGATCCATGCCATCGCCGATGCGCGTGCGCGCAGCAAGCTGGTGGCACCGCACGTACCGGAAGAGGTGATCCGCTCGCTGGCGGTGCTGGAAGAGGAACGCCGCCGCCAGGGCGCGCTGCGCTGGGGCATCAGCCTGGTCTGCCTGGCGCTGGCCATGGCGCTGCTGGAGGCCATCGGTGCACGCGACCTGACGTTCGGCGCAGCTGCCGCGCTGGTCGGCAGCGCAGGGCTGGGCCAGCTGCTGGCTTGGCACTTCACCCGCCCCGCCACGCGCAAGGGCTGAGCCGGCGCATGCTGCGGGCACAGGGGGAGCCCCTCGCATGAGCCTGCTCAGGGGAGCGCTGACTGCACTGCGGGGGCGGCATCGACCGGCTGCCGCGGCGGCCACCACACCCGCCGAGCCGCTGGATGCGGACCAGGCCCTGGTGCGCGCGATCATCGACGGCTCGCAAGCGGCCTTTGCGCAGTTGGTGGAAACACATCAGCGCACCTGCGCGCATGTGATCGGGCGCATGGTTGGCGACCGCGACCAGGTGGCCGACCTGCTGCAGGAAACGTTCCTGGCGGTATTCCGCCAGCTGCACCGGTTCCGTTTCGAATCCTCGCTGCGCACCTGGATTTCGCGCGTGGCCTACACCACCGCGCTGCAGTACCTGCGGCGGCGGCGGCTGGAAGCGCAGTGGATGGTGGCGGTGGAGGCCCCCGAGGAACTGGGGGTTGGTGACGAGGGTCCGGGTCCTTCCGAACTCAGCGAGACATTGCAGGCCGGCCGCCACCTCGGCGCGGCGTTGGAGCGATTGAGTGCGCCGCAGCGCCTGATCGTGGGCCTGCATTATCTGGAGGATTTCGATCTGGCCGAGATCGAGCAGGTGACCGGGCTGGCCCGGGGTACCATCAAGAGCCACCTGCACCGTGCGCGCCATGTCCTGAAACAGGAGCTGGTGAAGCACGCCACCGCCGGAGAACTGTTGTGAACCGACCGACCGACCCTCGCGATGCGGTAAAGCGCGCGCTGGCGCAGGCGTTGCGTGAGCAGGCGCAGCAGGAAGAAACACCGGATGTGAGCGAGGCGCTGCAGAAGCGCATTACCTCCGAATCGCGCGATAGCGGCGTGGGCTATGTGGTGGTGCAGGTGCTGTTGTTTGGTGCGCTTGTGGCGGGGGCCATCTGGTACTTCTGGCGCTGACCGTATCCGGCGGCGCGTGAGACGCATTCTGCGCGGTCTGGCATATCAATGGACTGCTGATGGATTCCTTCGCATTTGTGAGCCGCGTCAGTCAGTGGCGAATAACGCCGGATTGCGACGTGGCAGCGCCATCGTTCTGGTGCCGGGTCTGCTCTCAATCACTCTGCGTCGGCGCGTCTCATGAGGATAGTTGCAAAGTCCTCCGTCGCTGTTGATATCGATGCACAGCTTGGAGAAATCTCGATCGTCGGCAACCGCTGGCGCTGGTCGGAGCCGCGAAGGCCCGCACCCATTTCCCGCTGTACGAACTTCAATGGAGCTGAATCATGTCGAAGATCGACAAATCTGTGCTTCTCCCCCCAACTCTCATAGCGCTACTTGGCCTGTCAGGCATGGCAACTGCAGCGCAGCCGGACGTGCTTGTGCCGGCTCAGGAGATCTCGATCCTGGAGATCACTATCCAAAGCGAGAGTGCGGTACACGTAATTTCTGGCGATCATGAAATCGCAGGAACCCAGTGCACCAGCTATTCAAGTGGAGGTACTCATTGTGGCCATTACTCCACAGGGGACCAACAAAAAGAGGTGTTCAAGGGCGATCACGCGGTCCCGAAAATCCAGAAGTTCAACGTCTGATGGAACGAGCGATCGCCATCAAGGCGATCGCTCACCATCCAGGAGCGATTGATGGAGCTGTCCCTTGAAGATCTGAAGCGCGCACTCGATGAACCTGGCAGGACTGCCGACGTGTGCTCGACATTGTTGGGCGCATGGTTCGAAAATATTTCGCGACGCTTGGGTGATGCCCTTTCAGCGAAGGGGAGTGAAGGATCGGAGAGCAGAGCCGCGGTCGATGCGGTCGCCCGGTCCATCCCTCATCTCGACTCGTCGGCAAGGCGAAGGCTTCTTGGTTCGCCATGGGTATCCGGATTCTTGGGCAACCCCTCGGGCGTTGCCTATGAGAATGAGAATGAGAATGGGGAGTCAATTTCGACAATTCACGCGTTGTTGCTCGCCGTGCTCGCGGAGAACCCTGACCGGCAGCATCATTGTGGGTCGAGTGAGCTTTCGGATCACAGTCCTCACGAAAGTGCGCTGGGCGACTGGACTCTCAAGCACCACAGAGGCGGCACTGAAAGGGTGCAGCGTCCCCGACTTGGTGGAGTGATCGTTCTTGATGGGGATAGTCGGCTCTCACGCAGGTACGAGGCAGAGAGCGGGACATTCTGTCGTCCATGCCTGGATATCTCACAGAAGGAGATGGACGCAATAGGAGAAAAGCTCGAAGCGGCTATTCACATGCTGGACGAGGCAGCGCCACATCTGGGCTTGTTGGTTCGAACATTCACAAGGCGTGTGCTTGTGAGGAAGTCAATTGAAGAAGGCGAAGACGTGGCCCTGCTCAATCTCGGCTCGGAGTATCGGCCCATCCACGCAGGTTGTATTCGGATGCTGAATGTCCATCGGACAGAGATGACCGTTGACCTGTGCGCGGAGGCGATTCTGCACGAATCGGTGCACTCCTTCCTGTCAGCGTATGAAGACGTCTACGGAAAATTCATGTCTGGTTCGATCAGGGTTCGGCCTGTTTCGCCGTGGTCAGGAAACTTCATTCCCAATCACTCGCTGGCGCATGCAGTGTTCGTCTATTACGCGATACATCAGCTTCTCGACCACGTGCGGAGGTGTCGCTCCACCTTCGACCCGATCATGCTCAAGAGAATGAAACGAAGGCTGATGCATGTTGATGGTGGGTTCTTCATTGAAAGGAGGATGTCTGCCCTCTTTCTGTTGGACTTTCCCGCGTCGGCGGAATTCATGGGGCTGGTGGACAACGTGCAGAGCGTGATCAAGCGAATTGATCGCCCTTCGGCAGATGGCGAGATCGCAGAGGATCTGACATGACGAGTGGCGCAATTGTCATTCACTCTGACCGGCAGGATGTTGTTGCAGCGGCTCTCAGTGGCATTGGCGGCATCAGCGTGATTCATCTTGACGAGCTGACCTCCGCATGGCCGGTTCAAGAAGCAACGCCCATTGCTCCCATGGACTTTGATCGGATTTGGACGTCTCGTCCGGGTTACGTCATCAACAGGGTGTTTGATCTTTCCTGTTGCGAAATTGGCACGAGGCTCCGAAATTGCGGTTTGCATGAGAACTGGGCGCATGCAGCATTGGGGGTGGTATTGGGTCAGGCCATTGCATTGGCGCATGGGATCGGTCCCCGCGGCGTCAGCAGATCTCGCTTGCCTCTCAACGCGCAGTGGAAGCTGATCGCTGATCGAGCTCCTGGGATCAACGTTCCCCTGTTCGCTTTCGGATTTGGTCATCGTATGCCGGACATTTCGCATCTCAAGGATCCCGTTCAGAAGTCTGTCTGGTCGTACTTCAGATGGGATGGTGAATCAGATGTAACAGAGGGGGAGGATCAATGGCATCCGTTCTTTGTCGAGCGTCCCGATGGAATGCCCGTGATCTGCAGCTATCACGGCGAAGCAATGATCTGGAGTTTCCGCGAGGTCCGGTAGCGATCAATGGCGAGCTCCTTTCCACTCTCGTCGTAGCCTGTCGCGAAACGTTTGACAGCCGAATGGGTGAGGTTCTCTTTTACCAGAAGGATGAGAGGGTCACCTTTTACGCCTTCAGCCCGTATATGGCCAGCGTCGGCGATTCCAACAGAATCAGGGATCTCCTTCTGCGTGGAATGCCCTTCGCTTTTGCCTAGAGGCCAGGCCGACTCCATGGAGGACCCGTGGATTTCTACTACCTTTCTCTTGCGCTGAAACGATTCAGGCAGCGCATCGGTGTCCATATGGCCATCGCTCTCATGCTCGGTGTAGGCGTGGGAACCGCAATGGTGATGCTGTCCATTGTTCTCCAGGCATCATCAGATCCCGCTCCCGGCCGTAGTGGGTCGCTTTTCCGCCCGCACTTGGACGTCCGGCCGACCGTTCAGCGAGCAGGAGACCCCGATTCCGGTCAAGCGCTGACCTGGCCTGATGCCAAAGCACTTCTGAACCAAGGCACGGCGTGGTCGCAGGCTGCCATGGCGGGCGGCGCCGTGACGCTTCTGAAACCCGGACAGTTCAGCGCCAGACTCCGTGCCAGATACGCAACGTCGGAGGTCTTCAACGTGTTGGGGATCGCCATCGTCCAGGGGCGCCCATGGACGGCCGAGGAAGGCCAGTCTGGCAGTCGGGTCGCTGTGCTGTCGCACGCGCTGGCGGCAGTCGAGTGCCCGAAGGGATGCATCGGGCATCAGCTGGAACTGAGCAGGCGCAATTACACGGTCATCGGCGTTGCGGAGGACTGGCATCCAGTGCCGATGTTCCAAGGGGATGTGACGCGCCGTCCTTTCGTGGCGCCCGACCAGATCTATCTGCCCGTTGAAGCTGCCATCGCGGACGAGTTGACCGTGGTCGATGGCATGACGGTCTGGGGTGGAGGACAGGGGGTGGATCTCGCTGGGCCTCAGGTTTCCTGGCTGCAGTTGTGGGCATGGTTGCCCACAGCGGACGATGTGGCTGGGTACAGCGCGACGCTGCGCGGATATGCACACACGAAGGGCCTGCAGACCCATCCGGACACCGATCAGGTTGGCCTTTGGCCGCTGATGAAATGGCTGGACCGGCAAGGGCTTGTGCCCGAGCGCACTCAGATGCAGCTTCGGCTGTCGCTGCTCCTGCTCGTGGTCTGCATTGTCAATGCCGCTGCGCTGCTCGGCTTCAGCCTGGGTGCGCGTCGCCGGGAGCTTGCAATACGTCGTGCGCTGGGTGCTCGGCGGCGGGATGTACTTGCCCAGCTCATGTGGGAATGCGCCTGGTCTGGATTGGCCAGTGCGGCCCTGGCCGCTACCGCGTACGTGACGGGCATGCTGTTGGTCGCTGCGGCCGATGTGCTTCCGTCAGCGATAACTACGCTGGATGCAAGGACAGTTTTGATGGCAGCCGGTCTTGGGTTCGCAACAGCGCTGCTCTGTGCACTCATTCCAGCGCTGGATATCTGCCGGAGCAATTCACTATCGCGGATGTTCGCAAAGGGAGCTGCCTGAGATGCTGGATTCGATGCGGGAAGTCCGGAACCAGGCAGGTCGTGCGGCGCTGCTGTTCGTGCAGGCGGCGCTCGCCAGTCTGGCGTGCACGGTTGCCCTGCAATCCGCCGTAGGCGGTCTTTCAAAGCTGAACATGAGCAGCATTCCAGATGCAGGATCGATTGGCGTCATCCGCGTCTCGGACGTCGAAGGAGGCGTGGAGCCGTCGATGGTGCGATCGGACCTGTCTGCGATCCAGCTTCCCGGCGTCCGGCAGACCGTGGCAAGCGACTCGGTCCCGTTCGGGGGCAGAGCCCATCACTACGGCGCCTGCATCAGCGATGCGGCCATGGCGCATTCCATGGCCACAGGTACGAGCAACGTGGCAGGCTGCGATCGTATTGCTGTGATAACTGCCAGCCCGGGTCTGTTGACGATGCTGGGCGCGGGTATCGTTCTGGGACGCAGCCCGACGGAGCATGAAACTGCCGATGCAGCCGATGTGGTGCTGATCAGTGAAGCGCTTGCCACCCATCTTTTCGGGGCAGAGAACGCAGTTGGCCGTCGGCTGCACTTCGGGCCCGGGAGCAGCAGGGTTGTTGTGGGCGTGTTTTCGTCTGTCATTGGTCCCGCACCGGGAGGAAATGACCGGGATTCACAGTGGGCGTTGTTTCCCGGCTTTCCATCAGGCGCGAACCGGTACTACCTTACGAAGTCCGATCTGGACATTGACCGCATGTTGCTTGACCGCGCCGTCGAAGCGCTGCGGCGCTCCTATCGCATCGTGAACCCGGCAGCCGTTGATACCTTGGCGGGATACCGCGATGCATACGTTCGCGCGGACCGTTTCACGACAGCCATGCTGGCCTTCATGGCCGTGGTGGTCCTGGGTGTCCTGATGGCGGGAGTGTCCGGGGTCGTCGGCGCATGGCTTGACCGAAGAAGACGCTCCATCGGCATTCGACGTACGCTGGGTGCTCGTGGGTCCGTAATTTTTTCCGAGATCATCTTTGAAGTCAGTGTTTTCACCACTTCCGGCGCTCTGCTGGGGGCACTTGCACTTCATCTCGTATGGTCGCCAGAGGACGGCATGTGGATGTCGTCGTGGCTGAGCGGGATGATCGCCGTTGCGCTGGTGACGACGGCAAGCCTCGCCGCGTTGATTCCCAGGGCACTGCGTACCGTACGGGAGTCGCCCCTGGCGCTCTTGAAACCCCTTTAGCCCATTCATCCCAGAGTCCGCCTCCCACCTGCGACAAAGTGAAGCAGCGCGTCACCCGGTCGCATCCCGGTTTAACGATATCCGCCTAAAGTGGTCTGGTATCCCACCGGCACCTGGCAGGAGGCGTCCCTTGGACGCGTTGTTGTTGTCGCGGATCCAGTTCGGATTCGTCATCAGTTTCCACGTACTGTTCCCGGCCTTCACCATCGGTACGGCCAGCTGGCTGGCCTTCATCGAGTGGCGGTGGCTGCGTACGAAATTGCCCGTATGGCGCGAGCTGTATTTCTTCTGGCAGAAGATCTTCGCGGTGTCCTTCGGCATGGGCGTGGTCAGCGGCATCGTCATGGCCTTCCAGTTCGGCACCAACTGGCCGCGGCTGAGCGAAGTGGCCGGCACGGTGATCGGCCCGCTGCTGACCTACGAAGTGCTGACCGCGTTCTTCCTGGAAGCCAGCTTCCTCGGCGTGATGATGTTCGGCTGGGGCCGGGTGTCGCCGCGCCTGCATTTCCTGTCCACCTGCATGGTGGCGCTGGGCACGCTGTTCTCTACCTTCTGGATCCTCTCGTCCAACAGCTGGCTGCATACGCCGGCCGGCTACGAGATGGTCAACGGCATCGTGCATCCCGTCGACTGGTGGCAGGTAGTGTTCAACCCGTCCTTCCCGTACCGGCTGGCGCACATGGCGCTGGGTTCGTTCATCACCACCTGTTTCGTGATCGGTGGTGTGGGCGCGTGGTATCTGCGCAGGGGAACGCACGTGGAAGCGGGGCGGCGGATGTTGATCGCGGCGGTGGCGTTCGCGGCGCTGACCGTGCCGGTGCAGATCTTCGTCGGTGACATGCATGGCCTGAACACGCTGAAGCACCAGCCGATGAAGATCGCGGCGATGGAAGCGCACTGGCATGAGACCAAGGAGGGCGAGGGCGTGCCGCTGGTGGTGTTCGCGCTGCCCAACGAGAAGGAGGAGCGCAACGATTTCGAGGTGGCCATTCCCAAGCTCGGCAGCGTGATCCTCACCCACACCCTGGACGGTACGTTCGATCCGCTGACGTCGGTGCCGGCCAGCGAGCGGCCGCCGGTGACGCCGGTGTTCTTCGCCTTCCGCATCATGGTCGGGCTGGGCACGCTGATGCTGGTGCTGGCCTGGGTCTCGGCCTTCCAGCTGTGGCGGAAGAAGCTGCTGGCCTCACCGTGGCTGCTGCGTGGCTGGAACTGGATGCTGCCCAGCGGCTTCATCGCGCTGCTGTCGGGCTGGTTCGTCACCGAGATGGGACGGCAGCCATGGGTGGTCTATGGCGTGTTGCGTACCGCCGATGCCGTTGGCCCGCAGAGTGCATGGATGACCGCGCTGTCGCTGGGTGTCTATGTGGTCGGCTATGCCTTCGTGTTCGGCTGGGGCATCTGGTACCTGGTGAAGATCCTGCGCCACGGCCCGCAGCCGTACGACGAAGGCCCGTCGCTGGACCATGGCAGCCACACCCCGGCGCGGCCGCTGTCGGCCGCCGACGAACCGCTGGAGGAGCGCTGACATGGACCTGATGACCTGGTTGCCGGTGGCCTGGTTCGCGGTGATCGGCTTTGGCGTGCTGATGTATGTGGTGCTGGACGGCTTCGTGCTCGGCATCGGCATCCTCGCCCCGTTCGCCGAGGACGAGGAACAGCTGGACCTGATGATGAACACCGCCGCGCCGATCTGGGACGGCAACGAGACCTGGCTGGTGCTCGGCGGCGCTGGCCTGATGGCCGCCTTCCCGAAGGCGTATGCCGTACTGCTGTCGGCGCTGTACCTGCCGGTGCTGCTGCTGGTGGTGGCGCTGGTGTTCCGTGGCGTGGCCTTCGAGTTCCGCTTCAAGGCGCACCGTTCACGGCGGCTGTGGAGCGTGGCGTTCGGCCTCGGTTCGCTGCTGGCCACGTTCGCCCAGGGCGTGATCCTCGGCACGCTGGTGCAGGGCCTGCCGCTGGTCGATGGCGTGTACCAGGGCGGCGCGTTCGGCTGGTTCAGCCCGTTCGCGATGCTGACCGGTGCCGCGCTGGTAGCCGGCTACGCACTGCTGGGCAGTACCTGGCTGATCCTGAAGACCGAAGGCCGCGTGCAGGCGCTGGCCCGGCAGATGACCCGCCCGCTGGTGGTGGCGGTGATCGCGGCAATGGGCCTGGTCAGCAGCTGGCTGCCGTTCCTGCAGTCGCGGCTGATGGACCGCTGGTTCAGCGACGGCAACTTCTGGTGGTTGTCGCCGGTGCCGCTGCTGACCTTGGCGGTGGCCATCGCGCTGTGGCGCAGCGCCACCCATCCGCGTCGCGACCTGCCGCCGTTCCTGCTCAGCCTGGCCTTGTTCGTGCTTGGCTTCGCTGGCCTGGTGCTGGGCATGTGGCCGTACCTGCTGCCGCCGTCGATGACGCTGTGGCAGGCCGCCGCGCCGGCCTCGTCGCTGGGCTTCACCCTGGTGGGGCTGGTCGTGCTGCTGCCGGTGATCCTGGGCTACACGGCATGGTCTTACCGGGTGTTCCGCGGCAAGGTACGCGCCGACGCCGGCTATCACTGAACCGGTTCGCTGGATCGGTCCATGAGGGGGGCGGTCGCTGACCGCTCCCCGTTGTGCTTTGTGAAACATGTCATCCCTGTGTCGGACGTGCTAGCGTGCGCTCCTTTCCGGCAGCCAGGGGGGCAGCCGGCGACGTCCTGGACGGATGCATGGCTGCAGGAATGGGGGGCAGCCGCGTGTCGCCGTAATGGCTCGAGACTCTCGTTCGCCCATCGAAACATCACCGGTAATGATCGAATTTTCCGTTGTCGACTGGGCCGCCTGGGCGCCTGGCCTGACCGAGCGTAGCCAATGGATGGGCTGGGCCGGGTCGCCGTTCCTGCCGCAGGGCGAGGACACGCCGGCGCTGGCCGAGATTCCGGCCATGCAGCGCCGCCGTATCGAGCGCCTGGGCCGCATGGCGATCCAGGCCGCGTGCTGGTGCGAGGACGGGCAGGGCGCTGACAGCCAGGTGCCGCTGGTGTTCGCCAGCCGCCATGGCGATGTCGCCCGATCAATGGACCTGCTGGGCTCGCTGGTGGCCGATCAGCCGCTGTCGCCCACCGGCTTCGGCCTGTCGGTGCACAACGCGATCGCCGCGCTGTATTCGATCGCCCGTGGCCACCGGGGCAACTACCTGGCGTTGTCCGCTGGCCAGTCGACGGTGGAAGCGGCGTGTCTGGAGGCCGTCGGCCTGCTTGGTGATGGTGCCAGTGAAGTGCGGATCGTGGTCTATGAGTCGCCGTTGCCCGACGTTTACGCCGAATTCGCCGACGAACCCGACCCGTTCTTCGCCTGGTGCTGGCGTCTGGCACCCGCCGGTACTGCCGGCGGCAGCGATCTTTCGCTGTCCTGGCAGGTCGCAGACGACGTCGATCCGACCGCTCCAGGCCTGTTGCCACATGCGCTGGACCTGCACCGCTTCCTGCTGGCCGGGGATCCGCTGCTGCAGCATGTGACCCAAGGCCAGCGTTGGTCCTGGCGCCGCCGTGGCTGAAGCGCTGCGCCGCCTCGATCATGCCTGGCGGGTGTTCGGCACCGGCTTCAGCTTCGCTGCGTTCGGCGTGGGCGGGCTACTGCTGGGCGTGCTGGTGATGCCGGTGCTGCTGCTGATGCGCGACCCGGTCGCGCGTCGCCGCCGGGCCCGCCGGCTGGTCCAGCGCGCCTTCGCCAGCCACGTGTGGCTGATGTGCCGTCTGGGGGTGATGACCCTGCAGGTCGAAGGGCGCGAACGCCTGCAGCGCGACGGCCTGCTGGTGCTGGCCAACCATCCGACCCTGATCGATGTGGTCTGCCTGATCGCCCTGCTGCCCAACGCCGACTGCGTGGTCAAGCGGGCGGTGGCCTGCAACCCGTTCATGCGCGGCCCGGTGCGTGCGGCGGGCTACATCTCCAATGACGACGGCGCTGGCCTGGTCGATGACTGCGCGGCGGCGGTGCACGCCGGCGGCACCCTGGTCATCTTCCCGGAAGGCACCCGCAGCGTGCCCGGGCAGCCGCTGCGGCTGCAGCGCGGCGCCGCCAACATCGCCGTGCGCGGGCGCCTGGACATCACCCCGGTGCGCATCACCTGCACCCCGCCGACGTTGACCAAGGGCCAGAAGTGGTATCGTGTACCCTCACGTCGTTTTCACGTTCAGCTGCAGATCGGCGAAGATATCCCGATCGCGCCGTTCCTGGCCGAAGATGACTCGCCAAGGGGGGATGCCCTGGCGGCCCGTCGCGTCACCGACCACCTCACTCGTTATTTCGACCTGTCTGGAGATCCGACCCGTGCAAGCACTTGAGCACGAGATCAAGGAATTGATCATTTCCTCGCTTTCACTGGAGGACATCACCCCGGAGGACATCGATCCGACCGCGCCGCTGTTCGTGGAAGGCCTCGGCCTGGACTCGATCGATGCGCTGGAACTGGGCCTGGCGCTGCAGAAGAAGTACGGTGTCAGCCTCTCGGCCGACTCGGAAGAAACCCGTCGCCATTTCTCCAGCGTGCGCGCGCTCGGCGAGTTCGTCGCCGCCCGCCAGTCGTAAGGCGCCAGGAACTGCCATGACCAAGAATGAATTGTTCGAGCGCATCGTCCGCATCCTGACCGACAGCTTCGAGATCGAGCCGGCGCGGATCAGCCCGGAATCGCGCCTGTACGACGACCTGGACATCGACAGCATCGATGCCGTGGACCTGATCGTGCAGCTCAAGCCGCTGCTCGGCCGCAACCTGCAGCCTGAAGCGTTCAAGGCCGTGCGCACCGTGCAGGACATCGTTGATGTTGTGCATGGCCTGCTGCCCGGTCAGGCCGCTGCCTGACAGCAGCACGGACGCCGCGACCATGGCACGGGCACGCATGGTCGTGGTGGCAGCGATTTCGCTCGCCTATCCGGTGCTGGTCTACGCGGCGATGGGCCGCTTCGAGCCGCGCTGGCTGGCGCTGCTGCTGTTTGCGCTGGCCCTGCTGCGCGCGCTGAGCACCCGGCAACCCTTGTGGTGGGCCGCTGCCGCCGGCGCGGGCCTGCTGGCCGGGCTGGCCACCGTGCTCAACCAGGCCCTGCCGCTGAAGCTGTACCCGGCGCTGGTGAACGTGGTGATGTTGACGGTGTTCGCCACCAGCCTGCGCTTCGGTCCGCCCCTGGTGGAACGCCTGGCGCGCCTGCAGGAGCCGGACCTGCCACCGTTCGCGGTGATCTATACCCGTCGCGTCACCCAGGTGTGGTGCGGCTTTTTCGTTCTCAATGGTGGTCTCGCCCTGCTCACCGCGCTGTATGCGTCGGACCGGGTCTGGATGCTCTACAACGGATTGTTGGCGTACGTGATGATGGGATTGTTGTTCGGGGGCGAATGGCTGGTACGGCGTCGGGTCAAGGCAGCGCACGCGCATGGCTGACTGGATCGCCCTGGATCGGCTGCTGACCACGGCGCAGCCCGGCCGCGACATCGGTATCTGCGATGGCGTTGCCGTCGACCACGCTGCCTTCCGCCTGCGTGTACTGGCCTGGCATGACGCTTTCAGCGCTGCCGAAGGTCGTGACTGGGCGCTCTACTTCGATGACACCGTGGCCTTCGCTGCGGCGTTGTTCGGTGCCTGGCATGCCGGCAAGCGGGTGTTCCTGGCCGCCGACAACCTGCCTGCGACATTGCAGGCGCTGCAGCCGCAGGTGAGTGGCTTCGCAGGCGACCTGTCGGCGGATTACCAGCCGTTGCAGGCCACCGACAGCGCCGCCGCCGACGTGGCGCTGCTGCCGTTGGACGAGCGCGCCTGCGAACTGTGCGTGTTCACCTCCGGCAGCACCGGCCAGCCCAGCGCGATCAGCAAGCGGCTGGACCAGCTGGCGCGCGAAGTCGATGCGCTGCAGGCTGCCTTCGGCGCCCAGCTCGACGGTGCCCAGGTACATGGCACCGTGTCCCACCAGCATATCTACGGCCTGCTGTTCCGCGTGCTGTGGCCGCTGGCTGCCGGCCGTGCGATCCAGCCCCGGCGCTTCTTCCACGAAGACCTGGTGGGCGCGCTGGCCGGTACCGACACGGTGCTGGTGGCGACCCCGGCCCATCTCAAGCGCCTGCCCGAGCAGCTCGACTGGGCCAGCCTGCACGGCCGCCTGCGTGCGGTGTTCTCCTCCGGCGGCCCGCTGCCCGAGGACGCCGCGCGTCAGGTCCGCCAGTGGTTGGGCGTGGCGCCCACCGAGGTTTACGGCAGCAGTGAAACCGGTGGCATCGCCTGGCGCCGCTGGGACACCGATGCACCGCCGTGGCAGCCGTTGCCAGGCGTGCAGTGGCGGATCGAGGAGGACTGCCTGGCGGTGGCCTCGCCGCACCTGGAGACGTTGGACTGGTGGCGCACCCAGGATCGCGTGGAAGCACTGGCCGATGGCCGTTTCCGCCTGCTGGGCCGTGCCGACCGCATCGTCAAGATCGAAGAACGCCGCGTTTCGCTGGATGCACTGGAGCGCGCGCTGCGTGAGGATCCAGAAGTCGAGGACGTGCGCGTGCTGGTGCTGCAGGGCCAGCGCGAGCAGCTGGCGGCCGTGGTGGTGCCGGCCGATCCGGCGTTGGCACGTGCCGGTGACAGCGCACGGCGTGCGCTGGGGCAGCGGCTCGGTGCGCGGTTGGCGCAGGGCCACGATGCGGTTACCCGGCCACGGCGCTGGCGCCTGGTCGAATCGCTGCCGATCAATGCCCAGGGCAAGGTCACCCAGGCCGCACTGGTGGCGCTGTTCCAGCCGATGATGCCGGTGCCGGTCTGGGACTGTCGCGACGAGGCGGCGGCCACCCTGCGGATGACGCTGGACCCCGCGCTGCGCGCGTTCCAGGGCCACTTCCCGCAGGCGGCGATCCTGCCCGGCGTCGCCCAGCTGGACTGGGCGGTGCGCTTCGGCCGCCAGGCCTTCGTGTTGCCGGTTGGTTTCCAGCGCATGGATGCAGTGAAGTTCCAGCGCGTGGCCCGCCCCGGCGACGAGCTGACCCTGCACCTGGAGTGGGACACCGGGCGCGGCGTGCTGACGTTCCGCTACACCTCGGTGCATGGCGTGCACGCCAGCGGCAGGGTGGTGTTCGCCGATGCGCATTGAGCCGGCCACCGCTGGCGGCGCGTTCGCGCCGCTGGTGGTCATTCCCGTGTACGACCACGAACACGCCATCGGCGCGGTCGTCGATGGCGTGCAGGCTGCGGGCCTGCCCTGCCTGCTGGTCGACGATGGCTCGCAGCCGTCCTGCGCGCTGGTGCTGCGGGAACTGGCACGGCGAGCGGGTGTCGACCTGCTGCGGCTGGACGCGAACCAAGGCAAGGGCGGTGCGATGCTGGCCGGTTTCGCCGAAGCGCAGCGTCGTGGGTATACCCATGTGCTGCAGATCGATGCCGACGGCCAGCACGACACCGGCGACCTGCCGCGCTTCATCGACGCCGCCCGCGCGCGGCCGGACGCCGTGATCTGCGGCATTCCCGCCTACGATGCCAGTGTGCCGAAGGCGCGCCTGTATGGTCGCTACGCCACCCACATCTGGGTGTGGATCAACACGCTGTCGCTGCACCTGCGCGACACCATGTGTGGATTCCGCGTGTATCCGCTGCCGCCGGTGCTGCGCCTGGTCGGCGAGGAAACCATCGGCCGGCGCATGGATTTCGACACCGAAGTGATGGTGCGCCTGTACTGGCGGCAGGTACCGGTCGAACACCTGGCTACGCGGGTGACCTATCCGGCCGACGGCGTTTCGCATTTCGATGTGTGGCGCGACAACGTGCGCATCAGCCGCATGCATACCCGGCTGTTCTTCGGCATGCTCTGGCGCGCGCCGCGCCTGCTGTGGCGCCGCCTGCAGGGGCAGGGCTGAGATGAGTCACGCGCACGACGCCCCGCACTGGGCCGACATCGGCGAGTCCACGTCGGTGGCCGGCGTGCTGTTCCTGTGCTGGGTGCACCGCTGGTTCGGGCGCTGGCCGTTCCACCTCTGCGTGTGGCCGGTCGTGGCCTGCCACTGGCTGGGCAACCGCGTCGGTCGCCAGGCCTCGATGCAGTACCTGCAGCGGCTGCAGGCCCATGCCGGTGCGCTGGGCCATGCGCCCACCCGGCGCGACAGCCTGCGCCACTTCTTCAGCTTCGCCGACACGATGCTGGACAAGATTCTCGGCCTCGGCGGCCGC
Source organism: Stenotrophomonas sp. 01N47 (assembly GCF_056399165.1). NCBI lineage: Bacteria > Pseudomonadati > Pseudomonadota > Gammaproteobacteria > Lysobacterales > Lysobacteraceae > Stenotrophomonas > Stenotrophomonas sp. 01N47. The sequence goes on from NZ_JBFTQU010000012.1 coordinate 99,072, forward strand.
TATCCGCCCGAGCGAATCCGCCTGCAGCGTGACCTGGTGCTGGGCAGGATCGCGCGCCGCGAAGGCGGCCTCATCCTGACCGCACACATCGGCTGCCTGGAACTGTGCCAGGTGCTGGCCGAGCAGGTGCCGGGCTTCCGCATCACCGTGCTGGTGCATACCGCGCACGCGCAGCGCTTCAACCGGCTGTTGCAGCGGCTGGACCCGCTGGCCGCGGTGGAGCTGGTGCAGGTTACCGAGATGGGCCCGGCCACGGCGATGATGCTGGCCGACAAAGTCGCCTCGGGTGGCTTCGTCGCCATCGTTGGCGACCGCGTGCCGGTGCAGGGCGGGCGCAGCGTGATGGCTGATTTCCTCGGCCACCGCGCGCCGTTCCCGATCGGCGCCTATGTGCTGGCGGCCGCGCTCGGCTGCCCGGTCTACACGATGTCGTGCCTGCACCAGGGCGACGGCTATCGGGTGGCATTCGAACAGTTCGCCGACCGCGTGGTGCTGCCGCGCGGTTCACGCGATGCCGCACTGGCCGAACAGGCGCAGCGCTTCGCGCGCTGGCTGGAACTCCAGGTCATCCAGTCCCCGCTGGACTGGTTCAATTTCTTCCCCTTCTGGGATCAGGCTCCTCATGACGATTGACGCCGTACCCGTGTGCCGTTTCGGCGATGCACCGCTGACCATCGAAGACGTGGTCGCCCTGGCCCAGCGCAAGTGCGAGGCCGCGCTGAGCGATGTGCCGGCGTTCCGCGCACATATCCAGCGTGGTGCCGACTTCCTCGACCGCCTGCTGCGCGAGGATGGCGTCATCTATGGCGTGACCACCGGCTACGGCGATTCGTGCACGGTGAACATTCCGCCGGCACTGGTCGCCGAGCTGCCGCACCACCTGTACACCTACCATGGCTGCGGACTGGGCCGTTACCTGGACCCGGCCGAGACCCGCGCCGTGCTGGCCGCGCGCCTGGCCTCGCTGGTGCGCGGCATGTCCGGCGTCAGCGTGCCGTTGCTGGAAGGCCTGGCCACGCTGCTGCAGCACGATGTGCTGCCGTTGATTCCGGCCGAAGGCTCGGTGGGCGCCAGTGGCGACCTGACCCCGCTGTCGTACGTGGCGGCCGTGCTGTGCGGCGAACGCGAGGTGCTGCACGACGGCCGCGTGCAGCCGGCTGCCGACGTGCTGGCGAAGATCGGCATGACGCCGCTGAAGCTGCGGCCGAAGGAAGGCCTGGCGATCATGAACGGCACGGCGGTGATGACCGGCCTGGCCTGCCTGGCCTGGCAGCGCGCCGATTACCTGGCACGCATGGCCACGCGCCTGACCGCGTTCAACGTGCTGTCCAGCGATGGCAACGCGCACCATTTCGATGAAACCCTGTTCGCCGCCAAGCCGCACCCGGGGCAGTCGCGCATTGCCGCACGCCTGCGCAGCGACCTGCACAGCGAGCGCCCGCCGCGCAACGAGCAGCGCCTGCAGGACCGCTACTCGCTGCGCTGCGCGCCGCACGTGATCGGCGTGCTGGAAGACACCCTGCCGTTCCTGCGCCAGCTGATCGAAACCGAACTGAACAGCGCCAACGACAACCCGCTGATCGACGCCGACGGCGAGCGCATCCTGCACGGTGGCCACTTCTACGGCGGGCACATCGCACTGGCGATGGACACGCTGAAGAATACGGTTGCCAACATCGCCGACCTGCTCGACCGGCAGCTGGCGCTGGTGGTCGACGCCCGCTACAACCACGGCCTGCCGGCCAACCTGTCGGCGGCCACCGGCCCGCGCGCGGCGATCAACCATGGCCTGAAGGCGCTGCAGATCAGCGTTTCGGCGTGGACGGCCGAGGCCCTGAAGCAGACCATGCCGGCCTCGGTGTTCTCGCGGTCCACCGAATGCCACAACCAGGACAAGGTCAGCATGGGCACCATCGCCGCGCGCGACTGCCTGCGCGTGATCGAACTGACTGAACAGGTGGTGGCGGCCATGCTGATCGCCGCCCGCCAGGGCCTGGCGCTGCGCGAACGAGTTGGCATGAACGCGCAGCTGCATGGCAGTCTGGCCGACATGTACGCCGACCTGGGGCAGCGCATCGCCCTGGTCGAAGAAGACCGCGCGCTGGATCGCGAACTGCGGGAACTGCTGGTGGAGATCCGCGCGCAACGCTGGGAGCTGTATGTCGGTGAATGAAGGTAACGAACTGGTCGGCGAGGTCGAGCTGGCCCCCGCTTTCCATGACTGCGATCCGATGAACGTGGTCTGGCATGGCAACTACTTCAAGTACTTCGAGATCGCGCGCTGCGCGTTGCTGAAGCGCTACGACTACGACTATCCGCAGATGCTCGAATCGGGCTACCTGTGGCCGGTGGTCGACGCCCGGGTGAAGTACGTGCGGCCGCTGCTGTTCGGCCAGGCGCTGCGCGTGCGCTCGCGCATCGTCGAGTGGGAAAACCGGCTGAAGATCGAATACGAGATCCTCGATGCGGAAAGCGGCCAGGTGCTGACCCGCGCAATGACCATCCAGGTCGCGGTCGACGCGGCCAGCAAGGAAATGCTGTACCAGTGCCCGCCGGTGCTGTGGCAGCGTCTTGGAGTGCCTGCCCCGTGAACCGATCCCTTCGTCTTCCGCGCGTGCTGCTGTGCGCGCTGCTGCTGGTGGCCGCACCGCTGGTGCAGGCGGCCGATGCCGCCGTCGATGCCATCACCCAGGCCGTCGCCCGACCGGACGTGCTGCGTGGTCAGTTCACCCAGGAAAAGCAGGTCAGCGGTTTCAAGAACCCGCTGCGTTCGCAGGGCCAGTTCGTGGTCGCGCGCAAGCACGGCGTGATCTGGTCCACGCTCAAGCCGTTCCCGTCGGAGGTGGTGGTCACTGCCGACCGCATCCTCAGCCGCCAGCGCGATGGCAGCACCCGCGTCGAACTGGACGCGCGCCAGCAGCCGGCGATGCGCTCGGTCAATGCGATCATGTTCGCGTTGATGAGCGGTGACGTGCAGGCACTGTCCAGCCAGTTCAACGTCGAGGCCACCCGTGAAGGGCAGGGCTGGCACCTCAAGCTGACGCCGAAGTCGGCGATGCTGGCCAAGGCCTTCCAGTCGCTGACGTTGCAGGGCGACCGTTACGTGCGCCAGGTCGAGATCATCGAAGCCAACCAGGATCGCACCCGCATCCAGTTCACTGCGCTGAGCGAAGCGCCGGCCACGTTGAACGCCGACGAGGCGCGCCGCTTTGAGTGACAGCGCCGCACCGGATCGCCTGCGCCGCTGGTGGCACTGGCTGGGCATCGCCTGGCTGCTGCTGTTGCTGGTGCTGGGTGCGCAGCAGTGGCGACTGTGGAGCCAGGAGTCGCGGATTGACACCGACATCCTCGCCCTGCTGCCGCAGGACGCGCACGACCGCCTGCTCAGCGACGTCACCCGGCGCATCGCCGATGGCAGCTCGCGGCAGGTGGTGGTGCTGCTCGGCAGTACCGACGGTGCCGCTGCCAAGCGCGCGCAGGCCGCGTTCGCCGCGGCGATGGCCAGTGATGCCGACAGCGCGCTGCTGGTGCCCAGTGGTTCGATCGAAGGCTGGTTCGATGAGGCGCGTGCGTTCTACGCACCGTACCGCGATCGCCTGCTGACCCCGGCCCAGCGCGAGCAGTTGCAGCAGGCCGAACCCGGTGCGTTGGCCGAACAGGCACTCGGCGCGCTGTACGGCCCGATGGGCGCGCCGCGGTTGACGGAGTGGCGGCAGGATCCGCTGTCGCTGTGGCCGCAGTGGTGGCAGCAGCAGGCCCAGGGCTCCGGCCTGCGCCTGGGCGATGACGGCCTGCTCGAGGCCGAAGGCAAGCACTGGGCGGCGCTGCAGTTCGATACGCCGGGCTCGGCCTTCAGGCTCGATGGCGAGCGTCATCTCGATGGCCTGCTCGAACGCGCCGGACAGGCGGCCAAGGCCGCTGCGCCGGATCTGGAGATCCTGCATGCCGGCGTGCCGTTGCATGCCGAAGCGGCTGCCGTGCAGGCCAACCAGGAGATCAACACCATCGGCTGGGGCTCGCTGGCGGCGGTGCTGCTGCTGGTGTGGCTGGCGTTCCGCTCGCTGCGGCCGATCCTGCTGGTTGCCGCCTCGTTGCTGATCGGTTGTGGCGTGGCGCTGGCGGTGACCGTGCTGGTGTTCGACAAGGTGCATGTGCTGACCCTGGTGTTCGGTGCCTCGCTGGTTGGCGTGGCCGAGGACTACGGCATCCACTGGTTCGCTTCGCGCCAGGCCGAGCCGGCCGACCGTCGCTGGAAGCTGCTGCGGCATCTGCTGCCGGGCCTGTGGCTGGCGCTGCTGACCAGTGCGCTGGCGTACCTGGCGTTGGGCCTGGCACCGTTCCCCGGCCTGCGGCAGATGGCGCTGTTTTCGGTGGTCGGTCTGGCTGCTGCCTTCCTCACGGTGATCTTCTGGTTCCCGTGGCTGGACGGCGGCGAGATTCGTACCACCCGCTTCGCGCAGTGGCTGGGCAATACGCTGGAGCGTTTCCCGCGCCTGCATGGGCGTCGCCGGGTGGCGATCTTCCTCGGCGTGGCCGCGCTGGTGTCGGCCATCGGCATCGCCCGCCTGCAGAGCAACGACGACCTGCGCAGCCTGCAGTCCTCGCCGCCGGCGCTGATGGCCCAGCAGATCCGCCTCAGCCAGTTGCTGGGCATGCCCAGCCCGGCGCAGTTCTACCTGGTGCAGGGCAGCGATGCCGCACAACTGCTGCAGCGCGAAGAAGCGCTGACCACGCGCCTGCGTGAACTGACCCACGACAAGCGCATCGGCGGTTACCGCGCAATCAGTGACTGGTTGCCGTCGCCCGCGCGGCAGCAGGCCGATGCGGCGCTGACCGCCAAGGTGGAACCCGGCGTGCTGGCCGCCGTGGGCGAAGCGGTGGGCGAGCCCCTGCAGCGCCCCGCATTCGCAGCGGCGCCGCTGAGCGCCGAGGCGTTCCTCGCCTCGCCGGCGTCGCAGCCGTTCCGCCACCTGTGGGTCGGCAACGTGGGCGGGCAGATGATCAGCGTGGTGATGGTCGATGACCTGTCGCGTGCCGATGCACTGGCCACCCTGCGCGGCGCAGCCGAAGGCCTGGACGGCGTGCGCTGGGTCGACCGTACGGCCGATTTCTCGCAGCTGCTGGGCCATTACCGCAAGCTGATGGGCGGCCTGCTGCTGGTCGGCATCGTGCTGGTGTTCGGCGCCCTGTGGCTGCGCTACCGGCGCCAGGCCTGGCGCGTATTCGCACCGACCCTGGTGGCCGGCGCGCTCACCCTTGGATTGCTCGGCCTGTTCGGCCAGCCGCTGCAGCTGTTCAACGTGCTGGCACTGATGCTGCTGCTGGGCATGGGCATCGACTACGGCATCTTCCTGATCGAGCACCGCGGCGATGCCAGCGCCTGGCTGGCGGTATGCGTGGGTGCGGCCAGCACCTGGCTGTCGTTCGGTCTGCTGGGTCTTTCGCAGACGCCGGCGCTGCGCGCGTTCGGGCTCACCCTGCTGTTCGGCATCGGCCTGGTCTGGCTGATATCGCCGCTGTTCCGGCCGCCACCGCATGACGTTCCGCCGGCCTGACCGGGCACGCTCCATTCCGATACCTCCGCTTTTCCACCTGATCGAGCAACAAGGACGCACCGATGACTACTGCTGTGGATGCCGCTGATTCTTCCCGCCACGAAGACGTGGAACGTACCGAGATCCTGATCATCGGCGCCGGCCCGGCCGGTTCGGTGGCCGCGGCGATGCTGCGCCAGCAGGGCCGCAAGGTGCTGATGCTGGAGCGCCAGCAGTTCCCGCGCTTCTCCATCGGCGAGAGCCTGCTGCCGCAGAGCATGGAATACATCGAAGCGGCGGGCCTGCTGCAGGACGTGGTCGAGGCGGGCTTCCAGTACAAGAACGGCGCGGCCTTCGTGCACGGGAAAGCGCGCACCGCGTTCGACTTCAGGAAGAAGTTCTCGCCGGGCTGGGGCACTACCTACCAGGTGCAGCGCGCCGACTTCGACAACGTGCTGGCGCGCGGCGCCGAGCGCATGGGCGCGACCCTGCGCTTCGGTGACGAAGTGCTGTCCGTCGAGCCGGGCGATCAGCCGCTGGTGAGCGTGCGCCGCCCCGATGGCAGCGAGTACCGCATCGAAGCCGATTTCATCCTCGACGCCTCTGGCTTCGCGCGCCTGCTGCCACGCCTGCTTGACCTGGAATCACCCTCCAACTTCCCGGTGCGCGGCGCGATCTTCTGCCACGTGCGCGACAACATCCCGGCCGAAGCGGATTTCGACCGCAACAAGATCCTGATCACCACCCATCCCGAGCACATCGACGTCTGGTACTGGACGATCCCGTTCTCCAACGGCTGCTGCTCGCTGGGCGTGGTCGCCGAGCCATCGTTCTTCGAGCGCTACGAAGGCGACGACCTGCAGAAGCTGCAGGCCATCGTCGGCGAGGATCCGAACCTGACCTCGCTGCTGGCCAATGCCGAATGGGCGGTGCTGCCGGTGCGCCGCATCACCGGCTATTCGGCCAATGTCAGCTCGCTGTGGGGCCCGGGCTATGCGCTGCTGGGCAACGCCGGTGAGTTCCTCGACCCGGTGTTCTCCTCCGGCGTCACCATCGCGTTCAAGTCGGCGCAGCTGGCCAGCGAATGCCTCAAGCGCCGCTACGCGGGCGAGACCGTGGACTGGGAAGGCGAATTCTCGATTCCGCTGCGTGCCGGTGTGAAAACGTTCCGCCGCTTCGTCGAAAGCTGGTACCAGGGCGGCTTCCAGAAGATCATCTACCACCCCGACCAGCAGCCGCAGGTGCGCGACATGATCAGTTCCATCCTGGCCGGCTACGCCTGGGATACCAACAATCCGTATGTGGCCGACGACAGCGGCCGCCGCATGCGCGTGCTGGAGGAACTGTGCAGCGCCTGATCGTCCGCCTCTCCGCGGTCCTGCTGTGCCTGCTGCTGGCCGCCTGTGCCAGCCGCATGCCGCGACCGCTGGTCGACCTGCCGCCGCTGCGGCTGGCACCGTCCAGCCTGCCGGCGCCGTTGGCCCTGCAGCAGCAGCTGCACTTCCGCTTCGGCAGCCACGAGCGTGATCTGGATGCGCTGCTGGAAGCCGACGCACAGCAGGTGCGGCTGGCCGTGCAGGCGATGGGCCAGACCGGCGTGCGCCTGCAGTGGGACGGCCAGCAGTTGACCCAGCAGCGTGCACCGTGGCTGCCGCCACAGGTGCGTGCCGAACGCGTACTGGATGACCTGCAGTTCGCGCTGTGGCCGACGGACGCAATTGCCGCCGCGCTGCCGGCCGGCTGGCAGGTGAGCGATGACGGCCGCCAGCGCAGCCTGTCCCGCGACGGCACCGTGTGGCTGCAGCTGCAGCGCCTGGGCGATGGCAGCGTGCAGCTGGACAACCGCGCCGAGGGCTACACCCTGCGCATCGAATCGATCGACATGGCCGGCCAGGAATGAAGAGCGCTCCCATTTTCCTGAACGACCTCGGCGTGGTCTGCGCGTTGGGCGAGGGCCGCGCCGCGGTGGCCGCTGCGCTGTTTGCCGACGCGCCTGGCGGCCTGAGCGACAACGCCAGCCTGCTGCCGGGTCGCACCCTCGCGCTGGGCGAAGTGCACAGCCCGCTGCCGACGCTGGAAGAACTGCCGGTGTCCCTGCGTGGCCGCAACAATGCTCTGCTGGACGTGGCACTGGCGCAGATCGCGCCGGCCGTTGCCGATGCCATCAACCGTTACGGCGCCGAGCGTGTGGCGGTGGTGCTGGGCACCAGCACCTCGGGCATCGGTGAATCCGAACAGGCGCTGCGTACCCGCGCCGAGCACGGCCATTGGCCCGAAGGCTTCGACTACGCACAGCAGGAAATGGGCACCGCCGCGCAGTTCGTGCGTGAGCGCAGCGGTGCGCTGGGCCCGGCCTGGACGCTGTCCACGGCCTGTTCGTCCAGCGCCAAGGCGTTGATGTCGGCCGCGCGCATGCTGCGCTCGGGCATCGTCGATGCGGTCATCGCTGGTGGTGCCGATTCCCTGTGCCGGTTCACCGTCGCCGGGTTCAGCGCGCTGGAATCGGTCTCCGCAGTGCGCTGCAATCCGTTCTCGCAGCATCGCTGCGGGATCAACATCGGCGAGGGCGCCGCGCTGTTCCTGCTGACCCGCGATGCAGGCCCGGTCAGCCTGGCGGGGTGGGGTGAGTCGGCCGACGCGCACCATATGTCGGCACCGGACCCGCAGGGTCTGGGTGCCATCGATGCCCTGCAGCAGGCGTTGCAGCGTGCTGGCTGGGCACCTTCGGAAGTGGATTACGTGAACCTGCATGGCACCGCGACAGGCCACAACGACGCCATGGAAAGCCACGCCGTGGCGCAGGTGCTGGGCACCGCCGTGCCGGCCAGTTCGACCAAGCCACTGACCGGCCACACGCTGGGTGCGTCCGGTGCGATCGAAGCGGCGCTGTGCTGGATCCTGCTGGCCGAGAATCCGCAGCAGCAGCTGCCGCCGCACTGGTGGGACGGCGTGGCCGATCCGGCGCTGCCGGCGTTGCCGCTGGTAGCCCCGGCGACCTTCCTGCAGCAGCTGCCGCGGCGGGTGCTGAGCAATTCGTTCGCCTTCGGCGGCAGCAATGCCGTGCTGGCACTGGAGCGCCGATGAACATGCCGCTGTATGCCATCGAAGAGGTGGTGCCGCACCGCCAGGACATGTGCCTGCTGGACCGCATCCTGCGCTGGGACCAGGACGGCATCGAGGCGGAACTGGTGGTGCCCGAGGCCGGCCTGTTCATCGAAGACGGTGCGGTCCCGGCATGGGTCGGCATCGAATACATGGCCCAGGCCATCGCTGCCTGGGCCGGCTGCCGCGCACGCACGGCCGGCAATCCGCCGCAGCTGGGCTTCCTGCTTGGCAGCCGGCGCTATACCAGCACGCGCAGCAGTTTCCCCAGTGGCACCCGCCTGCAGGTGCAGGCGCGTTGCGAGTTGTTGGGCGACAATGGATTAGGGATGTTCGCCTGCCGCATCCTGGCAGGCGAAGAAGAATGGGCGGTTGCCAACGTGTCGGTGTTCGAACCGGCCGACTCGATGGCCTATCTGGAGAGTGGACAGGCATGACAGGGAATCCAAGCGTGCTGGTGACCGGCGCGAGCCGGGGCATCGGCCGGGCCATTGCGCTGCGTATCGCGCGCGATGGCTTCGACGTGGTGGTGCATTGCCGCAGCCGTGTGGAAGAAGCACAGGCGGTGGCCGACGAGATCCAGGCGCTGGGCCGGCAGGCGCGCGTGCTGGCCTTCGACGTGGCTGACCGTGCTGCCGCGCGTGCTGCGCTGGAGGCCGACGTGGAGGCACATGGCGCCTATTACGGCGTGGTGTGCAATGCCGGCATCGCCCGTGACGGCGCGTTCCCGGCATTGTCCGAGGACGACTGGGACCAGGTGATCCACACCAACCTGGACGGTTTCTACAACGTGCTGCATCCGCTGATCATGCCGATGGTGCGGCGGCGCAAGCCGGGCCGCATCGTCACCCTGTCCTCGGTGTCCGGCGTGGCCGGCAACCGTGGCCAGGTCAATTACAGTGCGGCCAAGGCCGGCATCATCGGTGCCAGCAAGGCATTGGCGCTGGAACTGGCCAGCCGCCAGATCACCGTCAACTGCGTGGCCCCGGGCCTGATCGAGACCGACATGCTCAACGAAGAAGTGGTCGAACACGCATTGAAGCTGATCCCGGCCGGCCGCGTCGGCCGTCCCGAGGAAGTGGCGGCCACGGTCGCGTTCCTGCTGTCCGAGCCGGCCGGCTACATCACCCGCCAGGTGATCTCGGTCAACGGAGGGATGATCTGATGGCCGCCGATCGTCGCGTGGTGGTCACCGGTGCTGCCGCCATCAGTCCGCTTGGCCACGACTGGCCGACCATCCAGGCCCATCTGCGCAGCTGCCGCAATGCAGTGCGTTCGATGCCGGAATGGGATGTGTATGCGGGCCTGAACACCAAGCTTGCCGCGCCGGCGCAGGACTACGAGCTGCCGCCGAACTACAACCGCAAGACCACCCGCTCGATGGGCAAGGTGGCGATCATGTCGGTGCGCGCCACCGAGGTTGCCCTGCGTGAGGCGGGCCTGTTCGAGCACCCGGTGCTGCGCAGTGGCCGTACCGGCGTGGCCTATGGCTCGTCGTCGGGCAGCCACGAAGCCACCGGCGAATTCGGCCGCATGCTGCATGAGTTCACCACCGACGGCATCAGCGCCACCACCTACCTGAAGATGATGAGCCACACCGCGCCGGTCAACATCGGTGTGTTCTTCGGCTTGTCCGGGCGCGTCTACACCACCTCCAGCGCCTGTACGTCGGGCAGCCAGGGCGTGGGCGCCGGCTATGAAGCGATCCGCAGCGGCAAGCAGACGGTGATGGTGGCCGGTGGGGCCGAACAGCTAGACGCCACGGCTGCGGCGGTGTTCGACACCCTGTTTGCCACCAGCACGCGCAACGATGCACCGCACACCACCCCGCGTCCGTTCGATGCCGGCCGCGATGGCCTGGTGCTGGGCGAGGGCGCCTGCACGCTGATCCTGGAGGATCTGGAACACGCGCAGGCACGCGGCGCGACCATCCTTGCCGAGATCGTCGGTTACGGCACCAACAGCGACGGCCAGCACGTCACCCAGCCCAGCGCCGATACCATGGCCCAGGCCATGCGCCTGGCGCTGGAAGACGCCGGTCTGCAGCCGGCGCAGATCGACTACGTGAACGCCCATGGCACCGCCACCGACCACGGCGACATCGCCGAGACCCAGGCCACCGCCCAGGTGTTCGGCAGCCGCGTGCCGATCAGCTCGTTGAAGAGCTACGTCGGCCACATGCTGGGCGGTTGCGGCGCGTTCGAGGCCTGGATGAGCATCGAGATGATGCGCGCCGGCTGGTTCGCGCCCACCCTGAACCTGGTCGAGGTGGACCCGCGTTGCGGCCAGCTCGACTTCATCACCGGACAAGGCCGCGAGCTGCAGGCCGAGTACGTGATGAGCAACAACTTCGCCTTCGGCGGCATCAACACCTCGCTGGTGTTCCGCCGCTGGAGCGCGTGACCCCGCCGTACCCGCACCCCAACAAGGAGACGTTCCGATGCGCCGCACCCTGCTGATCGCCACTGCCACCGCGCTGCTGGCCCTGACTTCCACCGCTTCGGCGCGCGATACCCGCGTCGAACAGTCCCTGCGCGAGCTGATCAGTTCGCAGGCCGCCAAAGATGCCGGCATCGACGGCAGCGTGCGCTTCTACCTGGCCGGCCAGCCGGTCAGCGTGCAGCAGCGCCTGGGCGAAGACGTGACCAACAAGAAGACCAACGCCGCCAACAAGAGCGATGTCGAGGCCTGCAACTGGGTCGCGCTGTCGGCACTGCTGGCCCTGCAGGACGGTGCCAAGTCGCGCGGCGCCAACGCCGTGGTCGACATCGTCAGCTACTACAAGAAGAACGAGTTCAAGAGCGCGACCAACTACGAGTGCTGGGCCGGCACCTTCGTCGCCGGCGTGGCCCTGAAGGGCACCTACGCCAAGGTCAAGTAAGCGCTGCCGACCGGTGGCGCAGCCTGAACGGCGTCGCCACATTGCTGAACCTCAACGGGGAAACGCCGTCGATCGCGCCGCCATCGTCGCGTGACGGCTTTCCCCGGTGTCGGCTTTCCGACACAATCACGGCTCTTCCCGGGTTATCGTCCCGTGGACATGCACGCCTACGTCTATAAAAGCCAACTCAAGCCGGACACCTACGTCTATCTCGCCCGACGCGATGACTTCAGCGCTTTGCCTGCGCCGCTGTCGGCGTCGTTGGGTTCGCTCGTCTTCGTGCTGGACGTGACCCTGGACGCGGAGCGCCGGCTGGCCCAGGCCGACCCGGCCAAGGTGCGCAGCGAACTGACCGAGCGCGGGTTCTACCTGCAGGTGCCGCCGTCGGTGAGCAGCATGATGCTGCGCCACTATGACTGAGCTTTCCCGATCCCGCGCCCTGCCGCTGGCCTTCACCCTTGGTGCCTTGCTGGCACTGGGATCGGCGCTGGGCGGCCTGCCCGGTGCGGTGCTGGCGGCACTGGCACAACCGGCGTTCGCACTGGGGATCTCGTGGTGGCGGCGCAGCCGTGCGCTGCTGCCGCCGAAGGTGATCGCCCGCCAGGACCTGCCGGCGCTGCTGGCACTGTGGACCGCCGCGCCGTTGTTGCTGGCCCTGTTGCTGGCCTGGCCGCTGGCCGCGCTGCGCGACAGTGGCAGCCTGGCCGCGGTGCTGGGCCTGAGCGTGCTGGTCAGCGCCGGCCTGCTGGCGGCCTGGCGCACCTGGCCACTGTGGAACGATGTCGATCGTCTCGATGGCGGCCTGGCCCAGCATTGGCAGGCGTTGGCCGGCCGCGACCTCAGCGCCTGGTGTGGCCTTGGCGTGGCCGCACTGGTGATGGCCCTGGCGGCACTGGTGGTACTGCCGACCTGGCCGGGCCTGCTGCCGGAAAGCGCGCGTTGGCCGTCGGCACTGGCGGTGCTGCTGCTGTCGCCGCTGCTGCACCTGCTGCTGCAGCGCGTTGCACCAGCGCCGCTGGTCTCGCTGCGCAGCCCGGTTGGCGCTGAACTGCCGGTCGATCGCGAGACGTTGTTCAGCGCGGTCGCCGACACCACCCCACTGGAAGCCTTGGCGCCGCAGGAGCTGACCCCAGCCCTGTACGAAGCCGCACGCCACGGCCGCATCGACCGTGCGCTGCAACTGCTGCAGGCCGGCGCCGATCCGTATTCCCTGCCGGACCCGAACTGGCGCGACCAGCGCAGCCTGGCGGTGCTCGCCGCTGTATTGCCGGACCTGCGCCTGCTGCGCGAGCTGATCGGCCGCGGCGTCGATGTGAACGCGCCGCACCGTGGCATGACCCCGCTGCTGGCCGCGACCCGCGACAGCTGGCATGGGCGTCCGGAAGCGGTGATGACCCTGCTGGCCAACGGTGCCGATTCGCGCGCCACCGACAGCGAGGGCAACACGCCCCTGCACCACGCCGCGCGCAGTTCCGACCCGGGCGTGGCCGCACTGCTGCGTGATGCGGCGGCTGAAGTGGACGCACTGAACCGTGATGGCTGGTCACCGCTGGCGGTGGCCTGCCAGGTCGGCAACTGGCGCCTGGCGCGCTTCCTGCTGGAGCGTGGCGCGCGCAGCGAACCGGCTGACGGCACCCCGGTGCTGCTGGCCGCGGCCGCCACCGAGGACGACGATCCGGCCGGCGTGCAGCTGCTGCTCAAGCACAAGGCACGTGCCGACGCGCGTGACCGCCAGCGCCGCAGCGCGCTGCATGAAGCCGCACTGGCCGGCCACGTGGACATCATCGGCGTGCTGCTGGCCGCCGGTGCCAACCTGGAAGCGCGCGATGCGCTGGGCCGCACGCCGTGGCTGGAAGCCGCACGCGCCGGCCGCGCTGCCGTGGTCGAGCACCTGCTGCCGCACAAACCCGACCTGGTTGCGGTCGACACCGATGGCCGCAACGCGGTGCTGCTGGCCACGATGGCCGAGGACGTTTCGCCGCTGTTGATCAAGCGCCTGCTGGAACTGGGCATCGCTGCCGACGGCAGCGATCCGGCCGGCCGGCGCGCGGTGGACTATGCCGCCGAAGCCGGTCGCTGGGCGATCGTGGCCCTGCTGGACCCGTCCTACCCGCTGCCCGCCGCCGTCAGCGATGGCCTGGCCGAGCGCGGTGACACGGCCAGCGCCAGCGGCCTGTTGCCCGACCGCCCGCCGTTGACCCTGCTGCGCGAGGCGCTGGGGTTCGGCAATACCGATGGCATGGCCGCACTGGCCAGGCTGTGCCAGCCTGAAGAACTGGGTGGCCTGCTGCTCGATCCGGAGCTGGCGCTGGAGCCGCGTGCGGTCGACTGGCTGCTCGCCCATGGTGCCGATCCGTACGTGCGCGACGCCTGCGCAGATACGCCGATGTTCGCGCTGCTTTCGCGTGGCATCGATGCCGTGCCAGCCCTGCAGGTGATGCTGCAGCACGGCCTGTCGCCGGCCGGGCGCGGTGGCCTGGCGCGTTTCCTGGCCGCCTGTGCGCAGCACGACCAGGCGGCGCGTGGGCTTGAGCAGCTGGCGCTGGAACTGCTGGAGCGGGGCGCCGATCCGTTTGCCGCCTCGCCGGCCGGTGATCCGCCGTTGTCGCTGGCGGTGCGCCTGGGCTGGCTGCGCCTGCAGCAGGCCCTGCTCACCACCGGCGTGGACCGCGAAGCACGCGACAGCCATGGCATGACCGCGCTGCATCTGGCCACCGCACTGGCGCGCGAAAGCGCCTTGAAGCTGCTGGTGCAGCACGGCGCCTCGCCGGAAGCGCGTGCTGCCGATGGGCAGACACCGCTGGGCGTGGCGTTGTCGATCGGTCGTCGTGATCTGGCTGATTGGCTGGACTGGCGCGTCTGGCCGCTGCCGCGCCGGACCCTGCGCGAAGGCGATCTGCCGGCCGCCGCGATGGCCGGTGATGTCGACGCCGTGCGTCGTTTGAATGATCTGGGCTTTGCCATCGACGCCGTCGATGCGCAGGGCTGCACCGCGCTGCTGCGTGCTGCCGGCGGTGGCCACCTGGCCGTGGTCGACCTGCTGCTGGCGCGCGGCGCTGATCCGCAGCATGCCGCTGCCAGTGGTGCCACGCCGTTGTCAGCGGCGGTCAGCATGCGCCAGGTCGAGATCGTCTCGGCCCTGCTCGACGCCGGTGCGCAGCTCGAACACCGCCTGCCAGGCGGGGTCACCGTACTGATGCTGGCCTCGGCGCTGGGCCTGCCGGACATCGTGGCGCGCCTGCTCACCGCCGGTGCCGATGTGCACGCCGGCGATGCCCAGCAGCTGGCGCCGCTGCACTGCGCAGCCCTGTATGGCTTCAGTGCGCGCGACCGTTCGCGCCTGCTGGCGCTGCTCGATACCCTGCTGCTGGCTGGTGCAGAGCCGGACCAGGCCGCCGCCGGTGCGGTCACGCCGTTGCTGCTGCTGCTGGGCGCGCGCGCCGAACCAGGCACCGCCTGCGACGAGCAGGTGGTGATGGCCGCCGTCGAGCGCTTGCTGGATGAAGACGTCAGCCTGGACGTGCGCGATCCGCGCGGCTTCGGCCCGCTGCACCTGGCTGCCCTGCACGGGTTGCCGCTGCTGGTGCAGCGCCTGCTGCGCGCCGGTGCCGATCCGGAAGCGCGCGATGGTTTGAACCGCAGCCCGCGCGAGATCGCGGTGATGCGCGGCTTCATTGACGTCGCCGCCGAGTTCGAGCCGCGCGTGCCGGGCGTATCGTCGATGGCCAGGTTCCTGCGCGACAACGGCTGACCCCAAGGCGCGGCAGTGCCGGCCGCTGGCCGGCAGCTTCGCAATCCTGGCGAGGTTCATGAGGTTGCCGGCCAGCGGCCGGCACTACCCAACCCCGTCGATCAGCGTTGCTTGTCGCCGTCGCTTTCCGCGTCCGAGCCGCGCGTGCCGGGCGTATCGTCGATGGCCAGGTTCCTGCGCGACAACGGCTGACCCCAAGGCGCGGYAGTGCCGGCCGCTGGCCGGCAGCTTCGCAATCCTGGCGAGGTTCATGAGGTTGCCGGCCAGCGGCCGGCACTACCCAACCCCGTCGATCAGCGTTGCTTGTCGCCGTCGCTTTCCGCGTCCGAGCCGCGCGTGCCGGGCGTATCGTCGATGGCCAGGTTCCTGCGCGACAACGGCTGACCCCAAG
>NZ_JBFTQU010000013.1:0-68551 GCF_056399165.1 Stenotrophomonas sp. 01N47
GGTGGGTTGGGTGGGTTGCGCAGGGGCGTAAGCGCCATGGATGGCGCGCCCGAGCCTACAGGGACGTATTCACGGCGTCCCCTGCGCAACCCACCCGCCCGGCCCACCCCCCAGAAATCCGCTGTAAACGACCAACCCCAGCCACGAGGGGGCTCCGCCGATGGCCGCCGACCGCGCGCCAGCGCCGCTCTCCGCCAAATCCTCGAACCATGCACTCGCTCACGGATTGACCACGCAATTGATGACAACGTTGTCCCCACCTGGCGCCGGACTCTCTCCCCGGCCCACCAGGTACCTCCGTCCGCCCCCTCCGTCGCCTTCCCGGGCGATGTCCGGACCCTGCGTTACGTGCGGCGCCGTCCCGGCCCGTGCGCCAACCATCGATCGGAGACACACCATGTACGACCCGCTTGTGCAGAGTGCCGATGTACGCAGTGCCCACCCTTCCCTTCATCGCTGTCGCCCGCGCCGTCTGGCCTGGCTGCTGGCCCTGGCCGGGGCGGTTGCCCTGCCCGGCCTGGCCCAGGCCGCCAGCTGTGCCGGCGTGGCCGAATGGGACCAGGCCAAGATCTACCGCAGTGGCGACACCCTGCAGAAGGGAGGGGTCCTCTACCGGGCGAACCAGGACATCTGGAATGCGCCGCCGGACCATCCGGCCGGGGCGCCCTACTACACCAACCTCGGCGCCTGCGACGGCGGCGGGACCAACCAGCCGCCCGTGGTCAGCCTGACCTCGCCGGCCAACGGCGCCACCTTCAGCGCCGGCAGCACGGTCAACGTGACCGCCAACGCCAGTGATGCGGACGGCAGCGTCAGCAAGGTCGAGTTCTTCCGCGATGGCAGTTCGCTGGGCGTCGACACCAGCGCGCCGTACAGCGCCAGCTGGGCCAACGCCAGCGCCGGCAGCCACACCCTGCGCGCGGTCGCCACCGACAACAACAACGCCACCGCCAGCACCGCGACCATCACCATCACCGTCAACGCGGCCAGTGGCGATACCACCGCGCCCAGCGTGCCCGGTGGCCTGGCCGTGGGTACCCGCACCGCCAGCAGCATCGCCCTGAGCTGGAGCCCGTCCACCGACAACACCGGTGGCAGCGGCGTGGCCGGCTACGACGTGTACCGCAATGGCAGTCTGGTCGGCTCACCGTCCAGCGCCAGCTATGTCGATGGTGGCCTGACTGCATCGACCAGCTACAGCTACCGCGTGCGCGCCCGTGACAACGCCGGCAACGCGTCGGCACAGGGCACGGCAGTGACCGCCAGCACCCTGGCCGGCGACGGTGGCACCACCGGCAAGCGGGTCATCGGTTACTTCACCCAGTGGGGCATCTATGGCCGCAACTACCGGGTCAAGAACATCGACAGCAGCGGTTCGGCCGCGCGCCTGACCCACATCAACTACGCCTTCGGCAACGTGCGCAACAACCGCTGCGAAGTAGGCATCACCCAGGCGTCGGACCCGAACAGCGGAGCCGGTGGCGATGCCTTCGCCGACTACACCAAGGCCTTCGGTGCCGGCGAAAGCGTGAGCGGCAGCGCCGATACCTGGGACCAGCCGCTGCGCGGCAACTGGAACCAGCTCAAGCAGCTCAAGGCCAAGTACCCGGGCATGAAGGTGCTGATCTCGCTGGGTGGCTGGACCTGGTCGCGCGGCTTCTCCAGCGCGGCGCAACCGGCCAACCGCCAGGCCTTCGTCGCTTCGTGCATCGACGCCTACATCAAGGGCAACCTGCCGGTGACCGACGGTGCCGGTGGCCCCGGTGCGGCGCTGGGGGTGTTCGATGGCATCGACATCGACTGGGAGTACCCGGTGGCCTGCGGTATCGCCTGCGGCACGCCCGAGGACAACGCCAACTTCACCGCGCTGATGGCCGAATTCCGCCGCCAGCTCGATGCGGTGCGCCCGGGCCTGCTGCTGACGGTGGCGGTCGGCGCCGGCATCGACAAGATCCGCGTCACCGATCCGGCCGCATACCACCCGTACCTGGACTACATCAACGTGATGACCTACGACTTCCACGGCGCGTGGGATGCGAAGACCAATCACCAGTCGGCGCTGTTCGATTCGCCGAATGATCCGTCCACCGGCGACCAGAAGCTGTACAACAGCAACGACGCCATCGAGGCCTTCATCAGCCGCGGTGTTCCCGCCGCCAAGCTCAACCTGGGCATCGGTTATTACGGGCGTGGCTGGACCGGGGTGACCAACGCCAACAACGGCCTGTACCAGAACGCCACCAGTGCGGCACCGGGTACCTACGAGGCCGGCATTGAAGACTGGAAGGTGCTGAAGAACCTGGCGTGGTCGGGCTACACCGACAACACCGCCGGTGCCACCTGGATCTACAACGGCAGCACGTTGTGGAGCTTCGATACACCGGCCAACATCACCCGCAAGATGGGCTACGTGAAGACCCAGGGACTGGGCGGTGCGTTCGTCTGGGAGTTCAGCGGCGACGATGCGCAGGGCACGCTGACCAAGGCGGTCAGTGATGGGTTGAAGTAAAAAAAAGCCGGGGGCGCACTGCGTCCCCGGCCTCGTTCGCGTTGCTACATCCGCCGGGCCGAGCCCGGCGGAATCGCATCAGATCAGCGGCCGCCGCCAGCCGCGCCGGCAGCCGCGCGCTTCTCCAACGCCGCACGCAGCTGCGCCGGCGGCAGGTAGCCGCCGAGCTGGGTGCCATCGGGCGCGAAGATGGCCGGCGTACCGTTCACGCCCAACTGCTGGCCCAGGGCGTACTGCATCGCCACCGGGTTGGTGCAGTTCTTCGCTGCCACCGTGCCACCACGCTTGGCATTGGTCAGCGCCTGGCGGCGATCGGCCGCGCACCAGACCGAGATCATGTCGGTGTAATCCTTGCTGCCCAGCCCCATGCGCGGGAAGGCCAGGTATTCGACGGTGATGCCGTTGCGGTTGAGCTCGGCGATGTCCTGGTGCAGCTTGCGGCAGTAGCCGCATTCGATGTCGGTGAACACGCTGATGGTGTACTTCGCGTTCGGCGCGGCGAACACGATGCGGTCGCCATGGTTGGCCTTGGCCAGCAGGTCGCGACGGTAGCCCAGCAGGCCTTCGCTGTTGGCCGGGCTCTTGGCGCGGGTGTCGTAGGGCTGCGACTGGAACAGGTAGCGGCCGTCGTCGGAGACGTACAGCAGCTGGCCGGAGACCACCACTTCACGGAAGCCCGGGAAGGGCGCGGCACCGATGTAGTCCACCTGGAAGCCGGGGTTGAGCTCGGTCAGCGCCTTGCGCACAGCCTGCTCGGCCGGAGCATTGGCCGTGGCGGCAGGGCCGGCCTTGGCTGCCGCTGCAGCGGGGGCCTTTGCGGCGGGCGGGGCGGGCTGGGCGCAGGCACTCAGGCTGAGCGCGCCGAACACGGCGGCGATGGCGAATCGGAGCATGGAGCAGTCCGCAGCAGAAAGAAGACCCCGGATTCTGACACAGCCATCCTGAGCGGTCCGCGATGCCGCGCACAGGCCCGGCAGGGGTTCAGCCGCGGGCTCAGCCGCGTGGATGATGGCGGGCGTGCAGTTTCTGCAGGTGTTCGCGTGCGACCAGCGTGTAGATCTGCGTGGTGGACAGCGAGCTGTGGCCCAGCAGCATCTGCAGCGCGCGCAGGTCGGCGCCACGGTTCAGCAGGTGGGTGGCGAAACTGTGCCGCAGGCCATGCGGACTGATCCGCGCCGGGTCGATACCGGCCACCGCCGCGTATCGCTTGACCAGGTGCCAGAAGGCCTGGCGGGTCAAGCCATGCAGCGCCGGTTCGATGAACAAGGGCGTCTGCCCGTCGGCCAGCGCCTGCACCTTGCCCTTCCCCACCAGCTGCGGTCGCGACTGCTGCAGGTAGCGTTCCAGCCAGTACTGCGACTCCTCGCCCAGCGGCACCAGGCGTTCCTTGCTGCCCTTGCCGGTCACCCGCAGCACGCCCTGGCGCAGGTTCACCGCCGTGGCGGGCAACAGCACCAGCTCGCTCACCCGCAGCCCGGCGGCATACATCAGCTCCAGCATGGCGCGGTCGCGCAGGCCGAGCGGACTGTCGATATCCGGTGCCGCCAGCAGCGCGTCGATCTGGCTCTCGGCCAGCGCCTTGGGCAGCAGCCGTGGCAGCTTCGGCGGGTCCAGCAGCGCGCTGGGATCCTCGCTGCGTTCGCCACGGCGCACGGCGTCGGCGAAGAAGGCACGCAGCGCCGACAGCAGCCGCGCGTTGCTGCGCGGCGACCAGTTGTGGCGGGTGCGCCAGGCCAGATAGTCAAACAGGCCGGCGCGCTCAACACCGGCCAGACCACCGTCGCGCCCGTCACACCAGCGCGCCAGGCCTTCAAGGTCGCGGCGATAGCTGTCCAGGGTGGCGCGGGCCAGACCGTGCTCGGCCCAGATCGCATCGAGGAAACGCTGGATGCGCTGGCTGTCCTCGCCGCGCAGCTCGGGCAATTGCTGGACCAGCTGACGACGTTCGGCGGGAGTGGAAGTGACGGCCATGCACGCAGGATACGAGGCCAACTGCGGGCACGGCCAGCATTGCGTATGCTCGGCACATGTCGAGCCCCGCCACCGATGCGGCCCACGTCGCCGCTGATACGCCCCGCCCGCGCGCGCTGCTGCTGTGGCGCCTGCTGGCGATGATCTATGACGCGCTGCCGGTGTTGGCCTTGTGGATGCTGGCCGGCACGGCCTTCACCCTGGCCTATACGTTCAGCGGCCATGCGCAGCGCGAGAACATCGCGCCTTTCAGTACCTGGCAATGGCTGCTGTGGGCGGTGTGCTGGGGGTTGACCGGGTGGTATGCCACCGCCAGCTGGCGGCGCGGTGGGCAGACGCTGGGCATGCGCCCGTGGCGCTTGAAGCTGGAATCACGCGATGGCACGCCGTTGCGACGCGGCCAGCTGTGGCTGCGCTTCGCGGTGGCCACGCTGTCGTTGCTGCTGGGCGGATTGGGCTTCTGGTGGGCCTTGGTGGATCGCCAGCGGCTGACCTGGCACGACCGCGCGAGTGCCACGCAGCTGCTGCGGATACCGAAGCGCTGACCTGTCCTGGCAGCGCCGGGCCATGCCCGGCGGACGCGGGAAATCGCACACCTTCGCCGGGCATGGCCCGGCGCTATCGGAATCAGCCCGATTTGCGCCGGAACAACAACCCGGACACGGCCAACATCACGATCGGCGGCAGCGCGTAGGCAATGCGGTAGTCGAACTTCAGCGCACCGGCCATGCGGCCGAAGAACAGCTGCAGCAGCCAGAACGCCAGCGCGAACAGGATGCCCAGGAACAGGCGCTTGCCCATGCCACCACTGCGCAGCGAACCGAACGCGAACGGCACCGCCGCCAGGCACAGCGCCAGCACATTCAATGGATAGAACCAGCGGCTCCAGTACACATCCTCGTAGTCGCGTGCGTCCAGCCCGTTGCGCTCGCGGTAGGCGATGCTGGTGCTCAGCTCGGACACGCTGAGGTTGCGCGGCTTGGCGATGCCGGTGGCCAGGGCGCCGGCGTCCAGCTTGGAATTCCACGGCTCACGGGCCGCTTCCTGGCGCGTCGCCGAGCGCTCGCCGAAGGTGTCACGGCGCACGCCGGTCAATACCCAGCCATCCTTGTCATGCTCGGCGGTGGCCGCATGGGTCAGCGTACCGATCCGACCCTCTTCGTCGATCTTGTACAGGCGCACGTCACGCAGAATCAGCCGGGTGCCCTTGTCGCCGACCAGCTGTTCTTCGCCACTCTGTGCATTGAGGAACGTGTCACCTTCGCGCGCCCACAAGCCGGAGTAACGCGCCACCGCCATGTCGGTGCCCCACTTGGCACTCATCTTCAGCGAATCGGCGCGGTTCTGGCCCCACGGCCCCAGGGTCTCGGCGCTGATCACCATCAGCCCGGTCAACAGCGACAAGGCGATCGCCACCGACACGCTCAGGCGCTTGCGCGACAGGCCCAGCGCGCGCAGCGCGGTCAGCTCCGAGGTTGCGGCCAGCTGGCCCAGGCCCATCAGCGCGCCGATCACCGCCGCGGTCGGGAACATCGTGTAGGCCCGGCGCGGCACGGTGTACAGCACCCAGGCGGCAGCATGGCCCAGCGAATAGCCGTTCTTGCCGATGTCCTTGAACTCACCGGAGAAGGCCATCAGCACGTCCAGGCCCACCAGCACCGCCCAGGTCAGCAGCACGGTACCCAGCACTGCCCGGCCCAGGTACAGATCGAAACGCATCGGTCGCAGCATCATGCGCGGGCTCCCTTCGGGCGGGCCATGCGGCCGTCACGCGCGTACATCCAGATCGCCAGTGCCAGCAGCGGCAGGGTCAGCCACCACAGGCCAAGCGCCGGCGGAATCTGACCATTGGCGATCCAGCCACTGCCGATGAACATCAGGTTGGTACCGACCATGTAGGCCATCAGGGCCAGCATCATCCGCCCATAGCGCTGCTGGCGCGGCGAACTGCGTCCCAGCGGCACGGTCAGCAGGGCAAAGGCCAGCGCGATCAGCGGCGGCGCCAGGCGACGGTGCAGCTGTGCCTGGGCCTCGGGGCGCTTGTCACCGAACAACGCGGTGGTCGGCATCAGTTCGGGGTCATCACTCTTGCGCGCTTCACTGCCGTCGGGCAGCGCCACGTCGTTGCGGGCGAAGGTCGCCAGGCGGTAATCCAGTGCACCGGCCACCGGCCCTTCCAGCTGGTGGCCATCATCCAGTTCGAGGAAGCGCTGGCGGGCGCCTTCGAAGTACATGCGGCCACCGGCGGCGGACACCACTTCAAGGCGATCCTCCTTCTGCCGCTGCAGGAACACCCGGCCCAGCTGGCTGCCATCGGGCGAGATCGAGGCGACATAGACCACCCCGCCATTGGGCAGCGGGGTGAACCGGCCCGGCTCCAGGCCGGCCATCAGCACGCTGCGGTTGGCGTCCTGGACCATCTGTTCGGCGGTGCGCCCGGCCCAGGGGCCGAGCCACAGCGAACAGGCACCGACCACCGCGATCACCGGCAGCACCAGCATCAGCAGGGGCTTGAGCAGGCGCCGGGGGCCGACACCGATGGCGGTGATGACCGCCATTTCCGAGTCGCGGTAGAGGCGGGCAATGGCCAGCAGCAGGCCCAGCATCAGTGCCAGCGGCAGGATCAGCGGCATGTAGACGATGAACTGCAGGCCCAGCTGCGAGAACAGCAGCTTGGCCGGCAGCCGCCCGTCGGCGATGTTGCCGAGGATG
Source organism: Stenotrophomonas sp. 01N47 (assembly GCF_056399165.1). Lineage (NCBI taxonomy): Bacteria > Pseudomonadati > Pseudomonadota > Gammaproteobacteria > Lysobacterales > Lysobacteraceae > Stenotrophomonas > Stenotrophomonas sp. 01N47. Next base: position 7,193 of record NZ_JBFTQU010000013.1, read on the forward strand.
TCCACCAGCACGCCGCCCACGCTGACCACCAGCAGGACGATCAGGGTAGCCAGGAAACTCTGGACGAAATCGCCCAATAGATAGCGGTCGAGCTTCAACATGGGGCGGTGGTTTAAACTCTCAGGTTCGTTCGCGGTGCCGCCCAGTCTAGCGTCTGGGCGTAAACGGTCCGCGATTGTACGGACTTGCCAATGGAATCTGCTCAATGGCTCTCGAATTCACCCTGAACCACCTCGCTGCGGCTTCGGCCGCCGTTGACTGCATCGTCGTCGGCGCCTATGCCGACCATACCCTGACTGCGTCCGCGCAGGCACTGGATGCTGCAAGCGGTGGCCGCCTGGCCGCCCTGGCCCAGCGCGGCGACCTGTCCGGCAAGACCGGCGCCACCACCCTGCTGCACGACCTGCCGGGCGTGACCGCCCCGCGCGTGCTGGTGGTCGGCCTCGGCGATGCCGCCCGCTTCGGCGTGCCGCAGTACCTGAAGGCGGTCGGCGATGCCGTGCGCGCGCTGAAGGCCGGCGCTGCCCGCAGCGCACTGTTCACCCTGTCCGAAGTGGCAGTGAAGGACCGCGACGCGGCCTGGGCGATCCGCCAGGCGGTGATCGCCGCCGACCACGCGGCCTACCGCTACACCGCCACCCTGGGCAAGAAGAAGGCCGACGATGCCGGCCTGGCCCAGCTGGCCATCGCCGGTGATGACGCGCAGGCCCTGGCCCAGGGCCAGGCCATCGCCGCCGGTGTCGAGTTCGCCCGCGAGCTGGGCAACCTGCCGCCGAACTACTGCACCCCGGCCTATCTGGCTGAAGTGGGCGTGAAATTCGCCGGCGAGCATGACGGTGCCGAAGCCGAGATCCTCGACGAGACCCAGATGGAAGCGCTGGGCATGGGCTCGCTGCTGGCCGTGGCCCGTGGCTCGGCCAACCGCCCGCGCCTGGTCGTGCTGAAGTGGAGCAATGGCGGCGACGCCAAGCCCTACGTGCTGGTCGGCAAGGGCATCACCTTCGATACCGGTGGCGTCAACCTGAAGACCCAGGGCGGCATCGAAGAGATGAAGTACGACATGTGCGGTGGCGCCAACGTCATCGGCACCTTCGTCGCCGCGGTCAAGGCCAAGCTGCCGTTGAATCTTGTGGTGGTGGTCCCGGCGGTGGAAAACGCCATCGACGGCAATGCCTACCGTCCGTCCGACGTCATCACCTCGATGTCGGGCAAGACCATCGAAGTGGGCAACACCGACGCCGAAGGCCGCCTGATCCTGTGCGACGCACTGACCTACGCGCAGCGCTTCGAGCCGCAGGCGCTGGTCGATGTGGCCACCCTGACCGGTGCCTGCATGGTCGCCCTCGGCCACCAGACCGCAGGCCTGATGAGCAAGCACGACGACCTGGCCAACGAGCTGCTGGCTGCTGGCGAGCAGGTCTTCGACCGCGCCTGGCGCCTGCCGCTGTGGGACGAGTACCAGCCGATGCTGGATTCCAGCTTCGCCGACGTCTACAACATCGGCGGCCGCTGGGCCGGTGCCATCACCGCCGGCTGCTTCCTGTCGCGCTTCGCCGAAGGCCAGCGCTGGGCCCATCTGGACATCGCCGGCGTGGCCAGCGATGAAGGCAAGCGTGGCATGGCCACCGGCCGTCCGGTCGGCCTGCTGAGCCAGTGGTTGCTGGACCAGGTCGCCCGCGCCTGACGCTGTACCTGACCCTGGCCGGCAACCGCCGGCCGGGGCCTCGCCGGTCCAGCCGCCACCCGGCATGGATCGGCACCTGCCTCACCTGGATGCCGCCATGCCCCGCGCCGACTTCTACCTGATCGCCAAGCCCCGTTTCCTGACCGAGCCGTTGCGCCTGGTCTGCGAGCTGGCGCGCAAGGCCAACGACGCCGGGTTGTTCACCCTGGTCCTCGCCCGCGACCAGGCCCAGGCCGAAGAACTTGACGAACTTCTCTGGTCATTCGACGACGATGCCTACATTCCGCACCAGATCGTAGGTGAGGACGTGGACGAGGAAGAAGCCCTGGTACTGATCGCCCCGCCCGGTGGCGAGGCCCCCGTGCGGCCGCTGGTGATCAACCTGCGCGACGAACCCTGGCTGGGCCAGTGCGAGCGCGTGCTGGAAGTGGTCCCGGCCGATCCGGAAGCGCGCGAACCACTGCGCGAGCGCTGGCGCCAGTACAAGACCGCCGGCTACGACCTGAACAAGCACGACATGTAAGCCCTGCGAGGACCCCTTGATGCGCCTGCTGATCGCCCTGATTCTTCCCTGGCTGTCCTTTTTCACCATCGGCCGGCCGTTTGCCGGCATCGTCTGCCTGATCCTGCAGATCACCCTGATCGGCTGGCTGCCCGCCGCCATCTGGGCTGCCTATTCGGTCAGCCAGTACCACACCGACCAGAAGATCCGGCGCACCCTCGGGTCGCGCTGATCTCCCTTCCCGCCTTGATGACTGGTTCCCCCGCATGACCCAACTCGCCTCCAGCTACGACCCGAAGTCCTTCGAGACCGACCTCTACGAGGCCTGGGAGAAGGCCGGCCATTTCAAGCCGTCCGGCAAGGGCGAGCCGTACACCATCCTGCTGCCGCCGCCGAACGTGACCGGCACCCTGCACATGGGCCATGCCTTCCAGCAGACCCTGATGGATGCGCTGGTGCGCTACCACCGCATGCGCGGCTACGACACGCTGTGGCAGGTCGGTACCGACCACGCCGGCATCGCCACCGAGATGGTGGTCAGCCGCAACCTGGCGCTGGAAGGCAACGGCGAGACCCGCGATTCGCTGGGCCGCGAGGGCTTCATCGGCAAGGTCTGGGAGTGGAAGCAGCAGTCCGGTGACATCATCGAGCGGCAGATGCGCCGCCTGGGCACGTCGGCCGACTGGTCGCGCAGCACCTTCACCATGGACCCGCAGCCGTCCGAAGCGGTGATCGAGGCCTTCGTGCGCTGGCACGAGCAGGGCCTGATCTACCGCGGCCAGCGCCTGGTCAACTGGGATCCGGTGCTGAAGACCGCGATTTCGGACCTGGAAGTGGAGAGCGCCGAGGAAGACGGTTTCCTGTGGTCGATCGCCTACCAGCTGGATGAAGGCCTGAGCTACGAGCACGTCGAGCGCGATGCCGACGGCGTCGAAACCCTGCGCGAAACCCGCGATTACCTGGTGGTTGCCACCACCCGTCCGGAAACCCTGCTGGGTGACACCGCGGTGATGGTGCATCCCGAAGACGAGCGCTACCTGCACCTGATCGGCAAGAGCGTGGTGCTGCCGCTGACCGGCCGCCGCGTGCCGGTGATCGCCGATGACTACGTGGACCGTGCGTTCGGTACCGGCGTGGTCAAGGTCACCCCGGCGCATGACTTCAACGACTACCAGGTGGGTGTGCGCCACAGCCTGCCGATGATCAACCTGTTCACTCCGGTGGCCGCGATCAACGACAACGCGCCGGAACGTTTCCAGGGGCTGGACCGTTACGATGCGCGCAAGGCCGTGCTGGGTGAACTGGAAGACCTGGGCATCCTGGTCGAGACCAAGGCGCACAAGCTGCAGGTGCCGCGCGGTGACCGCACCGGCCAGGTGATCGAGCCGTACCTGACCGACCAGTGGTTCGTAAAAATGGACGAACTGGCGCGTCGTGGCCTGGAACTGGTCGAGGACGGATCAATCGCCTTCGTGCCGCCGAACTGGATCAACACCTACCGCCACTGGATGAACAACATCCAGGATTGGTGCATCAGCCGCCAGCTGTGGTGGGGCCACCGCATTCCGGCGTGGTTCGATGCCGCCACCGGCAACTGCTACGTCGGCCGCAGCGAAGAGGAAGTGCGGGCGAAGAACAATCTCGGCAGCGACGTCGTGCTGAGCCAGGAAAGCGATGTGCTGGAGACCTGGTTCTCCTCGCAGCTGTGGCCGTTCTCCACCCTGGGCTGGCCGAACGAGCAGGCGATGGCCGAGCGCGGTTTCGACCGCTACCTGCCGTCGTCGGTGCTGATCACCGGCTTCGACATCATCTTCTTCTGGGTGGCGCGCATGATCATGGCCACCGACAACCTGACCGGGAAGGTGCCTTTCAAGGACGTCTACTTCACTGGCCTGATCCGCGATGGCCAGGGCCAGAAGATGTCCAAGAGCAAGGGCAACGTTCTCGACCCGCTGGACATCATCGACGGCATCACCATCGATGATCTGGTGGCCAAGCGCACCGGCGGGTTGATGCAACCACGCATGGTGGAGAAGATCGAGAAGGCCACGCGCAAGGAGTTCCCGGACGGGATCGCCGCCCATGGTGCCGATGCGCTGCGTTTCACCATCGCCGCGCTGGCCACCCATGGCCGCGACATCAAGTTCGACATGAACCGCGCCGAGGGTTACAAGAATTTCTGCAACAAGCTGTGGAACGCCAGCCGCTTTACGCTGATGAACACCGAAGGTGCGGCGTTCACCGGCGTGCCGACGCCGCGTACCGATGCCGAGCGCTGGATCCTCTCGCGCCTGGCCGCTACCACCGCCGAAGCGCAGGGTCATTTCGCCGCCTATCGCTTCGACCTGTTGGCGCAGTGCCTGTACGAATTCGCCTGGAACGCGTTCTGCGATTGGTTCCTGGAGCTGAGCAAGCCGGCGTTGAACGGTGCCGATGCCGCCGACGCCGAGAGCACCCGCCACACCCTGCTGTACGTGCTGGAAGCGCTGCTGCGCCTGCTGCACCCGCTGACCCCGTTCATCACCGAACAGCTGTGGCAGCAGCTGGCACCGCGCCTGGGCCTGGCCGAAACCACGCTGTCGCTGCGTCCGTACCCGACCGCCGCCGAGTTCGAGGGCGATTTCACCCAGGCCGAGGCCGACGTGGAATGGTTGAAGGCGGTGATCAGTGCGGTGCGCCGCGTGCGCAGCGAACTGAACGTTGCCCCGTCCAAGCTGGTGCCGCTGCGCCTGCTGGCCGGCCAGGAACAGGACCGCGTGCGCATCGAGCGCTTCAGTGCCTCGCTGTCGTTCCTGCTGAAGCTGGACAGCATCCAGTGGCTGGCCGACGCACAGAGTGCGCCGCCGGCAGCCGCCGCGATCGTCGGTGAACTGAAGCTGCTGGTACCGCTGGAAGGCCTGGTTGATCTCGATGCCGAGCGCGCGCGCCTGGACAAGGAGATCAAGCGCGTGGAAGGCGAACAGGAGAAGAGCGAGACCAAGCTGGCCAAGTTCTCCGACAAGGTGCCGCCGGCGGTGATCGAGCAGGAACGCGTGCGCCTGGTCGACTGGAACAACCAGCTGGCCGGCCTGCGCGAACAGCGCGCGAAGCTGTAACGCCGCCCTGGTAGGTGCGGACCGTGGTCCGCACCGCTGTGATGTGCCAACCAAGGTTGGCACCTACCAAAGCGCCAACCCTGGTTGGCACATTCTCGAGGTCGACGCCGGGCAATGCCCGGCGTTTCCTTTTGCCACGCGTGGCATCATCGCCTGATGCCGCTTTCCATCTTCCTGCTGGTCCTCGCCGCCGCCGCACTGCACGCCAGCTGGAACGCGATCGTCAAGCGCGGGCCGGACAAGTTCCTCGGCACAGTGCTCGTCACCGGCAGCGCTGCGCTGTTGTCTGCGCTCGTCTTGCCGTGGCTACCCTTCCCCGCCGCGGAAAGCTGGCCGTGGCTGGGCGCTTCGGTGCTGCTGCAGGTGACGTATTACGCGTTGGTCGCACGCTGCTACCAACAGGTCGACATGAGCCTGGCGTATCCGATGATGCGCGGTTGCGCGCCCATCCTCGTTGCGCTGGCCGGCGCCGTGCTCGGCGAACGCCTGCCGCCGTCGGCCTGGCTCGGTGTCCTCCTGGTGAGCGGCGGCATCCTGTGCATGGCCCGCGGCGCACGTGGCGGCCAGCTGCGCCTGCCGTTGCTGACGGCGGCAATGATCGCCACCTACACCCTGGTCGATGCGCAGGGCGCGCGACTGTCCGGCAATGCGCTGAGCTACACGTTGTGGCTGTTCCTGCTGTCGGGCATTCCGTTGCCGTTGTGGGCGCTGCATCGGCAGCGCGGTGCGCTGCTGGCGTATGCGCGCCGGCACTGGCCATTGGGCGTGGCCGGCGGCATCGGTACCACCGCCTCGTATGCGATGGCGCTGTGGGCGATGACCCAAGTGCCGGTGGCAATGGTATCGGCGCTGCGCGAATCGTCGATCCTGTTCGCGCTGCTGATCTCGGTGTTCCTGCTGCGCGAACGGGTGCCACGTGCACGCTGGGTGGCGGCAGCATTGATCGTGGCTGGCGTGCTGGCGCTGCGGTTGGCATGAGAACGGCGTACCAATCGAGGCGGAGATTCATCGGTAGTGCCGGTCGCTGGCCGGCAACCGTCTCCATTACAGCGGCGGCATTGTCTCCAGCTCGCCGTCCACCAGCTCGATCGCCATCACCAGCGCATCTTCGCGCCCCTGCGCAGCAGGGTAGTAGCGAGGGCGCCGGCCGATCTCGTTGAAGCCTTCGCTGTGATACAGCGCCAGGGCCGGGGTGTTGGACGGACGCACTTCCAGGAACACCCGCTGCGCGCCTCGATCACCGGCCAGGCGGACCAGTGCACGCAGCAGCTGGCGGCCCAGCCCACGCGATTGCACCAACGGATCGATGCAGATGTTCAGCACATGGGCTTCATCGGCAGCGAGGCTGAGCACGCCATAGCCGATCAACAGGCCATCGCGCTCCATGGCCAGGCCGGGGTAACCGGCGCGCAGGCAATCCAGGAAAATGCCGCGGGTCCAGGGATAGGGGTAGCCACGCACTTCGATGGCCATCACCCCGTTGAGGTCGCTCTCGCGCAGCGCACGCATCGCCACCGGCCCGGGCTGGCTGACCGCACTCATGCGGTTCCGCCCTTGCGCAGCGCGCGCAGCTGCGGCCACAACGCGCGCTTGGCAGCAGGGTCGCGACGCAGCTGTTCCAGCGGCCAGCTTTCCATCAGCGTCTGTGTGGCCGGATCGTTCGGATTGCAGCCCGAGGCACGCAACAGCGCGATCTGCAGGCGGTCAGGCAAGCGCACCAGCGGTTGGCGCGCGTTGCCGGTGGGTAGCGGACGGGCCGCAGCCGGTATGGTGTCCGGCGCCGCCACCGGCACGGCAGTGCGTGGTGGCGCGCGCTCGGGCCGAGGTTCCGGCGCCGCGTCGCGCTGGCTGGGTGCGTGCTGCATCGAAGGTGGAGCCGTGCGCGTCAGCTCAACCGGCACGGGTGCCGATGCTGCGGCTTCAGCCACGCTCAGCTGCAATGCCGCGTCCATTTCAGCGGCCAACTGGCCGTCGTGATAGACGGTGTAGCCCATGGCCTGCAGCCAGGCCTGCTGGGCCGGAGACCACAACAGGGGCAGGTCCTGGCTCACGCCGCCTCGGACTTCTTGCGCAGGCGCTGCACGCCCCACATCACCGGGCCTGACAGGGCGTACAGGATGCCGACGACCAACAACACGCGGGGCAGATCGATCACCGCGATGGCGATGGCGATCGGCACCAGTGCCAGCACCAGGAACGGGACACGATCCGAACGTGCGCCCTCCTTGGCCGCACCGCCCTTGAAGCTCCAGAAGCGGATGCGGCTGACCATCAACAGTGCGGCGACCAAGGTCACCGCCAGCGCCACGAAGCGCAGCTCGTTGCCGTTCCAGCCCAATGTGCCATCGGCGAAGGCCCAGACGAAGGACATCATCAGGCCGGCAGCAGCCGGGCTGGCCAGGCCGACGAACCAGCGCTTGTCGACCACGGCTACCTGGGTATTGAAGCGCGCCAGGCGCAGGGCCGCGCAAGCGGCGTACAGGAATGCCACCGCCCAGCCCAGGCGACCGACCAGCTCACCGTCGTATTTCAGTTCCGACAGGGACCAGTGATACATCACCAGGGCCGGCGCCATGCCGAAGCTGACCAGATCGGCCAGCGAGTCGTACTGCACGCCGAACTCGCTGCTGGTACCGGTCAGGCGCGCGACACGGCCATCGAGGCCGTCCATCACCGCCGCCACGAACACGGCGATGCTGGCATTGACGAAATCCCCGTTGGCCGCGGCGATGATGGCGTAGAAGCCAGAGAACAACCCAGCCGTGGTGAACAGGTTGGGCAGCAGGTAAATCGTGCGCGAGCGCGGCGGCGGTGTGATCGGGTCCATGGAATCCAGTTTAATCGACTTGCCAGCGGTCGGCGCCAATGCTGCAATCGGCGTTCTACGCCCATTCTGCGGAGTTTGCCATGCGTGCCCTGTCCTGCCTGGGATGCCTGCTGCTGTTGGCCAGTACCACTGCGCTGGCCGGCCCTGTCTACAAGTGGAAGGACGCCAAGGGCGTGACCCAGTATTCGGAAACGCCGCCGACCGGGGCCAAATACGAGACCCGTGCCCAGGCCAGGACGCCGGTGGCGGAAGAAGCGGCGGCGACCAGCGCCGCTCCGGTGCCCAAGGAGTGCAGCACCGCCCGCGCCAACGTGGCGCTGCTGGATGGCGGCGGCCAGGTGATGCACGACACCGACGGCGATGGCAAGGCCGATACCGCGCTTACCCCGGAACAGCGCAGCGCGCAGAAGGGCCTGGCCGAGGCAGCGATCAAGGCGTACTGCCCCCCGGCGGGTTGAGGGGTATCGGCCGGGCGGCGCCCGGCACCCGCCGAATCAACGTCAACGTCAACGTCAAAAGCGGGCATTCCGTGGGATGACGGGGCGGTGTCGGATTGCGGGGACGCCGTAAACCCATCCGTGGGGGCTTGGCAGCCGCATCCATGCGGCTGACACCCCGCAATCCGACACCGCCCCGTCTTCGACAGTTTCCCGGTGGCCAGTAGATCCACGCCATGCGTGGATGATCTACGTTCAATTGTCGAAATATTCGATTTCGACGGAGATTCATCCACGCATGGCGTGGATCTACGTGTCGACCAAGGTCGACACCCACCAAGAGCAGGCCATGCCATCCCGACAGATTGCGGAGATCTGTCGAAGGCGGGGTGGGTCCGGTTGCGGGGGTGTCCGCGGCATGGATGCCGCGGCCAAGCCCCCACGGATGGGTTTACGGCGTCCCCCGCAACCGGACCCACCCCGCCATCCCACGGAATACCCGCTTTTGACGTTGACGTTGATTCTGCGGGTGCCGGGCGCCGCCCGGCCGATACCCCTCCCCCGGCCGGGCTGGCAGAATAGGTATCTCTGCCGTAATCCGAAGCCGACGATGCGCCTCTCCCAGTTCCACCTGCACACCACCAAGGAAACCCCCAGCGACGCCGAGCTGACCAGCCACCGGCTGATGCTGCGCGCGGGCATGATCCGCAAGCTCGCGTCCGGCCTCTACACCTGGTCGCCGCTGGGCCTGCGCGTGCTGCGCAAGGTCGAACGCATCGTCCGCGAGGAAATGGACCGTGCCGGTGCCGTGGAATTCCAGATTCCGACCATCCAGCCGAAGGAACTGTGGGAGCAGACCGGCCGCTGGCAGAAATTCGGCCCGCAGCTGCTGAAGATCAAGGACCGCAAGGAACAGACCTTCTGCTACAGCCCCACCGCCGAGGAAGCGGCCTGCGATTTCGCGCGCAGCGAACTGTCCAGCTACAAGCAGCTGCCGGTGAACTTCTACCAGATCCAGACCAAGTTCCGCGACGAGATCCGTCCGCGCTTCGGCGTGATGCGTGCGCGCGAATTCCTGATGAAGGACGCCTACTCGTTCCACCTGCACGACGAAGACCTCGTGCGTGAGTACGAAAACATGAAGGTGGCCTACAGCCGCATCTTCACCCGGCTGGGGCTGGACTTCCGCATGGTGCAGGCCGATTCCGGCGCGATCGGCGGTGACGCCTCGCAGGAATTCCACGTGATCGCCGACTCCGGTGAAGACGCGCTGGTGTTCTCTACCGGTTCGGACTACGCCGCCAACATGGAAGCGGCCATTGCCGCCGATCCGGCTGCGCGCGCTGCGGCCAGCGAGGCACTGCGCAAGGTCGAGACCCCGGTCCAGAAGACCTGCGAAGACGTCGCCGCGCTGCTTGGCATCGACCTGCAGCGCACGGTGAAGTCGGTGGCGCTGATTGCCGGTGAAGGCAAGGCACAGCAGTTCGTGCTGGTGCTGGTGCGTGGCGACCATGAGGTCAACGAAATCAAGCTGGGCAAGGTTGCAGGCCTGGACGAGCAGCGTTTTGCCAGCGAAGCGGAGATCGCCGAATACCTCGGCAGCGTGCCGGGCTTCCTTGGTCCGGTCGCCCCGGCCAAGCCGATCCGCGTGGTCGCCGATCGCGAAGTGGCGGCGATGTCCGACTTCGTCGTCGGTGCCAATGAGGCCGGTTTCCATCTGGCCGGCGTCAACTGGGGCCGCGACCTGGCCGAACCGGAAGTGGCCGATATTCGCAACGTGCGCGCCGGTGATCGTGCGCTGGACGGCGGCGAACTGAAAATCGCCCGCGGCATCGAAGTCGGCCACGTGTTCCAGCTGGGCCGCACCTATGCGAAGGCGCTCGATGCCACCGTGCTGGACGAGAATGGCAAGGCCGCGGTGATGACGATGGGCTGCTACGGCATCGGTATTTCGCGCGTGGTCGCCGCAGCCATCGAGCAGAACCACGATGACGCCGGCATCATCTGGCCCGACGCGATGGCGCCGTGGCAGGTGGTGGTCTGCGTGATCAATCCGAAGGGCGACGCTGCCGTGGCCGATGCAGCTGCAGGCCTGCTGCAGGAGCTTTGCGATGCCGGCCTGGATGCCGCACTGGACGACCGCGGCCTGCGCCCGGGCGCGATGTTTGCCGACATGGAACTGATCGGCATCCCGCACCGGGTGGTGGTCAGCGAGCGCGGCCTGGCCGCAGGGACCTTCGAGTACCGCTCGCGTCGGGCGGCCGAAGCGGAGAGCCTGGACAAGGCCGCCCTGCTGCAGCGCCTGCAGGGTTGAGCGGAAAAGACCTGGGTATACCCCGGTCTTTTTTATGCCGGATGGCCATCCCCGGAAAATCGCAGCGGACATAATCCGGTCAAAATGGTCGCAACCGGGCCAGCCAGCCGACAGACGGTGACCACAACTGTTTGTGCTGGGATTAATTCCTCATTACTCTGTCCCGCGACGCCACGGACCGGCTCGTCCCTGTCCCTAAATTAGTTTCTGGAGTAATCGTTGATGAGCATCGACCTGACCGGCCTGTCGGCACGTGAGCTGGGCGCATTGATCCGCACAGCCAAGAAGCAGCAGACCATCGTCGCCAAGCGTCGCCCGATCACCAAGGTGCGTGCCCAGCTGAGCAAGCTGGCCAAGACCGAGGGTTACACCATCGAGGAACTGTTCGGTGGTGAACCCGCACCGCGCGCACGCAAGGTCGCCAAGGCCACCAAGGCCCCGTCCAAGACCGCCGGCCGCAAGCTGGGCAAGGTTGCACCGAAGTACCGCAACCCGGCCAACCCGAAGGAAACCTGGACCGGTCGTGGCAAGCAGCCGCGCTGGATGGCCGAGCTGACCGCCAAGGGCAGCAAGAAGCCGGAAGATTTCCTGATCAAGAAGGCCTGAGGCCAGATCGGGTCGCAATGAAAAACGCCGGCGAAAGCCGGCGTTTTTTTGGGGTAGCGCCGGGCCATGCCCGGCGAGCGCAGCGGTTGGTTTCCCGATCCGCCGGGCATGGCCCGGCGCTACCGCCCCCGATCACAGCGTCTTGCGCGCCGGCATCAGCAGGTTGCCGAACAGCAGGCCGGCGACCAGCGCCATCACCACGTTCAACACGGTCAGGAATACACTCTGGCCGGCACCCACGTCCTGTTGCTGGACCAAGGTCAGCACGCCGCGCAGGCTGGTGCTGCCAGGCACCATCATGATGATGCCCGGCAGGCGGATGATCGCGCCGGGACGGCCGACCACGCGCCCGAACAGGTTGCCACCGGCGGTCAGCAGCATCGCCGACAGGAAGATGCCGGCCGGCGTACCCCAGGCGTGACCACCAAATTTGGAGATCGCGTAACCGGCCACCGAAGCGGCGATCACCCACGGATAGTCGCGGCGGTTGGCCTTGAACAGCATCGCGAAGGCGAACGCCGCCGTCAGCAGCGAGCCCCACTCCACCCACGGCCCCTGTGGTCTCGAGGCACGGATCATCGGGTCCAGCCCCAGCACATCGGCCAGGGTCACCGCGATCATCGCGCCGACACTGAGCTTCATGATCGTGGTCAACGCGCCGGCAAAGCGCGCGGTACCGGACACCCAGTGCTGGCTGGCCAGCTCATTGACCGCATTGGTCAGTGACATGCCAGGCAGCAGCACCACCAGCGAAGCGATGATCACCGTATTGAGATTCAGGGCGCCCACGAACGTAGCAACCACGGTGGCGACCAGTCCGGCCAGCAGCGCCGCCAGCGCTTCGGCCGCTTCACGGCTGGCCGGGCGCTTGTCGGTGACCATGCCGAGCAGGCCGATCAACAGGCCGATGACGCCGGCCGTGGCGATGTCCAGCCACGGCAGCTTCCACATGCCCGCCACGCCGGCCGCACCAAGGGTGAAGGACAGGATGGTGCGCAGCTTGCCGCGCCGGCCCGGGTCCTTGTCCAGCTGGCGCAGCGCGGTGTGGCCCTGGGCGATGCTCATGCGGCCGTTGGCCACTTCTTCGGCGATCCCGTCAGCCACGCTGAGCTTGTGCAGGTCGTTCTCGCCCGGCGCCAGCCGGATCACCCGGGTGATGTCGCTGGAGCCGATGGCCTGCGCCGGATCGCTGAAACTGAGGATGATGCCGGTGGGGTTCGACCACGGTTCACAATCCAGATCGAGCTGCCGGGCCAATGCAACCACCGCCGCTTCCAGGCGCTGGGCCGTTGTGCCGTAGCTGTGCAGGCGGCCGGCGATCTCGGAAACGAAGGCCACGCGCTGCGCGTAGGTGGCCTGGGGCGTGGGGATCGTGTGAGCGTCTGCGGACATGCGCCGTAGTATTACCTACGTCAGGCTCTGCTGGAGAAATTCATCCTGGTTCGACGCGACGTGCAATTCAGAACGGTTATGCTGCGACCCGAATGGCCCCCATGACCCCGACCCACGCCCCCCAGCTCGAACAGGACGCTCAGGATCCGGGACTGATCCGGCTGTCCGGCCACTGGACCCTGAAGACCGCCCTGGCCGCGGCCGAAGTGCTGCGCGGCGTTCCGGACAAACTGACCGGCATCGACGCCACCGGCATCGAGCTGCTCGACTCGGCCGGCGTGCTGCAGGTACTGCGCGTCGCCCATCGCGCCGATCTCGGCGAGCACGCGCTGCAGTTCCGCCCGGACCACCAGGCGCTGGTGTGCACGATCGAAGAAGTGGCCGACGACCGTCCGAAGCCGAAGCGTGACTTCGGCGTGCTGGCGGCGCTGGAGCGGCTGGGCGTCAGCGTCCACGCCACCGGCCACAACATCAAGGCGCTGTGCAGCTTCCTCGGTGAGAACCTGGTCAAGGCCGCGCGCCTGGTCAAGGAGCCCCGACGTTTCCGCCTGACCGCGACCGTGCACCAGATGGAGCAGGTCGGGCTGGACGCGGTGCCGCTGGTGGCGCTGCTGTCCTACCTGGTCGGCGCAGTGATCGCCTTCCTCGGTTCGACCATCCTGCGCGATTTCGGTGCGGAGATCTTCGTGGTCGAACTGGTGAACATCGCCTTCCTGCGCGAATTCGCCGTGCTGCTGACCGCGATCGTGCTGGCCGGCCGCACCGCCAGCGCCTTCACCGCGCAGATCGGTGCAATGAAGGCACGCGAGGAAATCGATGCGATGCGCACCTTGGGGCTCGACCCCATCGACCTGCTGGTACTGCCGCGCCTGGTCGCGCTGCTGGTGACCCTGCCGCTGCTGACCTTCATCGCGATGATCGCCGGCCTGGCCGGCGGCATCACCGTTGGCGCATTCGATCTGGATATTCCACCGCAGATGTACATCGCGCGCATGCACGACACGATGGAAGTGCGGCACATGCTGGTGGGCCTGTCCAAGGCGCCGGTATTTGCGCTGGTGATCGGCCTGATCGGCTGCCTGGAAGGCCTGAAGGTGGAAGGCACCGCGCAGTCGGTTGGCGAGCGAACCACCTCCAGCGTGGTGCAGACGATCTCGCTGGTGATCATCATCGACGCCTTCGCGGCGTTGTGGTTCATGCACATGGACTGGTGACATGAGCACGCATCCAACCCCCGAAGACGTGCCCATGCAGGACGACGAAGGCCACGACCTGGCCATCCGCGTGCGCGGGCTGGTCAACCGCTTTGGCAGCCAGACCGTGCACGAAGGGCTGGACCTGGACGTGCGCCGTGGCGAGATCCTTGGCGTGGTGGGCGGATCGGGCACCGGCAAATCGGTGCTGATGCGCTCGATCCTGGGCCTGCGTGTTCCCGATGCCGGGCAGATCGAGGTGCTCGGCCGCGACGCGCGCGCCGACGACGCCGAGAGCCGCCTGCACATCGAACGCAACACCGGCGTGCTGTTCCAGGACGGTGCCCTGTTCTCGTCGCTGACCGTCGGCGAGAACGTGCAGGTGCCATTGAAGGAACACCACCGCGAGCTGCCCGAACGCTGGCACTACGAACTGGCCCTGCTGAAGGTGAAACTGGCCGGCCTGCCTGCCGATGCGATCAACAAGCTGCCCTCGCAGCTGTCTGGCGGCATGCGCAAGCGCGCCGGCCTGGCACGTGCGCTGGCGCTGGATCCACCACTGCTGTTCCTGGATGAGCCCACCGCCGGCCTGGACCCGATCGGTGCGGCGGCGTTCGACCGCCTGATCAAGACCCTGCAGGAAGCGCTGGGGCTGACCGTGTTCCTGATCACCCACGACCTGGACACGCTGTATGCCATCTGCGATCGGGTGGCGGTCATCGCCGACCGCAAGGTGGTGGCCAATGCTCCGCTGCCGGAAATCGAGAGACTGGATCATCCGTGGATCCAGGAATACTTCCACGGACCCCGCGCGCGCGCCGCGCGTGGCGAACAGATCGAGAGTGCCTGAGCCATGGAAACAAAAGCCAACTACGTGCTGATCGGCGCGTTCACCCTGATCACCGGCCTGGCTCTGCTGGCCTTCGGCCTGTGGGCCGCCAAGTACTCCTCCGACCGTACCTGGCAGGAATACCGGGTGGTGTTCCGCGAAGCGGTCACCGGCCTGTCGGTCGGCAGCCCGGTGCAGTACAACGGCATCGCGGTGGGCTCGATTACCGAACTGAACCTGGTACCGGACGATCCGCGCCAGGTGGTCGCACGCATCCGCCTGAACTCGACCACGCCGGTCAAGACCGATACCCGCGCCAAGCTGGCGATCACCAGCCTGACCGGTCCGTCGATCATCCAGCTCAGCGGCGGCACGCCACAGTCGCCGGCGTTGACCACGGTCAACAAGGATCCGGCACCGATCATCCCGACCACGCCGTCGGCGCTGCAGAACATCACCGACGTGGCCAACCGCATCGTCGAGCGCATGGACCAGATCCTCAGCGACCGCAACGTCGCCTCGATCAACGCCACCCTGGCCAACCTGGAAACGATCAGTGGCGGCCTGGCCGACCGCGACCAGGGCACGCAGTCGCTGCTGCTCAGCGCGCGCGATGCCGCGCGCAGCCTGGACACCACCCTGAAGACCACCAACGGCACCATCGAGCGCCTGGACAAGAACCTGGTGCAGCAGCTGCCGGGCATCATCGACAAGCTCGACGCCACCCTGGCCAAACTTGATTCGGCCGCCGGCAATGCCGATTCGATCCTTGGCGAGAACCGCGCCGCCATCAACAGCTTCGCCAATGACGGCCTGGGCCAGCTCGGCCCGACCCTGGGTGAACTGCGTGGCCTGATCCGCGACCTGCGCCGGGTCAGCGACCGCCTCGAGAACAACCCCGCGCGCTACCTGCTCGGCCGCGACGCCCCGAAGGAGTTCGAACCCAAATGAGCCCGACCACCCTTCCGCGCCTGCTGCTGGCAGCGTCGCTGGCCACCCTGCTGGGTGGCTGCTCGATCCTCGGCAGCGGCGACATGAACCCCGTCACCCTCTATTCGCCGGCTGTGCAGGTCAAGGTCGACCCCAGCTGGCCGCAAGCCGACTGGCAACTGGTGCTGGCCAAGCCCAGCGCCGCGCGCATGGTCGACAGCCCGCGCATCAACGTGCGGCCGACGCCGTCTGAGCTGGAGATCTACAAGGGCGCCAGCTGGGCGCAGCCGGCCACCGACATGATCGAAGACACCCTGCTGCGCGGCTTCGAGGATTCCGGCCGCATCCACGGCGTGGCCCGCGTCGCCGCCGGCATCCGCGCCGACTACAAGCTGTCCACCGACGTCCGTCGCTTCGAATCGGACTACCAGGGCCAGCCCACGCCGACGGTCGTCATCGAGATCAACGCCAAGCTGATCGACGTGACCAGCCAGCGGGTGGTCGCCGACCGTACCTTCCGCCAGCTGCAGCCGGTGGGCAGCACCGACGTGTCGGCCGTAGCCGCCGCCTTCGAGCGTGGCCTGCAGCAGGTGGCCCAGGACGTGGTGGGCTGGACGCTGACCAGCGGGCAGAACGACAAGCAGACGCTGAAGCGCTGAACGGTTTCCGCTGATTGCGCCGGGCCCGGTGCTGCGAAACGGGTAGATCCACGCCGTGCGTGGATGAATCGTCCGGGACCTGCGTCAGGTCCGCGGCGTGATCCAGCGGAACGTAAGGTTGATGCGTTCACCCTGCACCCGCGCCATCTTCGGCAGCGCGTGCTGGTAGTGGCGCTGGGTCTCCCCGGCCATCAACAGCAGATCGCCGTGTCCGAGCAGGTACTCGGCCTTGCGCGCAGGATCGTCACGTCGGCGCAGCAGGAACCGTCGCGCCGCTCCGAGGCTCAACGAAGCAATCACCGGCGCCGCCCCCAGCTCCGGCTCGTCATCGCTGTGCCAGCCCATGTAGTCGGTGCCGCCGCGGTAGCGGTTGAGCAGCACGCTGTTGAATCGACCCACGCCCTGCGCTTGCAGCCGGTCGCGCAATGCCCCCAGCACAAGCGGCCACGGATGGGGCACGAACTCGGCGCCTGAATAGCGGTAGCGCGCCTGCGGATCGCCGATCCAGCAGCTCAACCGTGGTGAGTCCACCCAGTTGCCGAACATGCGGATGCGGTGAATCTCCCAAGGAACCGCTTCGCACAGCGCCTTCAACAGCGTGTCTGCGTCCCCCGCTGGCAACCAGCCCGGCAGATGGCGGACGTCAGCATCAGGCAGGTCGTGGGGAAACAGCATGGGAGATTTAGGGAGAGGGGGCAGCGACGTGCCGCCCCGTGGATGCTCAGCGGCGCTTGAACGCGACGCCGGTCTTTTCCTTCAACTCATCCTCGCCCACACCCGCGGCAGTCTCCACCAGCACCAGACCGTCATCGCTCACATCGAATACCGCCAGGTCGGTGATGATGCGATCGACCACGCCCACACCGGTCAGCGGCAGCGTGCATTCGGCCAGGATCTTGTGTTCGCCGTTCTTGGCGGTGTGCTCCATCAGCACCACCACCCGCTGTACGCCGGCCACCAGGTCCATCGCCCCGCCCATGCCCTTGACCATCTTGCCAGGCACCATCCAATTGGCCAGGTCACCCTTGTCGGTGACCTGCATCGCGCCCAGGATCGCCAGATTGACGTGGCCACCGCGGATCATCGCGAAGCTGTCATGGCTGCCGAAATAGCTGGCACCGGCGCGCGCGGTGACGGTCTGCTTGCCGGCATTGATCAGGTCTGCATCGACCTCATCCTCGCTCGGGAACGGGCCGATGCCCAGCAGGCCGTTTTCCGATTGCAGCCACACATCCACGCCGTCGGGAATGTGATTGGCCACCAGCGTCGGCAGGCCGATGCCCAGGTTCACGTAGGCGCCATCGGTCAGTTCACGCGCAGCGCGCGCCGCCATCTCGTCGCGGGTCCATGCCATCTCAGTTGCCCTCCGCACGGATGGTGCGCTGTTCGATACGTTTTTCGGGAGTGGGGTTGTGCACGATGCGGTGCACGTAGATACCCGGCAGATGCACCTGGTCCGGGTCGATGCTGCCGACCGGCACCACCTCCTCCACTTCCACGATGCAGACCTTGCCAGCCATCGCACAGGCCGGGTTGAAATTGCGCGCGGTCTTGCGGAACACCAGGTTGCCGGCCTCGTCAGCCTTCCAGGCCTTGACCAGTGCCACGTCGGCGCGCAGCGCGGTTTCCATCACGTAATGCTTGCCGTCGAACTCACGGGTTTCCTTGCCTTCGGCCACCACCGTGCCATAGCCGGTAGCGGTGAAGAACGCCGGGATACCCGCACCACCGGCACGCAGGCGTTCGGCCAGGGTGCCCTGCGGATTGAATTCCAGCTCCAGCTCGCCGGCCAGGAACTGCCGTTCGAACTCCTTGTTCTCGCCCACGTAGGACGAAATCATCTTCCTGATCTGCCGGGTTTCCAGCAGCTGGCCCAGGCCGAAGCCATCCACGCCGGCGTTGTTGGAGATCACGGTCAGGCCCTTGGCCCCACTGTCGCGCAGTGCGGCGATCAGTGCTTCAGGAATACCGCACAGGCCGAAGCCACCCACGGCCAGAACCTGGCCATCAGCGACCACGCCCTGCAGGGCATCTGCCGCAGAGGCGAAACGCTTGCTGCGCGTGCCGCTGGAAGTCGATTGCTGCATCTCTACTGCCCTACCCGGTGAGAATGCCGCCATTCTAGCGGTACACCCGTTGCCGGCTGGGATGCGCCGCAGCATGAACCAGCATGCCGGGCCTTCAATCCGTAGAATGTCCGCTTCCCCGCTTGCGGTGCCCTTGGCAACGCGTGCTGCAGATGGAGAGGACAGGACGACGCATGGCCGTAGTATTCACCGGAGGGGAACTGTCCCGCTGGCTGGATGCCGGGACACTGGGCAAGGGCAACCACCTCGTTTCGGCAGTGCGTGAACTGCGCTACCAGTCACCGCTGCTGACCGCCCAGCTCGAGGGCTGGCAGGTGTCGATCGACCTGGATGCCAGCGCCCGCACACCGCACAGCCCCCTGCAGAGTCGCTGCACCTGTCCGGCGGGCGGGCACTGCGAGCATGTCGCCGCCGTGCTGCTGGCCGCGCTGGAAACCTCCCTGCAGGGCGCGCCGGGCCTGCTGCGTCCGGCCTCCAGGCCAACGCTGCCCACCCTGCAGACCCAGGCGATGACGCCGATCCTCCATCTGCACAGCATGGAGTACCGTCCCGCCTGGCTCACCGAACGCGATGCTTCGCAGTGGCTCGACGTCGCCACCGTCGCTTTCGAATACGGCGAACACGTGCGCTTTCTCGACGACCCGTCGCTGTTCGTGCATGGCGCCGAGGGCCAGCTCTACCTGCTGCCGCGTGACCTGGCCGGGGAGGCACGACGCGAAGCTGAACTGAACAGCGTCCACCTGCACCGCGAGCGGCAACCGCGCATCGTGCTGGATGGCGGTGGTCCGTTGTTCGAGCTGCGCAGTTTCGACTGGACCCGCTTCCTGCTGGAGGATGTGCTGCGGCTGGAAGCGCTGGGCTGGAAGATCGAGACTGACGATGCCTTCCGCCATCGCATCACCCGGGTGGAGGAGATCGACCTGGATGTGCGGTCGATGCCCACCGACAGCACTGCGTTCGACCTGGCCCTGACCATTGACGTCGATGGCCGCAGCGTTGCCCTGGTTCCGCTGTTGCAGGGCGTACTGCAGTCCGATCCGCGCTGGCTGCGCGGCCAGCTGGACGCGATCGGCGATGACGAGAACGTACTGCTGACGACGGCGGGCAATGAACGCCTGGCCCTGCGCGCAGGCCGCCTGAAACCGGTGATCGCGCTGCTGGCGGATCTGTTCGGCGACCACGGGCAACCGTTGCGCCTGCAGGCGCACGATCGCGGACGCCTGCAGGCACTGCAGGAAGCCGCGCAGCTGCGACTGCACAGCAGCAACGATACCCGCGCACGCGTGCAGCGCCTGCTGGACGCACCGGCGATGACCGCTGTCCCGGCGCCCCAGGGCTTGCGCGCGACGCTGCGCAGCTACCAGCTTGAAGGCCTGTCCTGGCTGCAGTACCTGCGCCAGCAGGGTCTGGGCGGCGTGCTGGCCGATGACATGGGCCTGGGCAAGACACTGCAGACCCTGGCCCATCTCCTGGTTGAAAAACAGAGCGGCCGCCTGGACAAACCGGCACTGGTGGTCATGCCGACGTCTCTGCTGCACAACTGGCAGAGTGAAGCTGCGCGCTTCACCCCGGATCTGCGCGTACTGGCCCTGCATGGACCCGCACGTGACACGCAGTTCGGCGCCATTGCCGCACATGATCTGATACTGACCACCTACCCCCTGCTCTGGCGCGACGAACAGGCACTGCAGGCGCATTCCTATCACCTGCTGATCCTGGACGAGGCACAGCAGGTGAAAAACCCCAGATCGCGTGCAGCGGCCACGCTGCGCACGCTGCAGGCCCGTCATCGACTGTGCCTGACCGGCACCCCGCTGGAAAACCACCTGGGCGAGCTGTGGACGCAGTTCGACTTCCTGCTGCCCGGGCTGCTCGGCAGCGAAAAGCAGTTCAACCAGCACTGGCGCCACCCCATCGAGCGCGGCAGCGATCGCCGGCGCGCACAGCTGCTGGCCCAGCGCATGCGTCCTTTCATCCTGCGCCGACGCAAGGACCAGGTTGCCTCCGAACTTCCGCCGAAGACGGTCATCACCCGCACCGTGGCGATGGAAGGCGGCCAGCGCGAACTGTACGAAACCGTGCGTGCGGCAATGGAAAAACAGGTACGCGAAGCAATCAACGGCAGCGGGCTGGCACGCAACCACATCGTGGTGCTGGACGCCCTGCTGAAGCTTCGCCAGGTCTGCTGCGATCCGCGTCTGCTGCCGGGCGGGACATCCGCGCGCACTGCAGGCTCGGCCAAACTGGACCTGCTGCGCGAGATGCTGCCGTCCATGGTCGAAGAAGGACGCCGCATCCTGCTGTTCTCGCAGTTCACCGGCATGCTGGCCCTGATTGCGCAGGCATTGGATGCGCTGGGCCTGGCCTACGTGACCCTGACCGGCGACACCCAGAACCGGGTAACACCGGTACAGCGCTTCATGGACGGCGAGGTTCCCGTGTTCCTGATCAGCCTGAAGGCCGGCGGCGTGGGCTTGAATCTGACCGCCGCCGACACCGTCATCCACTTCGATCCGTGGTGGAACCCGGCCGCCGAGAACCAGGCCAGTGACCGTGCCCATCGCATCGGCCAGCAACAGCCTGTATTCGTCTACAAGCTGATCGCCGCGGGCAGCGTCGAAGAACGCATCGCCGACCTGCAGCAGCGCAAGGCCGAGCTGGCCGAGGCGATCCTCGAGGGTGCCGGAGGCACAGGTCCACGCTTCGATGCAGCAGACCTGGAGGCGCTGCTGGCGCCGCTGCCGGGTGCACCGGGCAGACGCCCTGGCAGGGCCAGCAGGCGGCCGGCGCAGGCCTGACAGGGAACGTCAGTCATGTGGCGTTGCCTGATGGAAACGATTCCCATACAGGCCGGGCGCTACAATGAAAAGCTGAGCTCACCAAAGGATCTGATCGATGCCCCTGCCCGCCTTCAAGGCCTATGACATCCGTGGCCGCGTGCCGGAAGAACTGAACGAAGACCTGGCCCGCCGCATAGGCGTGGCCCTGGCCGCGCAGCTCGCGCCCGGCCCGGTGGTCCTTGGCCATGACGTGCGCCTGACCAGCCCGGCGCTGCAGGATGCGCTGGCATCGGGCCTGCGCGGCACCGGCCGCGAAGTGATCGACATCGGCCTGTGCGGTACCGAAGAGGTGTATTTCCAGACCGATCACCTGGGTGCAGCTGGCGGTGTAATGGTCACCGCCAGCCACAACCCGATGGACTACAACGGGATGAAGCTGGTCAAGGAGAACGCGCGCCCGATCAGCTCGGACACCGGCCTGTTCGCGATCTCCGATGCGGTTGCCGCCGATACCGCGCCCGCCGCCCCGGCCAAGGCTGGGCAGACCGCCGAGCACGACAAGAGCGCCTACATCCAGCATCTGCTGTCCTATGTCGATGTCAGCAAACTGAAGCCGCTGAAGCTGGTGGTGAACGCCGGCAACGGCGGCGCCGGCGCCATCGTCGACCTGCTGGCACCGCACCTGCCGTTCGAGTTCATCCGCATCTGCCACGAACCCGATGGCAACTTCCCCAACGGCATCCCCAATCCGCTGCTGCAGGAGAACCGCGCCGCGACCGCTGAGGCGGTTCGCGAGCACGGCGCCGACTTCGGTATTGCCTGGGACGGCGACTTCGACCGTTGCTTCTTCTTCGATCACAGCGGGCGCTTCATCGAGGGCTATTACCTGGTCGGCCTGCTGGCCAAGGCGGCTCTGGACCGCAACCCGGGCGGCAAGATCGTGCATGACCCACGGCTGGTCTGGAATACCGTGGAAATGGTCGAGCAGGCTGGCGGCGTGCCGGTGCTGTGCAAGAGCGGCCACGCTTTCATCAAGGAGAAGATGCGCGCAGAGGATGCGGTGTACGGCGGCGAAATGAGCGCCCATCACTACTTCCGCGAATTCGCCTATGCCGACTCGGGCATGATCCCCTGGCTGCTGATCGCCCAGCTGATTTCCGAAAGCGGCCGCTCGCTGGCCGACTGGGTGGAGGACCGCATGGCGGCGTATCCGTGCAGCGGCGAGATCAACTTCAAGGTCAGCGATGCGAAGGCGTCCGTGGCCCGCGTGATGGAACACTTCGCCGTGCAGTCGCCGGCACTGGACCACACCGATGGCATCAGCGCCGACTTCGGCGACTGGCGTTTCAATCTGCGCAGCTCCAACACCGAGCCATTGCTGCGCCTGAACGTGGAATCCCGCGGGGATGCGGCCCTGATGCAGGCCCGCACCGACGAGATTTCCGCCCTCCTCAAGCAGTAACCTGGGACAACCATGAGCAACATCCAGCCTGTCATTCTGTCCGGCGGTTCCGGTACCCGCCTGTGGCCCCTCTCACGCGAGGCCTATCCCAAGCAGTTCCTGCCCCTGGCCGGTGAACTGACCATGCTGCAGGCCACCTGGCAGCGCGTGGCCCCGATCGCCAGCCGCGGGCCGCTGGTCGTTGCCAACGAAGAGCACCGTTTTGTTGCTGCCGAACAACTGCAGCAGGTCGGTGCCGAACCAGCCGCGATCATCCTCGAGCCGGTCGGCCGCAACACCGCTCCGGCGATTGCCGTGGCGGCGCTGGAAGCCACCCGCGATGGTGCCGATGCGCTGTTGCTGGTGCTGCCCTCCGATCATGTGATCACCGATGAAGCTGCGTTCCGCACTGCGGTCCAGGCCGCCTCCATCGCCGCTGAAGCCGACAAGCTGGTCACCTTCGGCATCGTGCCGACCGGCCCGGAAACAGGCTACGGTTACATCAAGGCCGCCGACGGCCACGGCGTGCGTGCGGTCGAACGCTTCGTCGAGAAGCCCGACCTGGACACCGCCACCGGCTACGTGACCAGCGGCCAGTACTACTGGAACAGCGGGATGTTCCTGTTCAAGGCCTCGCGTTACCTGCAGGAGTTGGAACGCCTGCAGCCGGCCATGTTGTCGGCCTGCCGCGACGCATGGCAGAGCGCACGCCGCGATGCCGATTTCACCCGGCTGGACAAGGACGCGTTCACTGCCGTGCCGTCCGATTCGATCGATTACGCGGTCATGGAAAAGACCGCTGATGCGGTGGTGGTGCCACTGGATGCCGGCTGGAACGATGTCGGCTCGTGGACCGCACTGCGTGATGTGTCGCAGCAGGACGGCGATGGCAATGCGCACCAGGGCGATGTGATCGCCATCGACTGCCGCAACACGTATGCCTACGGCGAGCGCCTGGTGGCGATGGTCGGACTCGACGATGTCATCGTGGTCGAGACCGACGATGCGGTGCTGGTCGGCAAGGCCGACCGCATGCAGGAGGTCAAGACGGTGGTGGCAAAGTTGAAGGCCGACGGCCGCAGCGAAGCAACCTGGCACCGCAAGGTCTACCGCCCGTGGGGGGCGTACGACTCGATCGACAACGGCGAGCGTTTCCAGGTCAAGCGGATCACCGTCAAGCCGGGTGGTACGTTGAGCCTGCAGATGCATCATCACCGTGCCGAGCACTGGATCGTGGTCAGCGGCACCGCCGAAGTCACCCGTGGGGACGAAGTGATCCTGCTCAGCGAGAACCAGAGCACCTACATCCCGCTGGGCGTGACCCATCGCCTGCGCAACCCCGGCAAGCTGCCGCTGGAACTGATCGAAGTGCAGTCCGGCAGTTACCTCGGCGAGGATGACATCGTGCGGTTCGAGGATACCTACGGGCGGAGTTGACCCTACGCCCTGCGGTGGGTGCCGACCGTTGGTCGGCACATCGCCTACCGGGTCAGGCAATCTCGGCCATGACCCGCTTCAGGCCGTCCTGCCACGTTGGCAGCGCGATGCCCAAGTCCTGCTGCAGCTTGCGGTTGTCGAGCACCGACCATGCGGGTCGCTTGGCCGGGGTCGGATATTCGGAACTGGGGATGGCTTCAACCGACGGCACCTTGTCCAGCACGCCCATCACCAGCGCTTCGGCGAAAATCGCTTCGGCAAAGCCATGCCAGCTGGTCTGGCCCGACGCCGTCAGGTGCCACGTTCCCGACAGCGCGCCCGGATGCTGCAGCGCCTGCACGGTGACATCAGCGATCAATGCCGCCGGCGTCGGCGTGCCGATCTGGTCGGCCACCACACGCAGCTGATCGCGCTCAGCGCCCACCCGCAGCATCGTGCGCAGGAAGTTTGCGCCGTGCGAGGCATACACCCATGCCGTGCGGAAGATTAGATGACGGCCGCCGGCAGCGCGCACGGCGTCTTCGCCATCACGCTTGCTGGTGCCATAGACCCCCAGCGGCGCGGTCGGTTCATCCTCACGGTACGGGGCCGTGCCCTGGCCATCGAACACGTAGTCGGTGGAGTAATGCACGAACGGCACGCCATGCGCCGCACACCAGCGCGCGATCACGCCCGGCGCCTGCGCGTTGGCAGCGAAGGTGGCATCAACGTCCCGTTCGGCACGGTCAACGGCG
This sequence comes from Stenotrophomonas sp. 01N47, assembly GCF_056399165.1. NCBI lineage: Bacteria > Pseudomonadati > Pseudomonadota > Gammaproteobacteria > Lysobacterales > Lysobacteraceae > Stenotrophomonas > Stenotrophomonas sp. 01N47. The sequence goes on from NZ_JBFTQU010000013.1 coordinate 32,140, forward strand.
GTGTAAGCGGCCGCATTGACCACCACCGACGGCTGCAGGCGATCCAGCAGTGCCGGCAGGCTGTCAGGCCGGCCGAAATCAGCCACCTCGCAGGTGCTGCCATCGGGCAACGTGCCGCTGCGGGTGGTCGCTACCACCTTGCCGAGCGGAGCCAGTGCGCGCAGCAGTTCCTGGCCGAGCTGCCCGTTGCCGCCGAACACCAGCACGGTCACGGCACGTACACCGGCAAGCGATCTTCGGCGATGTCCTTCAGGAATGGGGCATTCTCGTCCTTGGCCGAAAGGGTCGGAGTGCTGATCGGCCAGTCCACGGCGATATCGGCATCGTTCCACCGGATGCCGGCATCCACCTCCTTGACGTAGACATCCGTGCACAGGTAGCTGAACAATGCGCGCTCGGACAGCACGGCGAATCCGTGGGCGAAGCCTTCCGGAATCCAGAACTGCTTCCTGTTCTCAGCGCTCAGCACGACCGCCTCCCAGCGGCCGAACGTCGGCGAGCCGCGGCGGATGTCGACGGCGACGTCGTACACCTCGCCTTCCAGCACCGATACCAGTTTTCCCTGGGGCCGCGGCCATTGGTAATGCAGCCCGCGCAGTACACCTCGGCTGGAGGTGGACACATTGCTCTGCACGAAACGATCCGGCAGGCCCAATGCAGCAAAGCGCTCGGCGTTCCAGGTCTCGTAGAAGAAACCACGCTCATCACCGAAAACCGCCGGTTCGATCACCCGGCAACCCGGCAGTGAAGTTTCGATCACTTTCACGGAACGACTCCACGCAGGGCGAGCTTGTGCAGGTACTGGCCGTAGCCATTCTTGATCAGCGGTGCAGCCAGCGCTTCCAACTGCTCGGCGCTGATCCAGCCTTGGCCGAAGGCGATTTCTTCCGGACAGCAGACCTGCAGGCCCTGGCGGGTCTGGATCGTCTCGATGAAATTGGACGCTTCCAGAAGCGACTGGTGGGTACCGGTATCCAGCCACGCATAACCACGCCCCAGCGCTTCCAGGTGCAGATTGCCCTCCTGCAGGTAGCGCTTGTTGAGATCGGTGATCTCCAGTTCGCCACGCGGCGAAGGCTTGAGTTCGGCAGCGTAGTCGCTGGCCTTGCCGTCGTAGAAATACAGCCCGGTGACCGCATAGTTCGAACGCGGATTCTCCGGCTTCTCGACCAGGTCGATCACCTTGCCGCTCTTGTCGAACTCTGCAACACCGTAGCGCTCCGGATCATTGACCCAGTAGCCGAACACGGTCGAACCGTCCACGCGTTCGTCGGCGCGCTTGAGCACCTCGCGCAGGCCGTGGCCGTGGAAGATGTTGTCACCCAGCACCAGGCAGCTCGGCTTGCCGGCCACGAAATCGCGGCCGATCAGGTACGCTTGGGCCAGGCCATCCGGGCTCGGCTGCACGGCGTACTGGATGTCCATGCCCCACTGCGAACCATCGCCCAGCAGGTGCTGGAACAAGGCCTGTTCGTGCGGGGTGTTGATGATCAGCACTTCACGGATGCCCGCCAGCATCAGCACGCTCAGCGGGTAATAGATCATCGGCTTGTCATACACCGGCAGCAGCTGCTTGCTGACGCCCTTGGTGATCGGGTACAGCCGGGTGCCGGAGCCGCCGGCGAGGATGATGCCCTTGCGTTGGGTCATGTCGTGTCCTTGGTTCAGGCCGCGGTGCCGATGCGCTGCAGGCGGTAGCTGCCGTCGAGCACGCCGTTCACCCATTCCTGGTTGTCCAGGTACCAGTCGACGGTGAAGCCGATGCCCTGTTCAAACGTGTAGGCCGGCTCCCAGCCCAGGTCGTTCTTCAGCTTGGAGGCATCGATCGCGTAACGGCGGTCATGGCCCGGGCGGTCGGCAACGTAGGTGATCTGGCTGCTGCGCGGCTGGCCGTCCGCACGCGGGCGGCGCTGGTCCAGCAGCGCACAAATCGCCTGCACCACTTCAATGTTCTGCTTTTCCGAATTGCCACCGACGTTGTAGGTCTCACCCACCTTGCCCTTGGCCAGCACGGTGCGGATCGCCTCGCAGTGGTCGGTCACGAACAGCCAGTCGCGCACCTGCTTGCCATCGCCGTACACCGGCAGCGGCTCACCGGCCAGCGCCTTGGCGATCACCAGCGGGATCAGCTTCTCCGGGAAGTGGTACGGGCCGTAGTTGTTCGAGCAGTTGGTGGTCAGCACCGGCAGCCCGTAGGTGTGGTGGAACGCGCGCACGAGATGGTCCGAAGCTGCCTTGGACGCCGAGTAGGGCGAATTGGGCGCGTACTGGGTCGTTTCGCTGAATTTGCCGGTCTCACCCAGCGTGCCGTACACCTCGTCGGTGGACACGTGCAGGAAGCGGAACGCCGCGCCCTGCTCGGCCGGCAACGCCTTCCAGTAATCGCGCACGGCCTCGAGCAACCCGAGGGTCCCGACCACATTGGTCTGGATGAAGGCACCCGGACCGTCGATGGAACGGTCCACGTGACTTTCAGCGGCGAAGTTCAGCACCGCATCGGGCTGGTGTTCGGCCAGCAGGCGGGTCACCAAGGCGCTGTCGCCGATGTCGCCCTGCACGAACACGTGGTCCGGATTGCCGTCCAGGCTGGACAGGGTCTTGAGATTGCCGGCGTAGGTCAGCGCATCGAGATTGACCACCTTGACGCCACGGGCGACCGCTTCGAGAACAAAGTTACCGCCAATGAATCCGGCACCGCCGGTGACAAGCCATGTGGGCACTACTCGTTCTCCTGTTGAAGTTTCGTCTACTGGCCACGCTGAGGAGGCCCGAATCAGCGTTACAGGATACATCGGCCCCGTCTTCACGACTGCCTGCTGGACGTGAACGCAGGTCGCTGCAGCGGCGCCTCATGCGGCATCGCAGCATAACCATACGCATTCGCATGGTCACCCCAAGCCAGCTAGAATCGGGATCCCACCCCCGAACCGGTTGCTGTGCGAGGACCGGACGTTTCCCGTTACTGTGAGCCGGCCAGCGGCCGGCACTACAAGGATCGAGTACCAGATGAAAATCCTCGTCGCGTACAAGCGCGTGGTGGACTACAACGTCCGCATTCAGGTCAAGCCGGACGGTTCCGGCGTGGTCACCGACGGCGTCAAGCTGTCTCCCAATCCCTTCGATGAAATCGCCCTGGAAGAAGCGTTGCGCCTGCGCGACAAGGGCATCGCCAGCGAAGTCGTGGTTGCCACCATCGCGCCGGCCGACGCCCAGGCGCATCTGCGCAACGGCCTGGCCATGGGTGCCAACCGTGCCATCCACGTGGTCACCGACCAGGCCATCCAGCCGCTGACCGCCGCCCGCACCCTGCTCAAGCTGATCGAGAAGGAACAGCCGGATCTGGTGATCCTGGGCAAGCAGGCCATTGACGACGACGCCAACCAGACCGGCCAGATGCTGGCCACCCTCTGGGGCCGTCCGCAGGCGACCTTCGCCAGCAAGCTCGAGATCGCCGACGGCAAGGCCACGGTCACCCGTGAAGTCGACGCCGGCCTGGAAACGCTGGAAGTCGATCTGCCGGCCGTGATCACCACCGACCTGCGCCTGAACGAGCCGCGCTTCATCAAGCTGCCCGACATCATGAAGGCCAAGGCCAAGCCGCTGGAGACCCTGCAGCTGGCCGACCTCGGTGTTGAAGCCGCCGATACCTTCAAGACCACCCAGTACGCCGCGCCGTCCAAGCGCAGCAAGGGCGTGATGGTCAAGGACGCGGCCGAACTGGTCGCCGCACTCAAGCAGAAGGGGTTGCTGTAATGAGCAGGATTCTCGTCATCGCCGAGCACCACGACGGCAAGCTCAACGCCGCCACCGCCAAGACCGTCAGCGCTGCGGCCGCCATTTCCGGCGCCAGCATCGATGTGCTGGTGCTGGCTGCCGACCCGAACGCCGTTGCTGCTGAAGCGGCGAAGATCGCAGGCGTCGCCAAGGTCCTGACCGTGGCCAACGCTGCCAACGCACAGGCGTTGGCCCAGGTACTGGCCCCGCAGATCGCGCAGCTGGCCAAGGGCTACACGCACGTGTTCGGCCCGTCGACCACCTTCGGCAAGGACCTGATGCCGTGCGTGGCCGCCCTGCTCGGCGTCAACCAGGTTTCGGACCTGATGGCCGTCGAAGGCAGCCACACCTTCAAGCGCCCGATCTACGCCGGCAACGCGATCATCACCGTCGAAGCGCCGGCCGACCAGATCGTGGTCGCCACCGTGCGTGCCGCGTCGTGGCCGGAAGCCGCCCAGGGTGGCAGTGCCTCGGTTGAAGCCGCCAGCGTCGATGCGGCCCTGCCGAGCCACACCCGTTTCGTCGGCCTGGCCGCCGGCGCCAGCGACCGCCCGGACCTGCAGAGCGCCAAGCGCGTGGTCTCCGGTGGCCGTGGCGTCGGTTCGGAAGAGAACTTCAAGATCATCTTCCAGCTGGCCGACAAGCTCGGCGCCGCCGTCGGTGCTTCGCGTGCGGCCGTGGACGCCGGCTACGTGCCCAGCGACCTGCAGGTCGGCCAGACCGGCAAGATCATTTCGCCGGAACTGTACGTGGCAGTCGGCATCAGTGGTGCCATCCAGCATCTGACCGGCATCAAGGATGCCGGCACCATTGTCGCGATCAACAAGGATGCGGATTCGCCGATCTTCGAGATTGCCGATATCGGCCTGGTGGGGGATCTGTTTGCGATCCTGCCGGAGCTGGAAGCCGCGTTGGGCTGATTCGGCCCCCATAGCTGCAACGCCTGAAGCAGTGGGCACGATCCCCGGCTGGAGCCACACTTCCGCCGGGGATATTCGCGTGACCGCAAAGCGCCGGGGTCGACAAATTCTGATACATAGCGACATGCCCCGGGGCTGGCCATGCGCGGTTTCGCGGACCAGAATGCGTCCGTTTTCACACGCTTGTCATATTGATGAAATCAGGAACAAGGGCAACTGCCCGTGCATTTGCCAAGGATTTGGCTGCTTCATGGAAGTACCTGCCGATCGCCCTGGTGGCCTGCGGTGTGACGGCCGCAGCGGCATGGATCAGCTTTGGATTCACGTATGGCGCCGGAGCGATCATTGCTACCGGACTGTTGCTGGGCTGCGCACTGTGGTTGCTTGGCCCTGCCCTGCGCAATCACTGGTGGGGTTCGGCACTGGCAGCTGGACTGGCCAGCCTGCTGCTGGTCGGCAACGCGGCGAAGGTGGCGATGCTGCACATGCCGCTTTCCATCGCAGATGTACAGGCGCTGCCCATCCTGCTGGCCACTCTGTCTGGCCGCCCCCTGCTGCTGGCCACGGTCCTGATTGCCATCGCTGTGCTGCTCCCGCTGGGCAGCCTCCGTCCGCGCTGGCGCAGCCTGCTGGCACTGGCCACCGCGACCGTGTTCGTGTTCCTGCTGCCCACTGCGTCCGGCGTGTTGCGTCCGATCTCCGAAAGCCTGCTTCCGGTGGGAATCGAAGAACTGAAGATGCCCAATGGCGAGATCGTGCAGATTCCAGGCCGCGAGGATCAGCTCAGCCTGCTGCGGGTGCGCGGTCCGTTGCTGTACCTGCTTGAAGACTGGCGGATCATGCGCGAGGACACCCGCAAGGTTCCTACAGCTGCAGAGATCGATGCACTGGCGCTGCAGGCCTGGCGCCCGGGTAGCATCGGCAAGCCGCGCAACGTACACGTCGTCCTGCTCGAAAGCGTCTGGGACATCACGCTCCTGGACCGCTACCACAGCTCCCGCAGCCCGCTCGACCCACGCTTCCTGGCACTGTGGGAAAGCGCTGGACGCCCCTACGTGCTGTCGCCGGAAATGGGGGGGGCCACCGCCAACGCCGAGTTCGAGGTGCTGTGCGGCCTGCCCGCTCCGCGCAACTCGGTCGCCTTCGTCAACCTGATGCGCAATCCCTCGCCCTGCCTTCCTGCAGTGCTGGCGCGCTCGGGCTACCGCACGGTGGCCAGCCACGCGCATCTTGCCGACAACTGGAACCGGGTACGTGCCTATGACCACGCCGGCTTCGATCTGTACCGACCGATCAGCGCTTTCGAGCTGGATGATCTGGAAGGTGGTCTGCTGGCCGACAGTTCGTTCTTCAGGCAGAACCTGCAGTACCTGGATGAAAACCAATCCGACGGCCCCCTGTTCAATTATCTCGTTTCGCTGTCGTCACACTGGGGCTTTGTCCGCAATACCGAGCGCCGCCCCGACCTGGTGACGATCAGCCCGACTGATGTTCCAGTGCTTCATGCCTATGCCAATGCAGTGGCCTATACCACCAAGGCCTTCATGGATTGGTCCGAAGCTGTCCTGGCACGCGATCCAGAGGCCCTGATCATCGCTTTCGGCGATCACTCGCCATCGCTCGATGTGGACCCTGACCCTTACACCGCGGTCAACGGCGGTGACAAGGCGGTGTTCGACACCCCGGCGACCCGGCGCAAGGTCGGCATCAGCCGTACACCGCTGCTGATCCTCGATGGGCACCGCGGAGCGCTTCGCACAGGCACCGATCTGCCGATGTACGAGCTGCCGGGCCTTATCGGCCAGCTGCTGGGCAACGGAGCCCTGCTGCCGCAGTCGGCGCAGCGCGGCCCGATGACGCTGCGCCCCTTCCGCGGGCACCTCCTCACCGGCAACGACGGCAGCTGGAACGACTGTGCCGGCCGCGACAGCGCACCGCGTACCCCGACCTGCAATGCCGCCTGGAAGCAGTTCGACCAGCTGCGCGCCCTCCGCCAGGACACCGTCCTCGGCGATGGCCACTACCTGCGCACGCAGCATGCCGAGACGTTCCGCGTGCCTCGCCTGCACCCGATGGTGGTCGAAGCAAGCCATGCAGACTGCGAGTTCGAGGTCGATCAATGGGGCCCGCACCAGACGGCGCCGGGACAGGGGTTCAATGTGCAGCCCGACGGCTCCAGCGCCATGTGGTTCACGATGAAGCATCTGCGCGGCACGCCCCAGGTGAAGATCGGCAACACCGTCGGCAAGGCCAATGCGGGCGAGCGTCTGATCACGGCCGCCTTTGCTACCGGCGCCATCGCCAACCTCGCCGGTCCCGTCCCGGTCACCCTCAGCTGCCCCGGCCAACCACCGGTACAGGTGGGCACTCTCGATGTTTCGGCTGCGCCGGAACCGGCACCATCGGTTGCTGCCGACGCGTGCAGCTTCACGGTTGACCAGTGGGGCCCGCGCACCGGTACGGCAGCACAAGGATTCAACCTGCAGCCCGACGGCAGCAGTGGAATCTGGATCACCATGAAGCAGTTGCAGGGGCATCCGCAGGTACGTGTCGGCACCACGTCCGGAGCCACCGCTTACGGCGATCTGCTGGTGACCTCCGCCTTCAGCGATCCTGCACTGCTCGCCAAGCCAGGCTCGCTGCCGGTGTCGATCGGCTGCCCGGGGCATGCGGCAGTGGAACTGGGCGCGATCCAGCTTGAGGCCAGCCACTGACACAGCCGGCAGAAGCTGAACGCGTGGACCCACGCCCAGCCTGGCGAAGATTACACCCGGCCGGTGTGAGACGGCCGGTAAAGCTATAATCGGCGACTGCCGCCACTGATCGTCGCGCGGGCGGATGCCGGGGCACGCAGCTCTCCGTGCATCCGGCCACCTGTCGAGATGGTGACATTCACGTGCCGAGGCAGGGCGCGCCAGGATCCCTCTACGCCATGACAGACGCGATGCCTTCCTCTCCAAGCCGCGGGGATTCCACCCTTGAAATTTCAGTGGTGGCGCCGGTTTATGGCTGCCAGGGCTGTCTGGAAGACCTTGTGGACCAGGTGGAAGCGGCGATCACGACGATGGGCGTCAGCTTCGAGATGATCCTGGTCGACGACGCCAGCCCCGACGGGGCCTGGGCCCGGATCGCGGAACTGGCCAGCAGCCGCCCGTGGCTGCGAGGCCTGCGTTTGTCGCGCAACTTCGGCCAACACTCAGCCATCTCCGCCGGTATCGAACACGCACGTGGCAAATGGACCGTCGTCATGGACTGCGACCTGCAGGACGTGCCCGGCGAAATTCCGGCGCTTTATCGCAAGGCCAATGCCGAACAACTGGATGTGGTGTTTGCGCAGCGCCTGGAACGTCAGGACACCCCGCTCAAGCGCCTGTCCTCCTGGACCTTCTTCAGTGTGCTGGGTTGGCTGACCGGCGTTCCCCAGGACCCGAGCACGGCCAACTTCGGCATCTACCACCGCAAGGTCATCCAGGCCGTGTGCCAGATGCCCGAACGCGACCGTTCATTCCCGTTGATGGTCAAGTGGGCCGGCTTCCGCATCGGCAAGTTGCCGGTGCAGCACCAGGCCCGCACTGTCGGGGAGACCTCCTACACCCTGCGAAAGCTGCTCAAGCTGTCGATGAACATCGCCTTGGGCTACTCCGAAAAGCCGCTGCGGATGGTTGCCGGCACCGGCATCGTCTGCTCCCTGGTCGCCTTCGTGCTGGTGGCCATGAGCCTGCTGCGCTGGTGGGACGGGGACATCGAGGTGGCCGGCTACACCTCCATCATCGGCTCGGTCTGGCTCATTGGCGGCCTGGTGATGTTCTGCCTCGGCGTGGTTGGTCTGTATGTCGGCCAGGTGTTCCGCAACGTGCAGAAGCGCCCGTACTACATCGTCGCCGATGCGGTGAACGACGCAGAGGAAATGCGGTGAACGTGGTCATCGACAACGGCCAGGGCCGCATTGCCGCGCGCCTGACCCCCTGGGACGAACGCGCACTGGGCTTTGTCACCGTCGAGGTGACCTGCCTGGAGATCTCCACTGCCGAGCAGGCTGCCCCGCTGCTGTCCGAACTGGAGCAATGGTGCGCCACGCATGCCGTGCACTACCTGTTCGGCCGCATCGACGCGACCCAGACGGCGGCCAAATCGGCCCTGCTGATGCAGGGTTATGCCTTCGTGGAAACCTCCCTGACCGTCTCGCGCAGCGGCTTTGCCAACCTGCCGCCGGTACCGCGCGGCATGCTGCCGACGCTGCGTCCGGCGACCGGTGCGGACGTGGCCGAACTGCGGCGCATCGCCACCACCGATTTCGCGCATGGCCGCTTCCTGGAAGATCCTGCCATCGACCCGCAGCGCGCGGCGCTGCGCACCGCCAACTGGATCGAAGATCTGGTCGGCGGCGGGTTGGCCCAGGTCGCCGAATCACGCGGACGCACCATCGGTTTCCATGCCGAACGCGTGGCGGCTGACAACAGCAACTGCGAGCTGCTCCTGACCGGTGCCACCGGCCCCTATGCGATGCTGGCCCTGCCGCTCTGGATCACCGCTCTGGAATCGCTCGCCGCACGCGGCGTTCCGCAGTGCACGACCCTGGTTTCTGCCGCCAATACGGGCATCCTCAACCTTTATGCCCGCCTCGGCTTCCATTTCAACAGCACCCTGTTTGGGTTCAGGAAATTTCTATGAATAACACCGTTACCGAAGACAAGGTCGTTGCCGTGTTCGCCCGTGTGCTGGGCATCGCGGCCGACAGCGTGAACGATGAACTGCGCTACGCCACCATCCCGCAGTGGGATTCGATCGCCCACATGTCGGTGGTGGCCGCGCTGGAAGAAGCATTCGGCGTGATGATCGACATGGACGAAGTGATCGACATGAGTTCGGTCGGCAAGGCCCGCGAAATCCTGCGCAAGCACGGCGCGGCTGTCTGATCATGGCCGACGTCGCGCCCGTCATCCTGGTCACCGGTGCATCGCGCGGCATCGGTCGTGCGATCGCCCTGCAGCAGGCTGCACAGCACGCGCAACTGGTACTGGTGGCCCGCGATGGACAGGCCCTGGCTGAACTGGATGCACAGGTTCAGGCACTCGGCGCGCCGCCGGCATTGTGTGCGGCGCTGGACCTCACCGACGCCGAGGCCATCGCCGGCCTGTTCAAACAGGTCTTTGCACGCTTCGGCCGGCTGGACGGACTGGTCAACAACGCTGGCGTGCTGCATGAAGGCCTGCTGGGCATGATCCGTGGCGAGGACATCGACCAGGTGCTGGCTGTCAACGTCAAGGCACCATTGATGGCGATGCAGTACGCATCACGGCTGATGGCCCGCAGCGGCGCAGGCAGCATCGTCAATCTGGTGTCGATCATGGGAATCAATGGTGCCGCCGGGCTCAGCCTTTACGCAGCCAGCAAGGCGGCACTGCTCGGTGCCACGCGCTCGGCCTCCAAGGAGCTGGCCCCACGCGGCATCCGGGTCAACGCCGTCTCGCCGGGCTTCATCGACACCGACATGACCCGCAACATGCCTGAGGCAGCGCATGCCAAGCGCGTTGCATCGATTGCGATGGGCCGCGCCGGCACCCCCGAGGAAGTCGCCGCGCTGGTGGCCTTCCTGCTCAGTGATGCCTCCACCTATGTCACCGGACAGGTGATTGGCATCGACGGACAAATGGTGGTCTGAATGTCGTTCTGGAACCTGGAGCAGCACGGCGCGCGCATTGCCCTGATCGACGGCGAGCAGTCGCTGGACTACACCGCGTTGGCCAAGCTGGCCGACCAGCACGCCACACAGCTTCCGGACGGGCGCGGCATGGGCCTGCTGTGCATGCCCAGCCATGTCGATGCCGTTGCCCTGTACCTTGGCGCGCTGCGCAGCGGACGCCAGGTTCCGCTGCTGCTGCAGCCGGATACCGACCCGCAGCTGCTGGCCGCGCTGGTGGCGCACTACCAGCCGGACTGGGTGGCCAGCCCGGGCAAGGCCGCCGAAGGCTACCGGACCGTGCAGCAGGGCACAGCGGTGTCCCTGCACGTGCGCGAGGCGGACGCAGCAACCGACGCGCCACATCCTGACCTGGCACTGCTGCTCAGCACCTCCGGCAGTACCGGTTCGTCCAAGCTGGTGCGCCTGTCGTCCACCGCCCTGGACGCCAATGCCAGCGCCATCGTGGAGTACCTGGGCCTGCATGCCGAAGATCGCGCGATCACCACGTTGCCGTTGGCCTACTCGTTCGGCATGTCCATTCTCAACAGTCACCTGGCCGTGGGTGCATCGGTGGTGCTGAGCGAGGACAGCCTGATGACCCGCGAGTTCTGGGACAGCGCACGCCGTCACGGCATCACCTCACTGTCCGGTGTCCCGGCCACCTTCGAGATCCTGCGGCGAATGGGCCTTGCCCGGCTGCAGCTGCCCAGCCTGCGCATGCTGACCCAGGCCGGCGGCCGCCTGCGCGATGAACTGGTGGCTTATTTCGCTGAATCCAGCCAGGCCCATCGCCTGGAGTTCTTCGTCATGTATGGCCAGACCGAGGCATCGCCACGGATCAGCTACGTTCCTTCCGCACGCATCATCGACAAGGTCGGCAGCATCGGTATTCCGGTCCCCGGTGGCCGTATGCAGGTCGATGCCGCGACCGGTGAGCTGATCTATTCCGGCGCCAACGTGATGATGGGTTATGCCAGCACCCGCGCCGACCTGGCCAAGGGTGACGAGCTGCAGGGTGTGTTGCGCACCGGCGACCTCGCCCGCGTCGACGAAGACGGTTTTCACTACATCACCGGACGCGCCAAGCGCTTCCTGAAAATTTCCGGCAACCGGGTCAATCTCGACGAAGTCGAGGCCATGCTGTCGTCTGCACTGAGCCAGCAGATCGTCTGCTCAGGCGACGATGACGACCTGGTGGCCTTCAGCCACGGCACCGAGATCGCCGAACAGGCGCAGGTGCGCCAGCTTGTGCAGGAACGCTACAAGCTGTTCGGTGGCCACGTCCGTACCCTCCATCTGGATGCGCTGCCCCTGATGGCCAGCGGCAAGGTGGATTACCAGAGTCTCCGGCAGATGGCCGGACAAGGAGTTGCAAGGTGACCCTGCCCGCTGCGCCGGCTGCCGATGCGGCCGCCGCCCTGGATGTCGATGTCTTCGGCCTGGACCGCGCACAGAAGCGCGCCTGGCTGCTGGACGGGCTCAATCGCCTGACCGGCCACCACCGCGCGCAGTGCGCCCCTTATGCGCGCATTCTCGACGGTCTGTGGCCGGCCGACGACGCGGCCAGCCTTGAGCAGGTACCGTGGCTGCCGGTGCGCATGTTCAAGCTGATGGACCTCAAGAGCATCGAGGATGACAAGGTTTCGCGCACACTGGTATCCAGTGGCACCACCGGTGCCGCGGTATCGCGCATTTTCCTCGACGCCGACACCGCACGTGCCCAGGCCCGTGCCCTGACCCGCATCTTCTCCCACTTCGCAGGTGCCAAGCGCCTGCGCATGCTGGTGGTCGACGACTCCAGCTTCCTGCGCGACCGCAGCCGCTTCAATGCGCGCGCCGCAGGCATCCTCGGCTTCTCCAATTTCGGCCGTGACCACCTGTACCTGCTGGACGAAGACCTGCAGCCGGACTGGGCCGCACTGGAGCAATGGCTGCAGGCCCAGCCAGACGAGCCGGTATTGCTGTTCGGCTTTACCTTCATCGTCTGGCAGTCGTTCGTGCAGGCCGCACGCCGCGACGGCAAGCAGATCCGCTTTCCGGCCGGCAGCATGCTGGTACATGGCGGCGGCTGGAAGAAGATGGACGAGCAGAAGGTCGACAATGCCGCCTACAAGGCCGCACTGTCGCAGACGTTCGACATCGAGCGCGTGCACAATTACTACGGAATGGTCGAACAGGTCGGCTCGATCTTCTTCGAATGCGAGCAGGGCCACCTGCATGCACCGGCCTATGCAGACGTGATCGTGCGTGACCTGCAGGACCTGCGCCCGGTACCACATGGCACCACCGGTGCCATCCAGGTGCTGAGCCTCCTGCCCGAAAGCTATCCCGGCCACAGCCTGCTGACCGAAGATCTCGGCGTGATCCACGGCGAGGACGACTGCGCCTGTGGCCGTCCCGGCAAGCACTTCGCGGTGCTTGGCCGTATCAAGAACGTGGAAATCCGCGGCTGCAGCGATACCCGCACGGTACCCAACGCATGACCAGACTGCTCTTCTCAATCCACCCGGACGCCGCGCTGGACGCTGAACTGCAACGCCTGTCAGCACTGCCGCCGCTGCTGCCGTTCAGCGCACCGCTGCGCGAGTTCGTCGCTGATTTCTCCCGACGTGTATTCGCACTGCCGCAACTGCGCCAGCACCCCGAGCTGGCCACCCTGGGCCACTGGTTCCGCGGCGCTGCGGTCAACCAGCTGTCGCAACGCATCGGAACGCACCCGACCGAACTGGACCTGGCCCGCGGCCTGATCTTCCATCTGGCGCCGGCCAACGTGGACGTACTGTTCGCATACGCCTGGCTGATGTCGGTGCTGTCGGGCAACACCAACGTGGCGCGCCTGTCGCAGAAGCAGAGCACCCAGCGCGATGCGCTGGTTTCGATCCTGCATGACATGCAGCGCGAGGGCCTGCACCCGCAGGTACTGGAACGTGCAGTGCTGCTGACCTACCCGCACGACGATTCGATCACCACCGCGATCTCCCGTCACTGCCACGCCCGTATCATCTGGGGCGGGGACGCCACTGTCGCCAAGATCCGTTCGCTGCCGATCTCCCCACTGGCCGTCGAACTCGCCTTCCCGGACCGCTTCGGTGTAGCGATGATGCGCGCAGCGGCCCTCACCGAAGGCAGCGATGCCGATCTCCAGGAACTGGCCCGGCGCTTCTGCAACGACGTACTCTGGTTCGGCCAGCAGGCCTGCTCGTCACCGCGCACCCTGTACTGGGTCGGCGATGAGCCCGCAATCACGGCAGCCAAGGCACGCTTCTGGCCGGCGGTGCGCATGCAGGCCGCCGCACTGGAAGACGAGCCGGCCGCGCTGATGGCACGGGTGACCGACGCCAACCTGCTGGCTGCAACCGGTCATGGCGTGCACTCCGCCGATGCCATCGGCCTGTACCCGCTGCGTCTGGAAGCGGCGCGCGCCGATGGCGGGATCCGCGAGATCCAGTCCGGCCACGGTCTGGTGGTCGAAATCGACCTGCACGGACTTGATGCGCTGGCAGCACAACTCGATGACCGCGACCAGACGCTGGTACAGCACGGCTTCACGGCTTCGGCGCTGCGCGACTTCCTATGCGGTCTCGGCAATCGCGCCATCGATCGCGTTGTGCCGTTCGGCCGCGCCCTGGACTTCCACCCGGTCTGGGACGGCACCGACCTGCTGGATGTCCTTACCCGCAAAATCACCCTGCCAGCGACCTGACCCGATGAGCTACGTTTTCATTGCCTTGACCATCCTGCTGACCGTCTATGGCCAGCTCATGCTGAAGTGGCAGGTCAGCCTCAATCCCGGGTCGACCATCGACGGCCTGAACCTGCGTGCGATCATCACCCTGCTGCTCAATCCCTGGGTGATCAGCGCCTTCGCCGCGGCATTCGGCGCTTCGCTGTGCTGGATGGCGGCCATCGGCCGGATGCCGCTGAGCAAGGCCTACCCGTTCACCGCATTGAGTTTCCCACTGGTGGCAACCCTTGCGGTACTGCTCTTCCGCGAGTCCTTCGACTCGCATAAGATCGCCGGCACCGCCTTGATCATCCTGGGCGTCATTGTCCTGTCTCGCTCCGGAGCCTGAACCATGTCGCAGAAGACCGATGGGTTGCACGCAGTGCTTTCACACCCGGCGGTCTACGACCTGCTGCAGAACCTGCTGGGCGCCCGTCGTTCCCGTGCACGGCTGATCCGCGACCATATCCGCCCCCGCCAGGGTGATCATGTCCTCGATATCGGCTGCGGTACCGGCGAACTTTTCAGCCAGCTGCCCGCGGGCCTGCGCTACGTCGGGTTCGATCTGTCCCAGGACTATATCGATGCCGCACGGAAGCGCTTTGGTGACCGCGCGCGCTTCGAATGCATGGATGTGGCCGACTACAAGGTGGGTCAGGAGCAGCAGAAGGCCGACCTCGTGCTGGCCATCGGCATCCTGCACCACCTTGACGATTCACACGCGCGGGCGCTGATGCGCACCGCACATGCCGCCCTCAAGCCGGGCGGCCGTTTCATCTCGCTCGACGGTGCCTACGTCGATGGCCAGTCGGCCATCGCCCACGGCCTGATCGCCCGCGATCGTGGCCAGAGCATCCGCACACCGTCCGCCTACCATGCCCTCGCCGAGGCAGAGTTCGGGGTGGTCAAAGGCCAGGTCAGAAGCGATATGCTTTTCGTCCCCTATACACACTACATCATGGAATGCGTGCGCGAGGCCGACGCCAGCCACGATCAGGAGCAGCAGTGATTCCTTTCAACAAGCCGTTCATGACTGGCCAGGAACTGGTCAACATCACCCATGCGCATGCCAATGGGCATCTCAGCGGCGATGGTCCCTTCACCAAGCAATGCCATGAGTGGCTCAATGCGCGCACCGGCGCCAGCGCCTCGCTGCTGACCCACTCGTGCACCGCCGCCCTGGAAATGGCAGCCCTGCTGCTGGACCTTGAAGACGGCGACGAAGTGATCATGCCGTCCTACACGTTTGTCTCGACCTCCAATGCATTCGTGCTGCGTGGGGCGGTGCCGGTGTTCGTGGACATCCGCGCGGACACGCTGAACATCGATGAGGCGCTGATCGAAGCGGCCATCACCCCGCGTACCAAGGCCATCTGCGTGGTGCATTACGCCGGTGTATCGTGCGAAATGGACGAGATCCTGGCCATTGCCGCGCGCCATGGCTTGGCGGTGGTCGAGGATGCCGCTCAGGGCATCATGTCCACCTACAAGGGCCGGCCGCTGGGCACCCTCGGCGATCTCGGCGCCCTGAGCTTCCACGAAACCAAGAACATCATTTCCGGCGAAGGCGGCGCGTTGTTGTGCCGCGACCACACCCACGCCGAGCGTGCCGAGATCATTCGCGAAAAGGGCACGAACCGCAGCCGCTTCTTCCGCGGCCAGGTCGACAAGTACACCTGGGTGGATGTGGGTTCCTCGTTCCTCCCCGGCGAGATCACTGCCGCCTTCCTGGCCGCGCAGATGGATGCGGCCGAGGACATCACCGCCCGCCGCCTGGCGATCTGGGAGCGTTACCACGCCTGGGCAGCACCGCATGAGGCTGCAGGCCGCCTGGTACGGCCGACCATACCGGCCCACTGCAGCCACAATGCGCACATGTATTACATGCTGTTGCCCTCGCTGGAGGCACGGACGCAGTTCATCCAGGAACTGAAGGCACGCGGTGTGCAGTCCGTATTCCACTACATCCCGCTGCATTCCTCCCCGGCGGGGATCTCCCATGGGCGTACAGGCTCGGCCATGCACGTCACCGACGATATCAGCATCCGGTTGGTGCGCATGCCCCTCTGGATCGGTGTTGAGCCGCAGCTGGATGCAGTGATGGAGGCGGCCGACGCGGCACTGAGGCAGTACGCATGAATGAAGTATCGAAGACACGTGCCGCGCGCCACGAAACGGCGCTGTCGTTTCCAGTGACAGCGCCGATGGCCCCGGTCCTGCGTGCCTTCGGCATTCTGCTGGTGATCGCTGCGTCGGCAAATGCCCTGCTGTACAGCGACGCCGTTGCTACGCCGCTTGTGCAGTCGGACGCGTGGTATTTCCTCGAGAAGTTCCTGCCGCGCTATCTCGATGGTTCGCTGACCTTCTTCGACCTGTTCATGCAGCGCGGTGCAGGTGATCACGCGCAGCCCCTGCAGAAGCTGGTGCTGCTGTTTCACACCAAGTACTTCGATCTGGACTTCCGCATCGAGGGTTTGATAGGCATTGCCATCGGCATCGCCTGGTGCTGGGCCATTTCCCGCGAGATGACGCGCCAGCCCCAGGCTGATTCCCTGCGCAACGCGTTCTCGTGGCTGTGCATCGGGCTGGTATTCGCGCTTGGCCTGTCGCTCAACAGTTCCAACATCTTCACCTGGCCGCTGGCGACACTCGGGTACATCCCGCTGCTGCTGGGCACGCTGTACTTCTCGCTGGTGATGAGCGAGCTGGAGAAAGCCAGGCCAGTGCTGGTGCTGCTTGCGACCCTCCTGCTGGGTCTGTGCACCGACGAGATCGCACTGGTGCTGGTGATCGCCGCAGCGCTTGCCTGCGTACCGATGCTGAACTGCTCGCGAGGCAACAAGCTCAGGATTCTGGCTGCCGGCGTGGGCGGCCTCATCCTGGCGCGCGTGTTTCTGTGGTGGGTCGCGCAGCACGCAGGCACTGGCTCGGCCGTACTGCTCCCCAGCCGTGGCCTGGTCGAATCGCTGTTTACCGCTGACGCCTTCAGCGGGCTGTTGATCCCCTTCTCCGACAGCCTGGTGCACCTGCAGCTGCTTGCCTCGCGCTTCCCCGACAGCACCGGCAAGGCAGCCTTGGTTTGTGCCGCCGTAGTGCTCGCTCTGCAGGTGTTCTTCTGGGTGACCGTATTCGGTGCCTGGCGTGCACGCGCCTATGACCGTACGTTGGCCATGGCCACGTTCCTAATGCTGGTGGCGTATGCCCTGACCGCGGGCATCATCTTGAGCAGGGTGCCTGCGTTCGACTGGAACTATCTGCACCAGCCGCGGTATGTCATGTCCTACCAGATCAACCTGGTGGCCATCGCGGTGATGTTCCACCATCGCCTCACGCGCCCGACGTCGCCCGCCTCGACGAGGACTGGCGTGATCGAGCGTGGCGCCATCATGCTGTTGATCGCCGGCCTGCTCGGCGTGCAATGGCAAGCGTCGGTCTACAACTGGAAACTGCCGCACTACCTGATTCCCTATTGGCAGAACACGGCACTGGCCATGCAACGGCTGGCAACCGACCCGCGCAACCCGCCGGCGGCCTGCCCGGACATCATGACCGTATGCGGCTATCCCGAGGAACAGCGGGTGAAACTGATCTCGCTGCTGGAGGACAAGCAGCTGAACATCTTTTCCAACCGGTTCCAGATCCGTAATCGCCTCTACCCGTCACTGGCCACGGTGCCCGGTTTCTGGCCAGGCACCACGCAGGAACAGCGTTTCGACCAGCGCATCATGCAGGCATCAGCGCAGGCTACGCTGGTGGCCACTCCAGTGACTGGCAGTTGCAGCGGGCGCGGTGCAGCACAGCCGGTGCACATCCAGTTTGATACCCGGAACCTGGCGCCTTTCGGCGCGCAGTTGTGGGTGGACTCGGTGGGTGCACAGCGAACGTTGCTGGCCAGCACGACGTCACAGGAAACGACACTTACGGTCGAACACGCGTTGCCGGACCACTCCTTGCTGTCGCTGGTCCGCTCCGACAGCCAAGGCGTCCTTACCCAGCAGCAGATCGAGCTGCCGGCCTGTCCTGCAGAGGCACCGGTGCACTGACCCCGCTGGGATCAGCCCGGAGAACCAACAAAATGCCGGCGCGGGATTCGCGCCGGCATTTTTGTTGCCGCCCTGCCAGTACTGCGCAGCTTTCTCTAGTGCGCCTCAACCACATGTGCCGGCGGCTTGCGCTTCAGGCGTGAAAGCGGGCGGTCGATCAAGACGACGATCAGCCACGACAATGCAACAGTGGCTGCAAATGCAGGCAGGAAGAACGTGGTGAACGGACGGGTGAAGCCGCAGGCGCAGACAAACCAGGCCGCCACCGTGGTGTGGATCAGGTAGACCGGATAGCTGAGGTCGCCCAGCATCTTGTCCAGCTTGCCCCCGCGCTGCTGATGCAGCGATACCACCATCCACGCCGACAGCAGCAGCGACGCGTACAGGCCCCAGTCCCACGGCCAGCTGGGCACGAAGAACCATACTGCACCATGCAGCAGCCACGCCGCGCAACTGATGAAGGGCATACGGATGCGCGCCAGCGATTCACGGTACTGGCAGACCAGCGCGCCGACCGCGAAGGGCAGAAGGCACGGCAGGAACGTGGCGTAACGCTCGCCGAAACTGTCCTGATGAATGCCCAGCTTGAGGTTGATCAACGCGCCAATGACCACGCCGAGTGCCGCCGCACCTCGCGAGGTCGCCATCATCGGCATCAAGAGATAGAAACCCACTTCGATGGCCAGCGCGTTGGCGACCGGCACCGGAAGGCCACCGCGAGTGATGCCCGGGAACAGGGTGACCACATAAGCCCAGTCCTGCAGACCGCGCGGCATGTGGAACTCGCCGTTGATGGGACGAAGATCGATACCCACGCTGCCGTAGTACCAGAGCGTAAGCAGGCCCATGATCGCGGCCAGCCAGTAGAGCGGGAAAATGCGCATGAAGCGGTTGAACGCGTACGCCTTCAGGCCTGCACCGTCAAAGCCGTACTTGGTCGTCAGCACCAGGGTCATGAGAAAGCCGCTGAGCACGAAGAACGCCCACACCGCATAGGCCGCATAGCCGTGCGGCATGTTTGACCACAGATGCGAGGCTGCCACCAGCGACGCAAGCACGAAACGGCTCGCACCGAATCCAAAGACAGGCATTTTCAAGATACGGCTCCGGTGGGCAGGAAAAGGTTGTGCAGGTCCGCCCCGATCAAGGGGACGGACAGGCCGTAGCCACGGCACGGATGGTGGCCAGAATCCGACCGTTGCCGTCGCTCAGGGTCAACTCGGAACCGTCATTGATCCATGGCCCCGTGACCTCGTTGCCTGCGGCACCACCTTCGACCCAGACCTTCGGCGCCTGGGTCAGACTGCCCACAGTAGTTTTAACGAAAGACACACCTGCGACCTCGGACGCCCATACAACCTGTACTTCGGCGGACGATCCGGCCGCACCCCGGCAATCAAGCTTGATTACCTTCGGTTGGACCGACATGCCATGCACACTTGCATGGACCAGGCTCATTCCGGCAACAGATGCGTCGGTCACCGCAGCCTGCAGGCCGGGCACTTCGGGTGCGGTTCCGGCCGCGCCAGCGCGTCGCCGTCCGGCTTCATCACAACAGCCTACCAATGTCAGCACCAGTGCGCAGACCCACAGCGCACGCGATTGAGTCCGCATGGAATGCTCCTAGAGATCGCCATCAACCGAGGCGAAGACGACGCATTTTCACGCATGCGACCGGCAGCGTAAAGCCCGTGTTCGCTTGCCTGCGTGGCCCACAAAACCATGGACCAGGGCCCGCCGGTGCCGCTCACCGGCGGGGTTGTGGATGCTCAGCGAGCTGCAATGGCCTTGGACAGGATCCGCCGCAGGGCATCATCCGAATAGTGCCGGTCGATGAATCTGCGGCCATCGTCCGATACCTGCTGCCAACGCACGTCGTCCTGTAGCAGCAGCACGATATGTGCTGCCATGCCGGCGGCATCATCGGCCGCTGGCATGAAGGTGGCTGCCTCGCCCAGGCCCTGCATGCCGACCGAAGTGGTCACACAGGGCAGGCCATGTCGCAGGCTCTCCAGCACCTTGCCCTTGACCCCGCCACCGAAACGCAGCGGTGCCACTGAAACTCGAGCCTTGCGGTACCAGCCCTCCAGCACCTCGTCGCTTACATAGCCGGTAACGTCGATGTTGTCGGACGACATGGCCAGTATCTCCGGACGCGGGTTGGACCCGACCAGACTCACACGCACTGCCGGCAACTGCGCCTGCACCAGTGGCAGGACCTGGTCAACGAACCATCGCGCTGCATCCACGTTCGGCGCATGCGCGAAACCGGCCACGAACAGGATATCCCGTCGCTCCTTCGCTTCCGGCACATCGGCGTCGACAACCGGCTCAAAGGCATAGAGCGGAATGGTTTCCGCACGAACGGCCGCATCCGGTGCCTTGCTCGCCAGCCAGTCGCGGACGTGGGTGGTTTCGTCACTCGACGGGTACAGCACCACGTCGGTTTCCTGCCAGAGCGCGTGTTCGAAATCACGGAAACGCTCGGCCTCGCGCGCGAGTGCGGGATCGGGCTGCAGCTGCAACTGCTGCTGCATTCGCAGGTGATGGATGTCGTGGCCGTAATAGACCAAGGTCGCCTTGCTGTGCCGACGCACGCTGGCGACCAGTTCTGCCGATACGTGCGGCCGGTTGAGGATCACCGCGTCCAGGTAGCGCCCGTTGCTGGCCATCCACGCGTCGAAACCGTCCACCCCGACACAATCCGCGCCGTACATCACTTCGATGCCAGCACGCTGCAGGGGGGGCGCATAGACCGCATCGAGGTAGGCGTTTGCCGGCCAGAACGTCACCTGGCAGCCCTCCTGCAGCAGCGTGTGCATTACCTGGCAGGTCGCACGCGAGCCAGCGTCTCGGTCCGGTTGCGGGATGTAGTGATCGACCACCAGCACGTGGCGCTTGCTGCGCGAGCGATCGCGTGCAAGGAAGACATTCTCGCTATTGGCAAACTGGCCCTGTTCAAGCGTGGCCTTCCAACGGGCGAGGAACTTCTCGCGATTGATTGCCTGCCACGCCTTTACGCCGCTGCCTTCGTCGGTGCCGCTGGAAACACCTTCATAGTGCACGACCACCGATGCCGGCTGCATGTAGACCTTCAGCCCGCGTGCGCGCACGCGGAAGGCAATGTCGGTGTCTTCGTAGTACGCCGGTGCGAAGTGCTCGTCAAAGCCACCCAGCTCCTGGAAGAGCGCCATCGGCAGCATGATCGATGCGCCGGACACATAGTCGACTTCCTTCAGGTAGTTGTAGGCCGGACATGTCGGATCCTGCAGCCGGCCGTGGTTCCATGCGCTGCCATCAGACCAGACGATGCCGCCAGCCTCCTGCAGGCGCCCGTCCGGATACACCAGCTTGGAACCCACCAGGCCAGCATCGGGATGGCTTTCGAAGACATCGACCAAGGCATCCAGCCAACCCGGCCGCACTTCGGTGTCGTTGTTGAGCAGATAGACATAGCGGCCCCTGGCCAGGCTCAGCGCCTGGTTGCAGGAGCGCAGGAAACCCAGGTTCTTTGCATGGACGTGGTAGCGAAGGCCGGGAATCGTTGACAACGCATCGATCCTGGGATCGCCGGAGGCGTCCTCCAGCACCAGCACCTCGAAGGAAACCTTCGCGCCGACACGGGCAATGGACGCCACGCATGCGAGGCTCTGCTCGTAGTTGCCGTAGGTAGGAACCACGATACTGACAACCGGATTCTCGACCTCTGCAAAGCGCACATCCTTCTGGATCGCCTGCGGGTCGCGCATGACATCGTCCAGCAGCAGTCCTTCAAGTGGCGCCGGCGCAGAGGCCTCCTGCCGCAGCAGCATCCTCTTGGCCATCGGAACCATCGGCTTGAGCAGCGGATGGCGCGCCAGTCCGGATGCGCGCAGCGAATGCAGCACCGTGCGCCACTCACCCCGCAGCACGCGACCGGCCAGACGCAAGGGCTTGGTGATGCGCCAGGATCGGGAATTGATCAGCGACGCGGTGAGTTGCTGCAGCCCATGGAGTTCGGCCCTGTAGGACTTCAGCAGTGCAGACACTTCGTCTGCGTCTGCGCCGCCTTCCAGGTCCTGTACGGTGTCTGCATGGCCCACACCGGAACGCTCCATCAGGTGCTGGATCTGCTGATGGTGCTGCTGCAGTGCCTGACGCGCCGCATCCGTCAGGCCGGTCACTGCATTAAGCCTTTGTTGAAGACCTGCGCGCGCGTCCCAGATCTCAGCCATCGCAGCTTCCAGCCGCTCGGCCCTGGCTCTTTCGCCCGACAGTTCGTCATGAAGCGAGTCGACCAGCGCGCGCTGGCTCTGCTCCTGTCCGCGCAGCGCCTCAAGGCACCCATGCAGTTCTGCCACGACCGACTGCTCGCGCACCACGTGGCCACGCAGTTCGCCGATCTCTGCATCCTGGGCCTGCGCCCAGCGCGCCACCTCATGGTGATGCGCGTACAGATCCTCTGCTTCGGCATACAGTACGGATGCAGGCAGTTGCGGCAACAGCGAAGGGGCGGCCGCAGCGACAACGACGAAATAGACCGCGTCGGGGATGACCGCCGCGCGTTCCATTACCCCTTCTCCGGTATCGGTCAAGGCCTGGTAGACCTTCTGGTCCGGGCCACCATCCAGCGACGTGATCGTCGAGCAGACCGACATCCGGTGCCCGCACAGGCGCGACGCCGGGAAATGGCGCGCTACCAGCG
Organism: Stenotrophomonas sp. 01N47; assembly: GCF_056399165.1. Lineage (NCBI taxonomy): Bacteria > Pseudomonadati > Pseudomonadota > Gammaproteobacteria > Lysobacterales > Lysobacteraceae > Stenotrophomonas > Stenotrophomonas sp. 01N47. The sequence continues at coordinate 54,968 of NZ_JBFTQU010000013.1, forward strand.
CCTGGAACTCCTCCAGGTACAGTTCCTTGACGTGGTACTCGTTGTGGTAGCCGGCGCGATCGGAGTACACCTCCTTGTTCGGCGAAGACATGACCATCACACCATCCGGCCGCAGCACGCGGCGGATTTCGGACATCATCTCTTCCTGCTCGTACAGGTGTTCGATCGTCTCGAAAGACACCACCACATCCACGCAGTCATCGGGCAGCGGGATCGCGGCCGCCGAGCCCTGCAGGTAACGCAGGTTGGACACATCGGCGTAGCGCTCCGCCGCATGAGCGACTGCCTCGGGCGAAATGTCCACGCCGCGCACCGACCGCGCACCGCCGGCCAGCATCGCGCTACCGTAGCCTTCGCCGCTGGCAACGTCGAGCACATCCTTGCCCGCGACCAGCGGCAGGCACCAGGCGTACCGGTGCAGATGCTCCTGGCGGATCACACCGTGTTCGGTGGGGACGAAACGTTCGCCGGTAAACTCGATCATCAGGATTCCTTGTTGACATCGATGGCCAGCATGGGCAAGCCCACCAGGCCAAACCGCATGGTCTCGTCGATCGCGCGGAATTCCAGCGCGTCATGGATCCAGTGCTGCTGTGTGTGGTCGTGCTGGTCGCCGGAGGCCACCGCTGCATCGATCATGTAGGAGCCGGAAGGCATCACCGGCATGCGGAACAGGAACGAGGCTGCAATGCACTCGCCTGGCATGCCACCCACGGGTGCATCCTTGCAGGCGAAGTAACTGTTGTCACCGAACAGGCGCTGGCCCAGACGATCCTTGACATAGAAGCCGACGATAAGGCTGTCCAGCGCCTGCAACAGCTCGACGCGGATGCGCAGACGCACCAGCTCGCCGCCTTCGGCCATGCCCAGCGGCGCGCCATGTTCGTCGGTGAGCGCCACATCAATGATGCGTGCGCCTTGGGCACCAAACTCCTGCCCGACATTGTCAGGGTCGAACTGGAAAAGCGCGATACGGTTGCTTGCGCCGGCCTCCAGCAGGGCCTGCTGACGGAAGTCCGGAGCATCGCCAGCCAAGCGCCTCTGCTTCCGTTCGACCACAACCTCGTCCGCACCAGATTCGCGGCGTCCAACCACATGCTGCTCGGTCATGTACGCCTCGATCACCTGCTGCGACGTACCGGACAGGCGCATCTGACCATTCTGGAGCCATACCGCACTCTCGCAGAGGTTGGTCACCGCCGCCGCATCGTGGCTGACGAACAGCAGCGTGCCGTTCTTCTGGAACTCGCGCAGGAAACGCATGCACTTCTGCGAGAAGAAGGCATCGCCTACGGCAAGCGCCTCATCGATGATCAGGATGTCGGCATCGACGTGGGCGATCACCGCGAAGGCCAGCCGCACCGACATGCCGCTGGAGTAGCTGCGCACCGGCTGGTCAATGAACTCACCGATGTCGGCGAAGGCAAGGATGCTGTCCATGCGCGCTTCGATCTGGGGCCGGGTCAGGCCCAGGATCGTGGCGTTGAGATAGACATTCTCGCGCCCGGTGAATTCCGGGTTGAAACCACTACCAAGCTCCAGCAGCGCCGCCACGCGACCCTTGACCGTGATGTGGCCTTCGGTCGGGTTGAGGGTACCGGCGATCATCTGCAGCAGCGTGGATTTGCCCGAGCCGTTGCGACCGACGATGCCCACGGTCTGCCCACGACGGATCGAGAAACTGACACCACGCAGTGCCCAGAAATCCTTGTAGAAGGACTTGCGCTTGCCCGCCAGGGCCTGCAGGAGACGGTGCGAGGGACGCTCGTACATGTGGTACGACTTGCCCACGCCCTGTACGTCGATGACGACGTCATTGTCGATACGGTCAGAGGACATCGGCAAAACCCACGCGCAGCTTGTTGAACATGCGATGGCCCAGCAGGGCGACCGTGCAGGCGATGAGCGTGTAGATGCCAAGCCCTGCCCAGTCGGGCATACGGCCCCAGATCACCACTTCGCGCACCTGGTCGATGATGAAAGTCAGCGGGTTCAGTTCGAACACGATGCGGTAGCTTTCGGGTACGGATTCAACCGGCACGATGGCCGATGACAGGAACAGCATCGCTGCCGCGATCACGCCGGCGATCTGGCCGATGTCGCGCAGGTAGACACCCAGCGATGACACGATCCAGCCGATGCCCACCGTCAGGATCACCAGCGGCATCACCACCAGCGGCAGCAGGGCTGCCGTGGCCGGAACGCTGCCCTTGATGAACAATTGCAGCAGCAGCAGCACCACCATGTTCATCAACAGGTGGAACAATGCCGAGAAGGTCATGCTCCAGACAAGGATATCCAGCGGGAACACCACCCGCTTCACATAGCCGGTATTGGAAACGATCAACTGCGGTGCGCGGGTGAAGCACTCGGCGAAGAAGCCGTGCACGGTCAGGCCCGCGAACAGGATCAGGGCGAAATCGGTGGTCGAACCGGTGGAGCCCGGCCAACGCCCCTTCATGACGAAGCCGAAAGCCAGGGTATAGACCAACAGCATCAGGAAAGGACTGATCAGCGACCACAGCAGACCAAAACTGGCGCCGCGGTAACGGCCCAGGACTTCGCGCTGGCTCAGCTCGAAGGTCAGCGAGCGATGCTTGCCGAATACCGAGAGAATCCCCATCAGCCGACCTTCTGCGTCAGCGCCCGTTCCAGATCCACCTGCAGATCCCCCAGGTCCTCGACACCCACGCTCAGCCGCACCAGCGCATCGCTGATGCCCAGTTGCTCGCGGCGTGCCACCGGGATCGAGGCATGTGTCATCACCGCCGGGTGGTTCACCAGGCTTTCCACCCCACCCAGCGACTCGGCCAGGGTGAACAGTTCGGTCTTCTCGCAGAAGCGCTTGGCCGCTTCGAAACCGCCCTTCAGCACGATCGAGACGATGCCGCCGTAGCCGTTCATCTGCTTGCCCGCCAGCGCATGCTGCGGGTGCGAGGCCAGGCCCGGGTAGATCACCTTTTCCACCGCCGGGTGCTTTTCCAGCCACTGTGCCAGCGCCATCGCGTTGGCGCAGTGCGCCTTCATGCGCAGCGGCAGGGTCTTCAGGCCGCGCAGCGCCAGGAAGCTGTCGAACGGACCCTGCACGCCACCCACCGAATTCTGCAGGAAGGCCATCTGCTCGGCCAGTTCGGCGTTGTCACCGACCACGACCATGCCACCCACCATGTCCGAGTGGCCATTGAGGTACTTGGTGGCCGAGTGCAGCACTAGGTCCGCGCCCAGCTCCAGCGGACGCTGCAGCATCGGCGAGGCGAAGGTGTTGTCGACCACCACGATCAGGCCATGGCGCTTGGCGATGGCGGCGACCGCGGCGATGTCGACGATCTTCAGCATCGGGTTGGTGGGCGTCTCGATCCACACCATCTTCGTCTTCGACGTGATCGACGCTTCGAACGCCGCCAGATCAGTCAGGTCGACAAAACTGAAGTCCAGCCCGGCGGTGCGGCGACGCACACGCTCGAACAGGCGGAAGCTGCCGCCATAGATGTCGTCCATCGCCACCACGTGGCTGCCGGCATCCAGCAGTTCGATCACCGTCGAGCTGGCGGCCATGCCCGAAGCAAAGGCGAAGCCGCGGGTGCCGCCTTCCAGCGAAGCCACACAACGCTCGTAGGCGAAGCGGGTCGGATTGTGCGTGCGCGAGTACTCGAAGCCCTGATGCTCGCCCGGGCTGGACTGCGCATAGGTCGAGGTGGCGTAGATCGGCGGCATCACCGCGCCGGTGCTCGGGTCGGGCGACTGGCCGCCATGGATGGCCAGGGTGGCCAGCGCCAGCGCGCGGTCCGGGGAAGAAGCGTTGGACATGTCGTTTCCTGATTGGCGCCGATGACCGGCGCCGTCGAAGGAGCGGGAGTCTATCAGCGCGGCCTTAACGAGCTTTGACGCGGATAAACCGGGATTCAGCAGCGATCTGCGGCGATAAACGCCTTACTGAACGCGCCGACGCAGGTAATTCAGCAGATCGATGCGGGTGATCAGGCCGAGGAAGGCATCACCATCCATCACGATGGCCACCTGGCCACGGTCGAACACCGGCAGCAGCGCCTCGATGGGCGACTTCACATCCAGGCGGTCCAGCTTGCTGACCATGGCGGTGGCCACCGGGTCGCGGAAGCGTGCTTCATCGCCATAGACATGCAGCAGCACGTCGCTTTCGTCGACGATGCCGACCAGTTGGTCGCCATCCATCACCGGCAGCTGCGACACGTCGTACAGCTTCATGCGCTGGTAGGCGGTGGTCAGCAGGTCGTTCGGGCCGATCACCACGGTGTCGCGCTGGCCATACGGGCGCAGGATCAGGTCGCGCAGGTCGCCGTGCTGCGGGCGCTCAAGGAAGCCGTTGTCCAGCATCCAGTAGTCGTTGTACATCTTCGACAGGTACTTGTTGCCGGTATCGCAGACCAGCACCAGCACCTTCTTCGGCGTGGTCTGCGCCTTGCAGTACTTCAGCGCCGCCGCCAGCAGGGTGCCGGTGGAGGAACCGCCAAGGATGCCCTCCTTGGCCAGCAGCTCGCGCGCGGTGTGGAAGCTCTCGGCGTCGGTGATGGCGTAGGCCTGCTTCACCCGGCTGAAGTCGGAGATCGAGGGCAGGAAGTCCTCGCCGATCCCTTCCACCAGCCAGCTGCCCGACTTGTCGTTGAGCACGCCGTCATTGATGTACTCGGCCAGGATCGAGCCGACCGGATCGGCCAGCACCAGCTCGGTCTTCGGCGACAGCGTGGCGAAGGCGCGCGACAGGCCGGTCATGGTGCCGGAGCTGCCACAGCCGAACACGATGGCATCCAGATCGCCGCCCATCTGCTCGAGGATCTCCGGGCCGGTGCCGAATTCGTGTGCGGCCGGGTTGTCCGGGTTGCCGAACTGGTTGATGAAGTACGCGCCCGGGGTCTGCTCGGCGATGGTCTTGGCCAGGTCCTGGTAGTACTCCGGGTGGCCCTTGGCCACGTCCGAGCGGGTCAGGCGCACTTCGGCACCCATCGCCTTCAGGTTGAAGATCTTCTCCCGGCTCATCTTGTCCGGCACCACCAGGATCAGCTTGTAGCCCTTCTGCTGGGCCACCAGTGCCAGGCCCAGGCCGGTATTGCCGGCGGTGCCTTCGACCAGGGTGGCGCCGGGCTTCAGGTCGCCGCGCTTTTCTGCCGCCTCGATCATCGACAGACCGATGCGATCCTTGATCGACCCGCCCGGGTTGGCGCTTTCGAGCTTCAGGTAGAGCTCGCAGACGCCTGCATCCAGGCGCTGGGCCTTGACGATCGGGGTCTGGCCGATGAGTTCGAGGACGGAAGAATGGATGGGCATTCGGGGGACTTCGGTTCGCGCCACGCAGGGCCGGACCGATGATTATCCGACGGATGGCGACGAAAGTCAGGCCGGTTCGATGCCAAGGCGACAGCCCGCCCAAAAAGGGATGCGGACGGCCCCGGATCGACGAGGAGACCGGTACCGCCCGCATCGGGGGACGTGCCTGCAGGGCCAAGGCACCACCGCGTGTGGTGCCTTGGCGCGACGCCTGCGTTCAGCGGCGCCGCGTTGCCAGGTCAGGAGTGCCTGGCGGGGCCATCGATGGCCGGGTCATGCCATTCCGGGCACGACAGGGGTGCGTCAATGCGTGGGGGACGACGTTGCGAGCGGTGTTTCATACATTCGCAGAAGGCGTTGCTTGGCCAGCAGCTTCTCGCGCTTCATTCGACCCAGGGTGACATCATCGATCGGGAGTACACCCAACTCCGCATCCATGCACTTCTTGTTCAACTTGCGGTGCTGGTCATGGAGTGCCCGGAACTCCGGATCACGCGCGCGACGGGCGTCGATCTCGCTCTGGGGCTGATCTTCAAACATGATGGACCTCCTTCGACAGATACACGAACGCCCCGGCCGCAAGGCACGGGGCGTTGTTCATGGAGGAGTGCCGGTCGATGCCCACATGGGTGCCCACAACGACATGCGGCACTGGCCTGCGCACGTCGATCTGCTGCGGTTCGCGCCCTGCTTGCATCGGCCCGGCCCTCCCATCGTCCGGTCCGCGTTATTGCGTCCCGGACAATTGACCCTACGCTTGCTCTGGACCGGGTTCAAGCCCCTGCGGCAAAAAGACCGAACCCCGCCGAGGCGGGGTTCAGGCTGAATACTCAACACAACGAAAAACAAACGATATCAAGCAATTACGGGGCGATCACGACCTCGGCCGAGCGGGCCCGGGTCGAAGCGGCCTTCTTGCCAGCGACCTGGATCCGGCTGCTGGCGACGCCGGCCGAGACCAGCGCGTCGCGCAGCGCCTCGGCGCGCTTCTGGCCGACGCCAGTGGCACTGTCATAGGCCTCGATGCGGATCCTGCCCTTCTTGCCGATGTTCACGTACTCGGCCAGGGCCTTGGCCTGGTTGCGGGCGCCACCGGACAGGCTCGAGGCCCCGGCAGCGTAGGCGTCACCGGCAAAGGTGAAGACCTCGCCACGGCCATCGAACTTCGACCCCGGCAGCTTCTGCCCCGAGACCAGCTCGGCTTCCTCACGGGCCAGTTTGGCCGCGTTCTGCTGGGCCGAGCTGAGGCGCTGCTGCTGCTTGCCAGCCACGCTGGTCAAGGCGTTCTCGGCATCCTGGCGGGCCAGGGTCTCGGCCTCGGCCGCCTGGCGCAGGCGTTCGGCCTCTTCTGCCTGCATCTGCGCCTGCATCCGCAGCTGCTCGGCTTCCTGGCGGGCGCGGGCGGCATCGCGGCGGCTGGCTTCGATCAGCAGGTCGCTGCGGGTGCGTTCCAGGCGGTCGACCTCACGTGCGGCCAGCGCAGCCCGCACGGCGGTCTCGGCGATCTCGACCCGGCGCTCGGCCAGGTAGGTGGCCAGTTCCTGGTCGCGGCGCTTGGCCTTCTCCAGGGTCGCGATGGCCTGCTGCGCCTGCATGCGCTCGAAGGCACCCAGCTCGGCGGTGTCCGGATTGGCCTGGATCGACAGCAGGCGCTGGCTGAGCTGGCCGACCATCGGGTTGTCCGCGGCGAGGGCCAGCGTCGGCAGGGCCAGCAGCGTGGCCAGGGTCAGGGCGGAGATGGTCTTCATCGGCGGTCCTCCCCGGTCGACAACTGGCGTTGCAGCTGGTTGACCTCGTTGCGGCGCAGCTGCAGCTGTGCGGTAGCCGTGGCTTCCTCGCTGCGGGCACGGGCCAGATCGGCGTCAACGGCAGCGCGCAGGGCCATCGCCGGCGCGTTCTTGCGCTCGCGGCGGTCGCCCGCGGCACGCTGGGCCTGCTCCAGTCCCTGACGGGCCAGCCCGATCAGGTCCGGGGCGTACTGGTCGGCATCGGCCTGGGTGGCTTTGTCCACCGCCTGCCGGGCCTGCGCCAGTTCCAACGCGCCGTCCTGCGCCCAGGCGGGGGCAGAGAGTGCGAATGCAAACGCCATCACATACAGGCTGTGGCGCATTCGTGCGAAGCTAAGTCGTTTCATTGGGGAGGCCGTACCGGTTGTCGGTTCGCGGCCATTGTCGTCAAGCCGGTACCGTGCTTGCAACGGGCACCGGCAGTTTCGTTGGGGAAAATTCGCAATGGATATCGGCTACTTCCTGAAGCTGATGACCGAAAAGAACGCTTCGGACATGTTCTTGACCACCGGCGCGCCGGTCTACATCAAGATCGAGGGCAAGCTGTATCCGCTCGGCAATACCGGCCTGCCGCCGGGAATGGTGAAGAAAATCGCCTACTCGCTGATGGACGAGGGCCAGGTGCCCCAGTTCGAGCGCGAGCTGGAGCTCAACATGGCCATCGCCCTGGCCGATGCCGGGCGTTTCCGCGTCAACGTGTTCAAGCAGCGCGGTGAAGTGGGCATGGTCATCCGCGCCATCCGCAGCAGGATTCCGAGCATCGAAGAGCTCAACCTGCCGCAGGTGCTGAAGGACGTCATCATGACCCCGCGCGGGCTGGTGCTGGTGGTGGGGTCCACCGGCTCCGGCAAGTCCACCTCGCTGGCGTCGATGATCGATCACCGCAACAGCACCACCACCGGTCACATCCTCACCATCGAGGACCCGATCGAGTACCTGCACAAGCACAAGATGTCGATCGTGAACCAGCGCGAGGTCGGGCTGGATACCCACACCTTCCACGCCGCGCTGAAGAACGCGATGCGCGAAGCGCCGGACGTGATCCTGATCGGCGAGATCCTGGATGCGGAAACGATGGAGGCCGCCATTGCCTTCGCCGAAACCGGCCACCTGTGCCTGGCCACACTGCATTCCAACAACGCCGACCAGACCATCGAGCGCATCCTCAACTTCTTCCCGGAAAGCGCCCACAAGAACGTGCTGATGAACCTCGCGCTGAACCTGCGCGCGGTGGTCAGCCAGCGCCTGGTGAAGAACAAGGAGGGGCGCCGCCTGCCGGCCACCGAAGTGCTGATCAACACGCCGATGATCCGCGACCTGCTGCGTCGCGGCCAGGTGCACGAGATCAAGGCAGCAATGGAGGCCTCGCTGGAAGAAGGCATGGAGAGCTTCGACCAGTGCCTCTTCCGCTTGGCCAAGAACGGCACCATCGAACAGGAAGAGGCACTGCGTGCGGCCGACTCCCGCGATGGGCTGGCGCTGAAGTTCCGCCTGTCCGAAGGCGGCAGCGGCGAGCATGATCCGTATGCGGACTTCTCGGCTGGCGCGCCGAGCATTACCCACGGGTTCTGACACGGGTATCCGCCGGGCATGTCCCGGCGCTACCTGCCCGCCACTGGTAGCGCCGGGCCATGCCCGGCGTTGTTTGCTGAATTGTTCACCGGCTGTCTCATCCAATGAGACCTCTTGTCCGTAGGTTCCTTCAATGGAAACCATACGCAAGCTGGCCATCCTTGCCGACGCCGCAAAATACGACGCGTCCTGCGCCTCCAGCGGTGCGGGCAAGCGCGATTCGCGCGCCTCCGGCGGCATCGGCAGTACCGAGGGCATGGGCATCTGCCACAGCTACACGCCCGATGGCCGCTGCGTGTCGCTGCTGAAGATCCTGCTGACCAACTTCTGCGTGTACGACTGCGCCTATTGCGTGAACCGGGTGTCCAGCAACGTGCCGCGCGCGCGTTTCAGCGTGGACGAGGTGGTCACGCTCACCCTGGACTTCTACAAGCGCAATTACATCGAAGGGCTGTTTCTTTCCAGCGGCATCATCCGCAACGCGGACTACACGATGGAGCGCATGGTGGAGGTGGCACGCCGGCTGCGCGAGGAGCACCGATACGCCGGCTACATCCACCTGAAGACGATCCCCGAGGCATCGCCAGAACTTCTGGCCGCTGCGGGTCGTTACGCCGATCGCCTGTCGATCAATGTCGAACTGCCCACCGAGGCGGGCTTGGCCACCCTCGCACCGGAAAAGACCAGCACATCGATCCGCGGCGCGATGGGTGAACTGCGCTGGCGCATCGAAGAAGCCAAGGAGGCCCGCAAGGCGCCGGCAGTGATCGCACCGGTTTCCAGCCGCGGCGCGCGTCCTCGCCCTCCCCGCTTTGCACCCGCCGGGCAGAGCACGCAGATGATCGTCGGCGCCGACGGTGCCAGCGACCAGCAGATCCTGACCAGTGCCGACAGCCTCTACGGCAACTACCGCATGCGCCGGGTGTACTACTCCGCCTTCAGCCCGATTCCCGATGCGAGCCGCCAGCTGCCGCTGCAGCCACCTCCGCTGCAGCGCGAGCACCGTCTGTACCAGGCCGACTGGCTGCTGCGTTTCTACGGCTACGGCGTGGAGGAGATCACCGACACCACCCAGGGCGGCATGCTGGATCTGGACATCGATCCGAAGATGGCCTGGGCGATCCGCCATCCCGAACGCTTCCCGGTGGACCTGAACCTTGCGCCGAAGGAGCTGCTGCTGCGGGTGCCAGGCCTGGGAGTGCGCAACGTCAAGCGCGTATTGATGGCACGCCGCCACGGTCGCCTGCGGGTGGCCGACGTTGCACGACTGAAGGCGCCGATGAGCAAACTGCTGCCGTTCGTGCAGCTGGCCGACCACCATCCGCGCAGTGCGCTGGATGATCCGGCGGCGCTGCGCGCGAAGCTGGCGCCACCACCCCGCCAGGGCTCGCTGTTCGATGCCGCGCCCGCTGCCTGAGCTGCAGCGCTGGTCGCTGCGCGTAGACCCGCCGTGGTCGCTGGATGCCTGGCGCGGTGCGGCGCGTGAGGCCTTGCTGCGCCGCGTGCTGCCGGAACAGCTGGACTGGATCACGGGCAGCGAAGCGTCGCTGCTGGACGCGCCGGCGGTGCAGCAGGCGCCACTGCCCGACGGCGCCACCGTCCCGAACGTGCCGCGCGACTTCGTCGAACTGGCCGCTACCTGCCTGTGCCATCGCGATCCGCAGCGCCTGCCGCTGCTGTACCGCCTGCTGTGGCGCATCGCGCATGGCGAACGCACGGTGCTGTCCAATCCGGCCGACGCCGATGTGCTGCGGTTGATGGCGCTGGCGCAGGCGGTGCGCCGCGACATGCACAAGATGAAGGCCTTCGTGCGCTTCCGGGAGGTGCCGGGCGAGACCGATGCGTTCATCGCCTGGTTCGAGCCCGATCACAACATCGTCGACCGGGTCGCGCCGTTTTTCGCCCGCCGTTTTGCCGGCATGCGCTGGGCGATCCTGACCCCCGCGCGCAGTGTCCGCTGGGATGGCAGCGCACTCTCGTTCGGTGATGGCGGCAGCCGTCGCGATGCCCCCGCCGAAGACGCACGCGAGACGCTGTGGCAGACCTATTACGCCAGCATCTTCAATCCGGCCCGGCTCAACACGCGGATGATGCAGCAGGAAATGCCCGCCCGTTACTGGAAGCATCTTCCCGAAGCGCACCTGTTGCCGGGCCTTGTTCGCGACGCAGCCGGCCGCGTGCAGGAGATGCATGATCGACCGGCACAGGCACCGCAGCGACGTATTCCCGCACGGCCGAATGATGCAACCGATGTCGCCGCGGACAATGGCAGCCTGCAGGCGCTGCGCCAGCAGGCCGCCGTCTGCCGGCAGTGCCCGCTGTGGGAAGCGTCGACCCAGACCGTGTTCGGCGAAGGTCGTGCCGATGCATGCATCATGCTGGTGGGCGAAAAGCCCGGTGATGTCGAGGACCTGAGTGGTCGCCCCTTTGCGGGACCGGCCGGCAAGCTGCTGGACCGTGCGCTGCAGGAACTGGGCATCGAACGCAGCGCCCTGTACCTGACCAACGCGGTGAAGCATTTCCACCACGAGCGGCGAGGCAAACTGCGCCTGCATAAACGCCCTGAGAGCCGCCATGTGCATGCCTGCCGACCGTGGCTGCAGGGCGAGATCGCACGGGTGAAGCCGCAGGTGATCGTCTGTCTCGGCGCCACGGCGGCCTCGTCCGTATTCGGTCGCGATTTCAACCTGACGCGCGACCGTGGCCGCTGGCTCACGCTCGAGGATGGCACCCGGGGGTACGCCACCGTGCATCCTGCCTGGGTACTGCGGCAGAAGGATGAGACGCGGCGCGAGGACGCCTACCGGCTGTTCCGCGACGACCTGCGGCAACTGCTGGCGGCCGATTCCGCGCCCACCGGGCATGGCCTGGCGCTACCGCGCGCCGGAGACCGGTAGCGCCGGGTCATGCCCGGCGAGCACAGCGGCACTTCAGGCGGCGTCGATCTGGTTTTCGGGGCGTGCAGCGATGAAGGCATCCAGCTGCTGGCAGGCCACTTCAATGCGGCGCAGTGTGGGGTATGCCGCCAGATCCAGACCAAACCGATGCGCGTTATACAGCTGCGGCAACAGGCAGATGTCGGCCAGGCCGGGGCGGTCACCGTGGCAGAACGTGCCGGTGTCAGCGCTGTCGGCCAGCATCGTTTCCATCGCGGCAAGGCCCTCGGCCATCCAGTGCAGGGTCCACCGCGTGCGTGCATCGGCCGGCAACTGCAGATCGCGCTCGAGGTACTGCATCACCCGCAGGTTGTTGATCGGGTGGATGTCGCAGGCCACCAGCTGCGCCAGCGCCCGCACCCGTGCGCGACCAGCGGCGTCGGCCGGCAGCAGCGGCACCTGCGGGAACCGCTCTTCCAGATACTCCAGGATCGCCAGCGACTGGGTCAGCACGTGGCCGTCATGCAGCAGCGTGGGCACCAGCTGCTGCGGGTTGAGCCCGCGATAGGCGTCATGGTGCTGCTCGCCGCCGTCGCGCACCAGATGCACCGGTCGTGCTTCGAAGGCCAGGCCTTTCAAGGCCAGGCCGATGCGCACGCGGTAGGCGGCGCTGGATCGCCAGTAGGTGTACAGCACGATGCCGTCGTCGACCGGAATCTCCATCGCCGCCTCCATGCTCAGGGCTTGGCCGCCTGTTCGATGCGCTGCTCGATCGCACCGAAGATGCTGTTGCCGGCGGCATCGAGCATCTCGATGCGCACCACGTCGCCGAAGGACATGAACGGCGTGCTCGGCTTGCCGTCGCGCAGGGTTTCCACCACCCGCTGTTCGGCGAAGCAGGAAGCACCCTTGCTGGTGTCTTCGTTGGCGATGGTGCCCGAGCCGACGATGGTGCCGGCACTGAGCGGCCGCGTCTTCGCCGCGTGCGCGACCAGCTGGGCGAAGTTGAACTGCATGTCGACACCCGCTTCCGGCGCACCGAACCACGTCCCGTTGATGTGGGTCAGCAGCGGCAGGTGCACCTTGCTGTCCTGCCAGGCAGCGCCCAGCTCGTCGGGAGTGACGAACACCGGCGACAACGCCGAGCGCGGCTTGGACTGCAGGAAGCCGAAGCCCTTGGCCAGTTCGCCCGGGATCAGGTTGCGCAGCGAGACGTCGTTGACCAGGCCGATCAGCTGGATGTGGCCGGCGGCCTGCTCCGGGGTGGCGGCCATCGGTACGTCGTCGGTGATCACCACGATCTCTGCTTCCAGGTCGATGCCGTACTCCTCGCTGACCACCTTGACCGCATCGCGCGGGCCATGGAAACCGGCGCTGGTGGCCTGGTACATCAGCGGATCACTGTAGAAGCTCTCCGGCACCTCGGCGCCGCGGGCGCGACGTACGCGCTCGACGTGCGGCAGGTAGGCGCTGCCATCAACGAATTCATAGGCGCGCGGCATCGGCGCGGCCAGGGCCTGCGGGTCCAGGTCGAACACGCCATCGGCGTCACCGGCATTGAGCGACTCATACAGCGCATTCAGACGCGGGGCCAGATGGCTCCAGTCCTCCAGGGCCAACTGCAGGGTGGCGGCGATGCCGGTGGCGCGCACGCCGTGGCGCAGGTCACGCGAGACGACGATCAGGGTGCCGTCGCGGCCGCCTTCCTTCAAGGAACCAAGCTTCATGGTGGGTGTCCGGAGTCGTGGGCAAACAAGTTTCAAGTGTAATCAAATATGCAGCGTAGCCAAGCTGCAGCGCGGCATCGCCTCACCCTACCGCAGGAGGGGGGGTCGGCAGGGTTGCACCCTGCACCTGCAGAGGCAACGGCCAAGGCGAAGGCAACCGCGAAAGCAACTGCAACAGCCGGCTCTGGGTTTTCTGTGGGTTGGGCGGGGCGGTGTCGGATTGCGGGGACGCCGTAAACCCATCCTTGGGGGCTTGGCCGCGGCATCCATGCCGCGACCGAGCTTACATGGACGTACTTGCAGCGGCCCCTGCAACCGGAC
>NZ_JBFTQU010000014.1:0-63945 GCF_056399165.1 Stenotrophomonas sp. 01N47
GCCGAATCGACGGCAATGGCAACAGCAACAGCAACAGCAACAGCAACAGCAACAGCAACAGCAACAGCAACAGCAACAGCGGGCATACCGTGGGATGGCGGGGTGGGTCCGGTTGCGGGGGACGCCGTAAACCCATCCTTGGGGGCTTGGCCGCGGCATCCATGCCGCGGACACCCCGCAATCCGACACCGCCCCGCCTTCGACAGGTTCCCGGTGACGGTTGGATTTGTTCCGGTAGATCCACGCCATGCGTGGATGGATCTCATTCGAAGTCGAATATTTCGACAATTGAACGAAGAGCATCCACGCGTGGCGTGGATCTACGTGTCGACCAAGGTCGACACCCACCAGGAGCAGGCCATGCCATTCCGACAGATCGCGGAAACCTGTCGAAGGCGGGGTGGGTCCGGTTGCGGGGGTGTCCGCGGCATGGATGCCGCGACCGAGCTTACATGGACGTACTTGCAGCGGCCCCTGCAACCGGACCCACCCCGCCATCCCACGGTATGCCCGCTGTTGCTGTTGCTGTTGCTGTTGCCATTGCCGTCGATTCGGCGGGTGCAGGGCGCAGCCCTGCCGACCCCCCAACCTGAACAGCCTGTTTTGCGTCAGGTCTCATCCTTCCGCTAGACTATGTGGGTCTGCAGCGGCCGTCCGTTTCCCTCCGGGATCGCCGGCGACCGGGGTTCGCCCCATCGCCCGCCCCCACTCCGACGCCGTTCGTCACGCATTCCAGCCTGCGCTTCGCGCCGGCTGCACCCAATTCTCGCAGCGCGGTTCACGGGAACGCTCCGAGTCAGCCGATCAGTTTGATCTGCCCCCGTCTGTCCGTTCGGACAGGCGTTAACTGTACTTGGAGCAATCTCGATGTCTTTTGAATCCCTGGGCCTTGCGCCCTTCCTGCTGCGTGCGCTCGCCGAGCAGGGCTACGAAACCCCGACCCCGATCCAGCAGCAGGCGATCCCGCTGGTGCTGGCCGGTCGCGACCTGCTGGCCGGCGCACAGACCGGCACCGGCAAGACCGCCGCGTTCGGCCTGCCGCTGCTGCAGCACCTGGGCACCGCTTCGCAGGAAGTGCGCACCGGCCCGCGCAAGCCGCGCGCGCTGATCCTGGCACCGACCCGCGAACTGGCCACCCAGGTGCATGACAGCCTGCGCGGTTACAGCAAGTACCTGCGCATCCCCAGCGCCTGCATCTACGGCGGTGTCGGCATGGGCAACCAGCTGGACATCCTGCGTCGCGGCGTGGACCTGCTGGTGGCGTGCCCGGGCCGCCTGATCGACCACCTGGAGCGTCGCAGCATCGACCTGTCCGGCATTGAACTGCTGGTGCTGGACGAAGCCGACCGCATGCTGGACATGGGCTTCCTGCCCTCGATCAAGCGCATCCTGGCCAAGCTGCCCAAGCAGAACCGCCAGACCCTGCTGTTCTCGGCCACCTTCGAGGACAACATCCGGCAGTTGGCGCTGGAGTTCATGCGCAACCCGGAACAGATCCAGGTCACGCCGAAGAACACCGTGGCCGAGACCATCACCCACAAGGTGCATCCGGTCGATGCCAGCCGCAAGCGCGACCTGCTGCTGCACCTGTTGGCGCAGGACAGCCGCGAGCAGACCCTGGTCTTTGCCCGCACCAAGCATGGCAGCGACAAGCTGGCTGCGTTCCTGGAAAAGTCCGGCATCAAGACCGCGGCGATCCACGGCAACAAGAGCCAGGGCCAGCGCCTGCGTGCGCTCGGCGACTTCAAGGCTGGCCGTGTCACCGTGCTGGTGGCCACCGACATCGCCGCGCGCGGCATCGACATCAACGAGCTGCCGAAGGTGATCAACTTCGATCTGCCGATGGTGGCCGAAGACTACGTGCACCGCATTGGCCGTACCGGCCGCAACGGTGCAACCGGCGAAGCCATTTCGCTGGTTGCGCAGGATGAAGTGAAGCTGCTGCGCGCGATCGTGCGCCTGCTCGGCCGCGACATGGACATCCGCGATGTGCCGGGCTTCGAGCTGCAGACGCCGATCCGCTGGGGCAACAGTGCTCCGGGCAAGGCCGAGGCCGATACCGGCGAGCGCGTGCCGCGCAAGACCCATGCGCGCCGTCCGCACGGCGATGCGCCGCGTCATGCCCATGCAGGCCCTAAGAAGGCCGGCGGTGGCCGCCGCGAAGGCGGTGGCAACGGCCAGCAGCGCGCAGGCGCAGGTGCCGGTCAGGGCCAGCGTCGCGGTGGCGGTGCCAATACGGGTGGCGGTCGTGGCCGCGGCCAGGGTGGCGGTGGCGGTCGCGCCAGCTGATCCCAGCTGACAGGGATGGCGTCTCCCGCTGCGCGGGGGCTGCTTATCGGGGGACGACGCTTACGCGTCGTCCCTTTTTTGTTGCGGGCTACCGGATGGTTTGAAAGCTGGCGGTGGGTTGCGTCGAGGGCGGATGGGCGTAGGGGCAGCGCAAAACACGCCGTAAACCCATCCATGGGGGCTCGATCGGCGCATCCATGCGCCTCACGGTTTTGCGCTGCCCCTACGCCCATCCGCTTCAATCATCACCAGCGCCTTCTTGTACCGCCGGGTAGCCAGGAGAAGAAGGATCAAATTCAAAGACAAAAGCAAAAGCCGGAATTGCAGCCTTTGCTTTTGCTTTCGCCCTTGCTCCCGCCTTGGGTTTGATGCGTCCGCGCCCGCGGGAAACCATCGAGGGGAGGCCGGGCGGGGTGCGCAGGACCGTTGGCGCCATGGATGGCGCCATCGAGCCCCCAGGGACGGGTTTACGGCGTGTCCTGCGCAGCCCGCCCGGCCTCCCCCACACGCATCAATCGAAGCGCGTAATGCCTCAACCCCGCGCTTTCGCCGGATTCACCAGATTCCCGAAGAAGATCGCGTTGATCAGCATCCGATCAGTGCCATGCCAGTACTTGCGATGCGCCGGATCATCAGCAAACAGGATCACATTGCCCTGCCCCTGCGCCGACACCAGCAGCCACGCACTGCCAGCCACGCGACTGCGGTTGCGCTCGGACAGATACCCGTTCACGCGCGGCGTGTCGTCGATCCGCACCACCGTGGAAAACCCGTTCGTGCTCGGCTGCAGGATGACCGTGTTCTCCTTGTTGATCGCCAGTTGCCGGCGCGGCACGCCGAACGCCAGGGGATGGCTGGGGTCGACGTCGGCACTGAGGATGTTGCCGCTGACACGCTCGATCGCGGCGATATCGCGCTGGTCACCGAAGGCGCGGCGCGCGGTGTCTGTTGCTTCCTCGTCCTTGCCCAGCTTCTCGCCGTCGGCAAGTTTCTGTTCGATCGCCCACTTCGATGCGCTGCCATAGGTGACCAGCGACCCGCCGGCCTGGATCCAGCGCTTCAATGCCGCTACCGCGGTCGCGTCGATGCCCGTATAGGTGCCGCCGGACAGCACGATCGTGGTGTAGCGATCCAGCGATACCTTGCCCAGCTGCTGCGGGTCCAACTTGCTGGCCGGCAGGCGCAGCTGCTGGTCGAGCAGGAACCAGGCCGAACCGATTTCGGTGGCGGCCACGCCCTCGCCCATCACCAGCGCGACGGAGGGCTTGCGCAGTGCCTTGACGCCATCACTGCCAAGATCGATGCCATCGCGGCTGCGGCCACTGGACAGCGCATGCACCTGCACGCCAGCGACGCGCGCGGCGGCGGCGACCGCCTCCTGCAACGCCGCGCCCTGCAGCGGCTGCCCGGCCACCGGTACCACGATGCTGCCGCCGGCAAAGGCCACGTCTCCCTGCGCAGTGCTGGCGGTGAACGGCTGGAAGGTGGCACGCGTGGACAAGCCCTTGGCCTGCAGGCCCGCCAGTGCGCGGCCCGCGTTGTAGTCGCGCCAGTCGATCACGTAGGCAAAGCCCGCCTCACCGCCAATCACCCCGCCCTGTACTGCGGGAACCTCGACTACGCGGGCGCCGCCATCGATGCGGCTGCGGCTGCCGGCAAAGGCCACGCCGTAGGCAGGGGCGATCGCGTAGCTGGTGCTGCCGTAGAACACGTCGCCCTTGATCGGCGGGGTCTCGGCGAAGATCGAATGGACCAGGCGGAACTGCGCCTGCTGCACCGGCACCACGTAGGCGCTGCCCGCTTCGAAACGCTGGCCATCTACGCTGACGGCGCGGTCCAGTGCATGCACTTCAATCCTGTGCAGCAACAGCAGTTCCAGCAGGCGTCGGGTCAATGCCGGATCATGCGCGTCGCCGAACACGAAGCTCTTCACCGGCTGTTGTGCGGCCTGCTTCAGCGCGCTCTGGAAGAAACTCTTCTGCAGATCGAACAGGGCGCTGCGCTCGGTCACCGCACCGCGCACCGTGCCCAAGCCGGTGGCAACCTGGTTGCGGATGGTGAACGGGAACGTCAGCAGGCCATTCACCGATTCCTGCACGCGACCGCGCGAGCTGGCCTGCTCCACGGTGACGCCGACCGCGCCGTGGAAATCCGGATAGGTCGAGCCGTACACGGGCGAGAAATTGTCGAAATTCTCACCGGTGTAGTACAGAGAACCCAGCGCATCGAGCGCCTGGGCGTGGTACTTGGCCAGGGTCTTGTTGAACTCGTACGACGCTGCCGGGATCAACGGACTATGCATGCTCTTCGGCGATGGCTCGAAGTAGTACGTGCTGTCCTTGCCCATCTCGTGGAAGTCGATCTGCACGTTCGGGTACCACTGGTGGAACTGCGCCACCTTCGGCTGCGAATCCTGCTGCGTCAGTGCCAGCCAATCGCGGTTGAGATCGGTGAAGTAGTGGTTGGTACGGCCCTGCGGGAACGGTTCGACGTGTTCCTTGTCGGCCGGATCGGCCGAGGCCGGATCGGACGCCCAGGCGTTGTGCCAGTTGGCGGCGCGATCGCGGCCGTCGGGATTCTGCGCCGGGTCGAACAGCACCACTGCCTGCTGCAGCCACTGCTGCGTTTCCGCGCTGCGGTTGGCCACCAGGTAGTAGGCGGTCAGCATCGCCGCTTCGCCACTGGAAGTCTCGTTGCCGTGCACGCTGTAGCCCAGCCACACCACCACCGGGCTGTCACCGGCAGCGCTGCGCGGCTGCGCCGGGTCGGCCAGGGTCGCGTGCTGCTGGCGGATCTGTTCCAGCCGCGCGTGGTTGCCTGCAGCAGTGACCGTGGCGATCAGCAGCGGTCGGCCCTCATAGCTGCGGCCGATCTCGCGCACGCTGATCTTGTCCGAGTGCTTGGCCAGCTCCTGGAAGTAAGCGACCAGCTGGTCATGGCGGGTGTAGCGGCTGCCGATCGGATAGCCGAGGAACTGCTCCGGCGTGGGAATGGCGGTATCGAATGTCGCGGCATCGGTGGTCTGCGGGAAGAAATAGGCGCTCTGCGCATGTACCGCAGGCGGCAACGATACGGCGGTGGCGACGGCGAGCAACAACGGGAAAACGGCACGGCGGTGGAAGGACACGGTGACTCCCCTGGAACATGGCAACACGGCCGGCCACACAGGGTGGCCGGCCGCGGCGGGTGGATCAGAAGCGGTAGTCGAAGCCCAGCGTGAAGTAGCGGCCACGCAGGTCGTACTGGCTGAAGTCGTACGGCGCGCGGATGCCCGGGAACGAGGCGTCGTACGGCGGCGTCTTGTCACCCAGGTTCTGCACCTTGGCGTACACGGTCAGGTTCTCGATGCCGGTGTAGCCCAGGTAGAGATCGAACTGGTTGTAGGCGTCGACGCGGCTCTGCACCGCAGCTGCAGCGGTGCTGGCCTTCTGGTCGTAGCCACTGGTGTAGTACCAGGTCACCGCGGCGGTGTAGTCGCTGTACTTCCAGTCCAGGGTGGTGGTGGCCTTGTTCTTCGGCAGGGTGGCGCCGAGGTTGCTGCCGGCATAGTCCACCAGCGGGCCACCGACCACGGTCGGGCGCCGGTAGTCGCGCACGTGGGTGTAGGCCGAGGTCACGGTGAAGTCACCGAAGGCGGTGGTCGGGATGCGCTGGCGCAGCTCGACGTCGATGCCCGAGGTCTTCAGCTCGCTCAGGTTCTGGTAGCGGTTGTAGACCGCCTGCAGCTTGCCGCGCTCATCGCGCTGCACGGCACCGGCGACGTTGTCGTTGACCAGGGTCTGGGTGTTGTTGGTACCGACCAGGTTGTCCAGCTGGATACGGTAGTAGTCGATGCTCAGGTTGGTGTTCGCCCACGGCGACAGCACCACGCCGAAGTTCACGCTCTTGGTGCGCTCCGGCTTCAGGTCGCTGTTGCCGACGGTGAAGAAGGTCGGGTTCTGCCGCGAGCCCGGCACGTCCGGATCACGCGGGTCGACCACGCTGCCGTAGGCGATGCTGGTGCTGTTGGAGTTCTCCGACAGCGACGGGGCACGGAAGCCCTTCGACGCCGAGGCACGCACCAGCAGGAAATCCAGCGGCTGCCAGCGCAGGCCGAGCTTGGGTGAGAACGCGTCGCCGAAATCATCGTAATGATCGGCGCGGGCGGCGGCGGACAGTTCCAGGGTCGAGGCCAGCGGCACGTTGACCTCGGCGTAGGCGGCGCTGACCTTGCGCTCGCCATGCACTTCGGCGATTGCCGGGCGCACCTGCAGGCCGGCATCGATCTGCCACGGGTTGTTCGAATCAAGCTTCTCGCGGCGCCATTCGGCACCGGCGGCGAAACCGATGTCGCCGGCCCAGGTGTGGCCGAGACTGCCGGAGATCTTCGCATCGATGCCCTGCAGCACCGACTCGGCCGGACGCAGGGTGGCGATGTTGATCGAATCGCGCACCGACTGCGGCGTCGCGGCCGGGTTCAGCAGGTTGTAGCTGCCGGTGGCCAGTGCATTGGCCAGTGCCCAGCGGTTGGCGAAGCCGCCGGAGACGGTTTCGCGCTCGCTGCTGCGCGCGCCGAACGCGGCCACTTCCCAGTCCCACTTCTCGGTGTTGCCACGCAGCCCGAACACACCGCGATAGGCGGTGGACCGGTTGGTCTTGATGGTGCCGCCGAGGTCGAAGAAGGTGTATTCGATGGGGATCGCGCGGCCGTACGGGTTGTACGGGTTGCTGGCCGGCAGGTTGGACGACACCGGCTCGGCCAGGCCGGTCTGCGCGTTCAGCGCGAAGCGACCGCTTTCCAGGGTGAAGAACGGGCTGCTGCCGAACCAGGCAGCACTCTTGATCTGGCTGTACAGCACTTCGCCGAACGCTTCGACGTTGTCGCCGAGGCGGAACGTGCCGTTGGCGTAGGCCTGGTAGCGCTTGGTGGACGGAATCAGGGTGGTGTACGGGGCCTGGTTGAAGCCGCAGGTATCACCGGCCAGACCGTCGATCGGCGCGCTGGCCACGCGGGTGGTGCCGGTGGGGCAGTTGCCGTTGGCATCGAGCATCGGCACGGAGGTGCCATTGACCAGATAGCGTGCGCCCTTGGCCGACCAGCCGTTCCAGCGGCCGCCGGGCTGGTCGCTGTAGATACCGCTCTTGGTCAGGTTGCGCTCGTCCTGGTCCAGTCGCTCACGGTTGTAGGCCTGCAGGCTGAAGAGGATGTTGTAGCCGTCCTTGTCGATGTCGCCCAGGCCACCAACGAACTTCAGGTTCTGCTCGTGCAGGCCGCCCTGGTCGGCGCCGCCGAAGCTGCCGCCGATCTCGGCGCCTTCGAAGTTCTGCCGGGTGATGATGTTGACCACGCCGGCCACCGCATCGCTGCCGTACACCGCCGATGCACCGTCCTTGAGCACTTCGATGCGTTCGACGGCCACCAGCGGCAGCGCGTTGAGATCGACGAAGGTGTCCGACAGGCCGCCGGCCGGGAAGCCGTAGTTGGCCAGGCGGCGGCCGTTGAGCAGCACCAGCGTGTTCTTCTGCGAAAGACCGCGCAGGCCGATGCCGGCCGAGCCCGAGGCCCAACCGTTGTTGGTGGTCTCGTTGCTGGCATTGCCGGTGTTGGCCGAGATCGAACGCAGCACATCGGCCACGGTGGCCTTGCCGGTCTGTTCCAGCTGCTGGCGGCCGATCACCTGCACCGGGTTGGAGGCTTCGGTATCGGCGCGTTTGATGTTGGAACCGGTGACGCGCACGGCAGCCAGGGTGCTGGCTTCGCCGCTGGCGTCGGCGGGGGTTTCGGCGGCGGCAGACAAAGGCGCGGCCAGAGCGACGGCCAGGGCCGCCACGAGCAGAGTGTGCTGGGGCATGACGATGTGGGGGAGGTAGTGGAAGGACGAGGTAAGTTCCGCAGTAATCCATGCCTGGCCGGGGTGCGGCCAATAACATCTCTTCATACGGATATAAGAGAAACTATCATCTCTTCATCCGGATGGAAAGAATTTCTTCACAGGAAGGCAACGCAAAGCCGGGCTGATCGGCCGCCCGCGGCGTACAATCGCGCCATGGAAATCTTCAAAGTCTTCATGCTCGAGGCGGCGCACCGCCTCCCCAACGTGCCGCCGGGGCACAAGTGCGCGCGCCTGCACGGCCACTCCTTCCGGGTGGAACTGAAAGTCGAGGGCGAGCCGGGCGCGCAGACCGGCTGGATCATGGATTTCGGTGACGTGAAGGCGGCTTTCCAGCCGATCTACGACCGCCTGGACCACCATTACCTCAATGACATCCCCGGCCTGGAGAACCCGACCAGCGAGAATCTGGCCGTGTGGATCTGGAACGAGCTCAAGCCCACCCTGCCGGCATTGAGCGAGATCACCGTGCACGAAACCTGCACCTCGGGCTGCCGTTACCGCGGCCCTGCCGCCTGATCAACCCATTGATCTGAAAGGCCTCAAGGCGCCGGAGACGGTGCCTTCGTGATTTTTGTTGCATTGCCGCATGATCGGCGTATGCTGCATTGCATCAATACAAATGCACGGCGGATGCGACTGGCAGGCAACAGCCACCGGCGCGACGCCCACGCTCATTGCATGGGTCCCTCCCCCCATGCAATCCGGACCCGGCAGATCCCTCCCTCTGCCGGGTCTTTTTTTGCCTGGCGTCTGGATTCCAGAGCGCTCCTTCGTCTGGAAGCTCTGCGAACTGATGGGCCCCGCCGGGGCAGGTAGGGGTTTGGGCAAATGTCCCCCGGCGCCGGCCGTTGGCCGCCACCTCCTCCTTTACTTTGCCCAGACCCCTACCTGCCCCGACGAGGCTCGGCTTGCGGCACCAGATGCGCAGATCGCTGCTTTCCTGAGGCCACCGAAGATCTCCCCACGCAGGGCGGAGGCCCTTGCGTGCGAAGTAAAGGGGGAGGCGGTGGCCGCAGGCCGGCGCCGGAGGACATTCGCACGCAAGGGCCTCCGCCCTGCGCCGCGCAGATGTGCCGCGCAGAATCGATCGGCCACGCAAGGAGCGCTCAGCGCCCGCGGTTGCCGTGCCAGTGCTGGTACCACGCCTGGAACATCAACACGTTCCACAGGTGCGTATGCCATTTGCGCTCGCCGCGCAGGAACGCCTCCCAGATCGCGCGCACGCGTACTGCATCGAAGCACCCCTGGTTGCGCAGCAGCTGCGGGTCGAGCAAGGCTTCCGCCCAGTCGCGCAGCGGGCCGGCCAGCCAGCGTGCCATCGGTGGGCCGAAACCGCGCTTGGGGCGATAGACCAGCGGCGCGGGCAGATAGCGCGCCAGCAGATGCTTGAGGATCCGCTTGTGCTCACCGTCGTGGTACTTCAGGTGCTGCGGCAGGCGCCAGGCCAGGCGTATGACCTCCATGTCCAGCAACGGCGAGCGCGTCTCCACGCCGGCCGCCATGCCGGCACGGTCAACCTTGGCAAGAATCCCCTCGGCCAGGTCCATGCGGAAATCCAGCAGCTGGATGCGCGCTTCTGCCGGCAGTGCGGTGTCCTGCTGCTGGAAGATCGTCGCTGGCTCGCGTGCGCCCAGTACCACCTGGGTCGGCTGCCGCCAGCGGGTGACGCGCTGCAGGTAATGCCCCTCCACGTCGTTGGCGGCCACCTCGGCCACCAGTGCCCGCCAACCGCCAAGCCGACCACGCTCGACGTTCAAGCGGCTGCTGCCACGCCGTGCAAGATCACGTACCCAGTCCGGCAGGCCACCGCACAGGCGCGCATTGCGCAGTGCGCGGCCATAGCTGGGGTGGCCGAAGAACAGCTCGTCGCCGCCGTCGCCGGTCAACGCCACCGGCTTGCGCGCGCCGAGCAGCTCGCTGGCCAGCAGGGTGGGCAGCTGCGAGGCATCGGCGAACGGTTCGCACCAGACCTGCGGCAAGCGCTGCAGCAGATCCAGGCCCTGCCGGCTGTCCATCCTGTGCAGGTGGTGATGCACGCCCAGGTGGCGGGCCACCTGCGAGGCCCAGTCGCTCTCGTCGTGACCGGGGTCGTCGAAACCTACCGTCCATGCTTCTACCGGCAACGCCGACTGGGCCTGCATCATCGCCACCACCAGCGACGAATCGGTGCCACCGGACAGGAACGCACCGCAGGCCACGGGTGAATGCATGCGCGTGGCGATCGCCTGCTGCAGCACCACCTCCAACTGGTCGGTGGCCTGCTCCAAGCTGGGCGCCGGCTGCAACGGCTGCTGCAGCGCGGATTGCATCGCATCGCGCGCGCACCAGTAGCGCAGGCCGCCCTGCGTGGCCTGCGTTGATCCGCCGGCGGCATGATCGTTGAGGTCCACGCGCAGCATCGCCCCGGCCACCAGCTTGTGGATGCCGCGATAGATGGTGTGCGGCGCCGGCACATAGTCATGGCGCAGCAGCAGGCTCAATGCATCCTGGTCGATGCTGGGAGCGAATCCGGCAAAGGCCTGCAGCGCCTTCAACTCCGAGGCAAACAGGAACTGGCCCTGGTACCAGCCGTAATACAGCGGCCGTTCGCCGACCGGGTCGCGCGCCAGCCAGAGCTCGTGCGCGTGGCGGTCCCAGACGCTGAACGCAAATGCCCCTTCGATGCGCGACAGCGCACGCTGCACGCCCCACTCGACGATGGCCTGCAGCAACAGGCGTGCATCGGTGCAGCTGCGTGGCAGGTCGCGCAGCTGCGACTGCAGGGCCGCCCGGTTGTAGATGCGGCCATCCAGGCACAGCACGTAGCGCCCGCAGCTGGAGCTGAGCGGCTGCAACGGCATGGCGGTCGGCGCACGGCAATGACCGAGGGCCAGCCCTGCGTCGGCATCGGTCCAGTACCCGATGCGACCACGGCCGCGCTGCTGCAGCGCCCGCAGCATCGGCGCCAGCTGCTGCAGCAACTGCTCATCATCGGCAGGCGGCAGCCAGGCCCCGACCACGCCGCTCATCGCTGGCCTCCATGGCAAGGGCAATCAAGGAAAAGCGCGGGACAGGAGGCGGACGGCATGAGGGCGGCACGCGGATGGGGAGAGCTGCCATGCTCGGCCCCGCCGAGCGCCACGTCAGTCGTAGCGCTGTCAGCGACCGTCACCGCAGGCGCGGCTTACGTAACGTTTTGTAACAACGCGATTGCTACCGTGCAGCCAAGTCGTTGCCCGGCCTGAGGCCCGGCCCGTGCGCCAGCAACCCCGGCTGAATGGCGCCCGCTCCCTGGACCCGAGCGGCCCGACAGCTGGGATAGCATCGCCGCGCTCGTGCCACGGCGGTACGGAAGCACCCCGGAGGCCTTGTAGATGCTGGATATCGTACTGGTTGAAGACGACGCTCGGCTGGGCACGATGGTCAGCGACTACCTGAAGCGCCACGGTTACCAGGTCGCCCACGAACGCTGCGGCCAGCGCGCGATCGCCCGGATCCTCAGCGAGAAGCCGGCGCTGGTCCTGCTCGACATCGGCCTGCCGGGCCAGGATGGTTTCGAAGTGTGTCGGCAGATCCGGCCCCACTATGACGGGATCATCTGCGTGCTGAGCGCCCGTACCGACAACATCGACCAGGTGCTGGGGCTGGAACTGGGCGCCGACGATTACATCGGCAAGCCGATCGAACCACGGGTGCTGCTGGCGCGGCTGCGCGCCCACCTGCGCCGCCACCGCCGGGTCGAGCCACGCGATGGCGCCCTGCGTTTCGGTGAATTGAGCATCGACCCGTCCACACGCAACGTGCACCTGCAGGGCCGCCTGCTGGAGCTGACCACTGCCGAGTTCGACCTGCTGTTCCTGCTGGCCGGCAACGCGGGCCAGATCCTCGACCGCGATGCGCTGCTGCGTGGCCTGCGCGGCATCGCCTTCGATGGCCTGGACCGCTCGATCGACGCACGCATCTCGCGCCTGCGGCGCAAGCTCGGCGACAACCCGGAACAGCCCGAGCGTATCAAGACCGTGCGCGGCCGTGGTTACCTGTTCAGCCGATCGGCATGGGGATGAAGCATCCGTCGTCGGCCATGCGTGGCCATGCCTTCCACTTCCTGCGCTACGGCATCGGTTTCCTCACCGCCCATCTGCTGCTGATCGTGCTCGGGCTGTGGGCCTGGGATGCGCTGCTGGAAGACCGCACCGAGGCCAGCCTGCAGGCGGAAATGCGCGGCCCGCACGCCATGCTGCAACATCGCTTCGCCGAAACGCCGCCGGCGCAATGGCCAGCCCTGGCACAACAGTTGGACAGCGATTTCGCCTATCCGCTGCAGCTGATGCCGCTGACCGAGGCTGCCGCGATACTGCCGGCGAAACAGCGCAAGGGCTTGCTCAACGGACACGTGCAGATCGAGCTGGACAGCATGCGCAGCCTGCAGCGCGTCGGCAACAGCAGCAGTGCGCTGATCCTGGGGCCGCTGGACCAGGCCCTGCCCGAAGAAGGCTGGCAGGACAGCGAAGCGTCCGGCGTGGCCATCATCCTGCTGATCCTGATGGTGGCGGTGGCATTGCCGATGTACGTGATGGTCTACCGGTTGTGGCGCGATGTCTCGCAGCTGGCGCAGACCGCACGACGGATGCGCGATGGCCAGCTCGACAGCCGGGCGCCACGCGCCGGTACCGCGCTGGTGCGGCCATTGGCCAAGGCGTTCAACCACATGGCCGAACAGCTGCAGCTGCTGCTGGACAGCCAGCGCGTGCTGGCCCAGGCGGTGGCGCACGAAGTACGCACACCGCTGGCACGCATGCGCTTCGGCCTGGCCGACCTGGAAGACACCGGACTGGACGACGCCCAGCGCGATGCGCTGTCCGGCCTGCGCATCGACATCGACCGGTTGCAGCACCTGACCGATGCGGGTGTCGAGTACGCCGCGCTCGGCCGCTGCCATCAGGTCACCCGCCAGCGCCTGCAACTGGCCGCGCTGGTACGCGGTGTGGTCGAGCAGTTCGCACCACTGACGATACCGGTGCAGCAGGACCTGTCACCGGCAGGGCTGGTCAACGTCAACCGGCACATGCTGGAACTGGCGCTGCGCAATCTGCTGGGCAACGCGCTGCGCTATGCGCGCCGGCAGATCCGCATCGTCAGCACGCTCAACGAGGGATGGCTATGCCTGCAGGTGGAGGACGACGGGCCCGGCATCGCCGTCGAACTGCGCAGCCAGGTGCTGCAGCCCTACGTGCGGCTGGACCTGGCCAGCCCGGGCTTCGGGCTGGGCCTGGCGCTGGTGCAGGTGGTGGCGGACAAGCACCGCGGCCACGTGGAAGTGGCCGATTCGGTGCTCGGCGGTGCCTGCATCCGGCTGCTGCTGCCGATGGAAAGCGGTGTTCCGCCACCGGCAGACAACGTCTAGTTCGCCTCGGCATCGGCACGCGGCAAGGCGAACACGAACAGCGCGCCCTGTTCGCTGTCGCGCAGTTCGATACGGCGGCCATGCAACTGCACGATGCGCTGCACGATCAGCAGGCCGAGCCCGCCGTTTTCGCCACGCCGCGCGCCCAGTGCCGCCGGCGCCTGGAACAGTTGCCCACGCAGCGCTGGCGGCACTCCGGGACCATCGTCCTGCACCGCCACCTGCACACTGTCGGGCAGCGCCGACAGCTGCACCTGCACGCGGCCCCCGTCCGGCGCATGCCGCAGCGCGTTGTCCAGCAGATTGGTCAGCACGCGCTCCACAAGACCCAGGTCGGCGCGCACCAGCGGCAGGCCCGGCGGGAAATCAGCGTGCAGGCGCTGCCCACGTGCCTGCGCGGCCAGCTCGAACTTCTGCAGTACGTCCTGCAGCAGTTCCGGCAGCGCGAACACTTCCCACTCCAGCCGCACTTCACCGTGCTCCAGCCGCGCCAGTTCGAACAGTGCCCGGGCCAGACGGCCGACCTTGGCGCTCTGCGCCAGCGCGATACCGAGATAGCGACGACGCTCCTGCGGCGACAGCGTGGCTTCTTTCAGCGCCAGCGTTTCCAGGTAACCGTGCAGCGAGGACAACGGCGTGCGCAGGTCGTGCGAGATGTTGGCCACCAGTTCGCGGCGCTGCAGGTCCTGCTGGCGAAGCTGCTGCCACTGCTCGCCCAGCCGTTGCGCCATCTGCGAATGGGCATGTTCGAGGATCTTCAGTTCATCGCGCTCGCCCGCGCGCAGCGGTACCGGCGCTGGCAGTGGCGTCGGTGCGTCGATGTCGAAGGCCTGTATGCGCCGGGTGACCTGGCGCAGGGGCCGGGTCACCCAGTAGAAGGCCACCAGGCCGGCAAGCAGGCCCAGCCCGCCGATCAGCAGCACCGACCACAGCGTGGTGTGCCATTGGCTGCCGGCGGCCAGATCGTCGGCCAGCATCTGCCGGTGTTCGCCCACCAGCACCACGTATACGTAACCCGCCTGCCGCCCCTGCACCACCAGCGGCGCGACACTGAACACCTTGCGGCCATCGGCACTGCGGGGATCGTCACCGAGGATCGGCAGCGGTGCACCGGACAGCAGGCGCCGCAGCGGTGCCACGTCCACCCGGCTGCGCACCAGGTGGCCGCTGGGCGCATCGTGGCCGAGGATGCGACCCTGCTCATCCAGCAGGTACACCTCGACACTGGGGTTGACCGCCATCAGCTGGCCGAACAATGCGCGCACCGCCGCATCGCGCATGCCGCTGGTGTCCATCAGCTCGCTGCGCTGGGCGATGTGCTCGGCCAACCCAAGCGACAGGCGCTGCACCACTTCCTGCTCATGCCGGGTATTGGTGCGCATCTGCCAGGCCAGCAGCGCCATGCAGCACGTCAGCATCAGCGCCGACATCACCAGCGCCAGTTTCTGCCACAGGTTCGGCTTGATCATGTGGCCGCCCCGGCCGGGTCGACCAGTTTGTAACCGCGCCCCCACACCGTCAGCAGGCGCCGCGGGTTGCCCGGGTCGGTCTCGATCTTGCTGCGCAGGCGGTTGATGTGGGTGTTGACCGTGTGCTCGTAACCGTCGTGCTGGTAGCCCCAGACCTGGTTGAGCAGTTCCATCCGCGCAAACACCTGGTCCGGGTGGCGGGCAAAGAACAGCAGCAGTTCGAACTCACGCGGGGTCAGTTCCAGTGCATTGCCATCGACGGCGGCAGTACGGGCGACCGGGTCCAGCCGCAGCCCCCCGAGTTCGATCGCCCCGGCATCGATGCGCGCGTTCTGTGCCATCGCCTCGGCGCGGCGCAGCAGCGCACGCACGCGCGCCACCAGCTCCGGCATCGAGAACGGCTTGGCCAGGTAGTCGTCCGCGCCCAGTTCCAGGCCGACGATGCGCTGGGTTTCACTGCCACGCGCACTGATGATGATGATCGGAACGTAGCGCGCCATCGCCCGTGCGCGCTGGCAGACCTGCAGACCGTCCACGCCCGGCAGCATCACGTCCAGTACCAGTGCATCCCACGGACCTTCCTGTTCGATCAGGCGCAGGCCGGCATCGCCGCTGGCGGCGTGTGCGACTTCATAGCCCTCATCACCCAGGTGCATGCGCAGCAGGTCGGCGATATGGGCATCGTCTTCAACGATCAGGACACGTTTGGCGGACATCGGCAGCTTCGGGCCAGTGGGGAGGCTGCCGGCATTGTGGCGCGGGAGCGGCGTGGATACCTCACGAAAAATTGAATCCTGCGTGAGGATTCGTTGACCGGAGGGGGCGCAGCATGGCCCCGTCGCCCCTTCCCGGAGTCCACCATGACCCTCACCCGCCGCCATCTGCTGGGCCTGGGCGGTGCTGTCACCGCCGCCGGCCTGCTGGGCTTGGGCGCGTGCAGCCGCGCGGCGCCAGCCGTTGCCGAGGCACGGCCTTCGCGACAGTTCGAGGTGGTCCGCAGCGATGCCGAGTGGCGCCGGCTGCTGAGCCCGGCGCAGTACGCCGTGCTGCGCCAGCAGGCCACCGAGCGCCCCTGGAGCAGCCCGCTGAACAAGGAACATCGGCAGGGCACGTTCGCCTGTGTCGGCTGTGCGTTGCCGCTGTTCTCTTCGTCCACCAAGTTCGAAAGCCACACCGGCTGGCCCAGCTTCTGGGCGCCGCTGCACAACGCCATCGGCGAGGACCGTGACACCACCTTCGGCATGTTGCGGGTGGAAGCACATTGCCGCCGCTGTGGCGGCCATCTCGGCCATGTGTTCAACGACGGCCCGCGGCCGACCGGACTGCGCTACTGCATGAACGGCGCCGCGATGGCGTTCATGCCCGGGACTGCGCATCAGAACGCCGCTGGCGGCTGGCGCGTGCCGGTCGGTTCTTCCCCTGCTTCTGGAGCCTGATGATGCTGCTGTTGCTGCTTGCCTATCTCGGCGGCGTGCTGACCCTGCTCAGCCCGTGCATCCTGCCGGTGCTGCCGTTCGTGTTCGCACGCGCTGATCGTCCTTTCCTGCGCAGCACCCTGCCGCTGCTGCTGGGCATGGCACTGACCTTCACCGTGGTCGCCAGTCTGGCGGCGGTCGGCAGCCAGTGGGTGGCGCAGGCCAACCAGGTCGGCCGCTGGGTGGCATTGGTACTGATGGCGGTGTTCGCCATCGCGCTGCTGTGGCCGACCCTGGCCGACCACCTGCTGGCGCCGTTCCAGCGCATCGGCGCGCGCCTGAGCGCACGTGCCGACGCCGCGGATGCGGCTGGCCGTGGCGGCGCCTGGACCTCGCTGCTGATCGGCATCGCCACTGGCCTGCTGTGGGCCCCCTGCGCCGGTCCGATTCTCGGTCTGGTGCTGACCGGTGCCGCCCTGAACGGCGCCAGTGTCGGCACCAGTTCGCTGTTGCTGGCCTACGCGCTGGGCGCCGTCACCGCGCTGGCGCTGGCGGTGTGGGTGGGCGGCCGTGTGTTCCGCGCACTGCAGGCCCGGCTCGGCCTGGGTAATGTGGTGCGCCGGGTGCTGGGCGTGGCCGCGTTGCTGGCGGTTGTGGCGATCGGCCTGGGCTGGGACACCGGCCTGCTGACCCGCCTGTCCGCGGTCAGTACCGCACGCATCGAACAGGGCCTGCTCGATGCCGTGCCCGGCACGCAGCCGGCAGCACCACCGATGATGATGATGGCAGCCGGCCAGGCAGGCGCGCCGCTGCCGGTGGAAGGAACGCTACCCACGCTGGACGGCGCCACCGGGTGGCTCAACAGCCCGCCGCTGAGCCGCGAGCAGCTGCATGGCAAGGTCGTGCTGATCGACTTCTGGACCTATTCCTGCATCAACTGCCTGCGTGCGATGCCGTTCGTGCACGAGTGGGCGCAGCGCTACCGCAACCATGGCCTGGTGGTGATCGGCGTGCACACCCCGGAATTCGCGTTCGAGCGCGACCCGCGCAACGTGGTGAAGGCCGTGCAGCAGCTGAAGGTCGAGTACCCGGTCGCACTCGACAACCAGTATGCGATCTGGCGCGCGTTCAACAACCGCTACTGGCCGGCGCACTACTTCGTCGATGCGCAGGGCAACATCCGCGGGCATCAGTTCGGCGAGGGCAACTACGCGCACTCCGAACAGGTGATCCGCCGCCTGCTGGTGGAAGCCGGGCAGACCGAGCTGCCGCCGCCTGCTGATCCGGCCGCGGCTGACCTGCAGGGCGTGGCCACGCAGGCCGACATGGGCAACCTGCGCTCGCCGGAAACCTACCTGGGCCACGCACGTGCCGAGCAGTTCGCCTCGCCGGGCGGGCAGCGCGCCGACGCAGCATTCGGCTACACGCTGCCGTCCACCCTGGCGCTGAACCAATGGGGCCTGTCCGGACAGTGGCGGGTTAACGATGAGGCTGCACAACTGCAGCAGGCCGGCGGCCGCATCGCGTTCCAGTTCCACGCCCGCGACCTGCATCTGGTGCTGGCACCGGGCGAGGACGGCAAGCCGGTGCGCTTCCGCGTGCTGCTCGATGGCAAGCCACTGCCTGCGGCCGATGCCGGCGCCGACGTGGCCGCCGATGGCACCGGCACCGTCAACGAGCACCGCCTGTACCAGCTGATCCGCCAGCGCGGCACGATCGGTCCGCATCGTTTCGAGATCGAATTCCTCGACGCAGGCGTGCGGGCCTACGCCTTCACCTTCGGTTGAACCGGGAGCACACGATGAAACTCTCCTTCGAACAGGGCATTGCCGCCGGCGTCGCCGGCCTGGTCGCCACCGCGCTGGTCGCGGGTGTGCTGCTGGTGGACCACAGCGCGATCGCCGCCCCGGCCGAGCCCACCGCACAGCTGCAGGCCCTGCCTGCGCCCAGCGGTGATGCGGCGTTCCGCGATGACGCCAGCCACGCCAGCGTGGTCTTCGCCGGCGGTTGTTTCTGGGGCGTGCAGGGCGTGTTCCAGCACGTCAAAGGGGTGAGCAACGCGGTGTCCGGTTACATCGGAGGCAGTGCCGCCGACGCCCGCTATGAACGCGTCAGCGGTGGCCGCACCGGCCACGCCGAAGCGGTGAAGGTGGACTACGACCCGCGCCAGGTCAGCTATGGACAGTTGATGCAGGTGTTCTTCTCGGTGGTGCACGACCCGACCCAGCTCAACCGCCAGGGGCCCGATCATGGCAGCCAGTACCGCTCGGCGATCTTCGTCGAAGACGCGCGCCAGCAGGCAGCAAGCCGTGCGTACATCGGCCAGCTCGGCCAGGCGGGGAGCTACCGCGCGCCGATCGTGACCCAGGTGAGCAGCGGCCAGCGCTTCTACCCGGCCGAGAGTTACCACCAGAACTACATGAGCAACTACCCGCAGGCCGCGTACATCCGCTACTACGACGCGCCCAAGCTGACCGCGCTGGGCAAGCAGTTCCCGGCGCTGTACCGCCGCGATCCCGCGTTGGTGCCGATGCGGTGACACCCCGGGTAGTGCCGGCCGCCGGCCGGCAACCGCACCCTTCCGCAGCCGGGGATTTCCGGCCAGCGGCCGGCACCACCAAGGCATGAAAAAAGACGCACGGCCACAGGGCCGTGCGCTTGGGAAGTATCGACCCGGCCCCGATCAGGCCCGGCCGACAACGACATGCTAGGCTCGTCGGCATCATGGGTACAGAACCAGATGCGGGTCGAGTCGATGGATACAGAAGACACCACCACGATGATCCCACCCCGCTACCAGCGGCTGTCGGACGAGCTGGCTGAAGCCATCCACGGCGGGCGCCTGCCGGTCGGCAGCCGGTTGCCGTCGCTGCGGCAGATGGCATCGCAGCGCCAGCTCAGCCTGAACACCGTGATCGCGGCCTACCGTCAGCTGGAAGACGCCGGTCTGGTCATTCCGCGGCCGAAGGCGGGCTTCGAAGTGGCGCCGCGACTGTCGGTTCCGCAGCGCTCGCTACGTGATGCGCCGTCCGCGCCCACCGCCCCGCTGCAGCAGGTGCTGATGGCGCGGGTGCTGGAAGCGCAGCGGCGCCCCGGCGTGATCGACCTCGCCTTTGCCGGCCCGCGTGGGCGCCAGTTCTACCCGGGTGCGCAGCTGGCCCGGCACACCGCGCAGGTACTGCGCCATGGCCAGCAGACCGTGGAAACCTACGCCCGCCCCAATGGTTCGCCACGCTTGCTGGCGCAGATCGTGCGGCGTGGCCCGCGGATGGGCCTGCATACCCACCCCGAACGCCTGCTGCTGACCCATGGTGCGATGGAAGCACTGCAACTGGCACTGCGCGCGGTCACCCAGCCCGGCGATGCGGTCGGCATCGAAGCACCCTCGTACTTCAACCTGTATCCCCTGCTGACCACGCTGGGCCTGCAGCCGATCGAACTGCCCACCCATCCGCAGCGCGGCCTGGACGTGGATGCGCTGGAAGCGCTGCTGCAGCACACCCCTCTTGCGGCGCTGGTAGTGATGCCGACCGTGCACAACCCGCTGGGCTGCACGATGCCGATCGCCGACAAGCAGCGCTTGGCCGAACTGGTCAATGCACGCGAGTTGCCGCTGATCGAAGACGCGGTGTATGCGGAACTGCAGTTCAGCGAGCCACCGGCGCCCTTGCTGAAAGCGTTCGACCGCAACGGTTGGGTGATGGTGGTCGGTGGCTTTTCGAAGACACTGGCACCGGACTACCGCATCGGCTGGCTCGATGGCGGCCGCTTCGCCGAACGCATCGCGCTGCTCAAATTCCAGTCCACCGGCGGCGAACCGCAGCTGCTCGGTGATGCGGTGGCGGCCTACCTGGAAGCCGGCAGCTACGAGCACCACCTGCATCGCATGCGCCGGTTGTACCGCGAACAGGTCGGTCGCCTGCGGCAGCTGGTGGCCGAACATTTTCCGGCCGGCACCTGCGCCACCGAGCCGCAGGGAGGGTTCCTGCTGTGGCTGGAGTTGCCTGGCGTGGACACCCGGGAGCTGTTCGAGCGCGCGCTGGCAGAGGACATCGTGTTCATGCCGGGCCAGGTGTATTCGCGCGGTGCGCGCTACCGGCATTGCCTGCGGTTGTCGTGCTGCCAGACCCTGGACGCGCGCTTCATCGCTGCGGTGGAACGGTTGGGTGCGATCGCACGGGAGCTGGTGGCGGCAACACGGTAGTGCCGGCCAGCGGCCGGCGACCTCGAGGTAGTGAGTGCGTGCAGTTGCCGGCCAGCGGCCGGCACTACCCGTGGTCGTCGTGCAGGTGCGCGCTCAACGCTTCACCATCGGCGCCCGGCAGATACGGCATCCGGCCCCAGCAGGGCATCGGCAGGCGCTGCTGCAAGGTCGCGAAATTCTCATCCTGGCGCTGCATCGAAGGATCGATGTGGTTGCCGATCCAGCCCAGGCACTCCACGCCACTGGCCTGCAGCGAGTGTGCGGTCAACCGCGCGTGGTTGACGCAGCCCAGGCGCATGCCGACCACCAGCACCACCGGCAGCCGCAGCGCACGTACCAGGTCAAGCTGGTCCAGCTGCGCCGACAACGGCGCCAGCCAGCCGCCCACGCCCTCGACCACCACCACGTCGGCCTGTGCGCGCAGGCGTTCGAAGGCCGCCAGGATCGGGGACAGTTCGATGCGCACGCCATCTTCTGCGACCGCCAGCTCGGGCGCCAACGGCTGGCGCAATGCGTAGGGGTTCAGATCGGCATAGTCCGGCATCGGCAGGCTGGCGGCCTGCAGTGCCAGCGCGTCGTCGTTGCGCAGCCCCTGCCCCGCGTCGTGGCTGCCGCTGGCCACCGGCTTCATGCCCACCGCGCGCAGGCCGCGCCGGCGCAGCGCGTGCAGCAGCGCGGTACTGGTGGCGGTCTTGCCGATCTCGGTATCGGTACCGGTGACGAACAGGGCCGTCGGCAACGTGGCAGGGAGGGACATCACAGGCTCCAGCAGGGCAACAGAGCCCCCATTATCGCTGGCCCGGCACGCTTGCTAGACTGCGGCCATGTTCGCCAACGCCTCGCTCACCGGCAGCAAGCCGGAACAATACGCCCAGCTGCTGGAACAGGCCCGTGGCCTGGTCTACGGCGAGTCCGACCGCATCGCCAATGCGGCCAACCTCGCTGCACTGGTCTACCACGCCCTGACCGACCTGAACTGGGTGGGCTTCTACCTGTACGACGGCAAGGAACTTGTGGTCGGTCCGTTCCAGGGCCTGCCGGCCTGCGTGCGCATTCCGCTGGACAAGGGCGTGTGCGGTGCGGCCGCCAGCCAGCGCGTCACCCAGCGGATCGAAGACGTGGACGCCTTCCCCGGCCATATCGCCTGCGATGCCGCATCGCGCTCGGAACTGGTGGTGCCGTTGCTCCGCGGTGAGGAGCTGATCGGCGTGTTCGATATCGACAGCCCGGTCGTCGGCCGCTTCGATGCCGAGGACCAGGCCGGCCTGGAAGCCATCGCCGAGGTGTTCGTCGGGGCGTTGGCGTGAGCGCGGTCAAGCTGCGCAACATCGGCCCGAAGAGTGCGGCATGGCTGCGCCAGGTAGGCCTGCGCAGCCGCGAGGACCTGGTCGCGATCGGTGCAGTCGGTGCCTTCGTCAAGGTCAAGCGTGCCGGCTTCAAGCCCAGCCTCAACCTGCTGTATTCGCTGGAAGGTGCGCTGCTGGACTGCCACTGGCAGGAACTGAGCGAACCGCAGCGCACAGCGCTGGTGCAGGACTACGAAGCACGTATCGCAGTGCATCCGTTGAAGGCGGCAGGCCCAGCATCGGGCCCGGTGCATGAGCAGCGCTTCGACGCCGAGGATGATGGCGAAGAAAGCACGGCCGAAAGCGCCGGCGAGGATTGACTGTTTGGTAGTGCCGGCCGCTGGCCGGCAAGCTCAGGAACGTTGCGAAGATCGTGCAGTTGCCGGCCAGCGGCCGGCACTACCGTCCGATCAGGGCTGCTGCAGCTCCAGCAGCTCGCCCACCAGCCCCGCTTCACCGCGCTCGACCCACACGCGCAGGCGCGTGCCGTGGTCGATGCGCAGCGCCCAGCACAGCGACATCGGCAGACCACACACCTGCGACAGCACCATGCGCAGCGGGCCGCCGTGGCTGACCACGACCGTCGGCGGAGGGTCGTCGTCATCCAGCAGTCGATCCAGCGCGCGTGCGATGCGCCGTTCGAAGTGGCCCCAGCTCTCGCCATGCGGCGGCGGGAATGCGTGCGGATCTGCGTGGAACGCGGCCAACGCCTCTTCCGGCAGGTCGAACAACGATTGGCCGTCCCAGTCGCCGAAATCCAGCTCTTCCCACTCCTCGTCCGCCTCCACGTCCAGCGCGCGCGGTGTGGCCAATGCCATCGCCGTATGCAACGAGCGCAGGCGCGGCGAACTGATCACCCGTTCCCACGATTGTCCGGCATAGGCATCGACCAGTTCCTGCGGCAGGCGGGCCAGCTGCGGCGGATCGCTGCGGCCATCGAGGAACTCATCACGACCGTTGCCGGCATGGCGGACCAGGTCGAGGATCATGCGCGTGCCCAGTCAGGGCGGCGCGGGAACAGCGGAAAACAGACGGACATCGGCAACGGCACCACGATAATTCGAACTGCATTCTAGGCGCTGGCGCAGGTCTGCTGCACCGTGCAGGTGCATCCGCGCCTGCTCAGTCGTGCAGGTTCGACGCTACGGGCCGGCCGCGATGCCGTAGACTGCGCGCACTTCCAGGTGACCTGCGGCCCTGCCGGCAGGTTGAAACGGGAAGCCGGTGACGCGTGACAACACGCCATGCCGGCGCTGCCCCCGCAACGGTAAGCACGTCAGTTCCAGGCAACCCGCCACTGTGCCGCAGGCATGGGAAGGCGCCTGGACGGTGGCCTCGGGCCACCCGGCGGCGAGCCCGGAGACCGGCCCGGAAGCCTCAGGTCGCGATGCGGTGGGCATGGCGCTGGTTGTCCGCGGCGATGGCCGCGGCATCGGCGCGTGCCTGCCTGTCGTGACTCCTCCCCTTCGCTGCGCGGGCGTGCGCGGCACCTGGAGTCCCCCGATGAAACTGCAGTCCCGAATGCTGTCCCTGGCCGTGCTGGCCGCGCTTCCTGCATTGGCCCTGGCCGATGATGGCGCCGCCGACCTCGACCAGGTGCTGGTCACCGCTACCCGTACTCCGATCGCCCTGCAGGACAGCATTGCGCCTGCGCAGGTGATCGACCGCGCGCAGATCGAATCCAGCCAGGCCACCTCCCTGCAGGAACTGCTGCAGGGCCGCGCCGGCATCAACCTGACCAACGCCGGTGGCCTGGGCAAGCAGAGCTCGCTGTTCCTGCGTGGCACCAATTCCTCGCACACCGTGGTGCTGGTCGATGGCGTGCGCATCAACAGCGCCGACCTTGGCCTGGCGATGTACCAGGATCTGCCGCTGGCACAGATCGAGCGCGTGGAAATCGTGCGCGGCCCGCAGTCCAGCCTGTACGGTGCCGACGCCATCGGCGGTGTGATCCAGATTTTCACCCGCCGCAACCAGGGCGATTTCGCTCCGCACTTCCAGCTGGGCGGCGGCAGCAATGGCCTGCGTGAAGCCAGCGGCGGCATCGGTGGCGGCACCGAACGCGGCTGGTTCGGCGCCGACATCGCCTACCAGCATTCGGACGGCATCGATGCCTGCCGCGGTTCGGCTACGCTGTTCACCGGCTGCTTTGCCGATGAACCCGACCGCGATGGCTACCGCAACCTGTCCAAGAGCCTGCGCGGTGGTTACAACCTGAGCGACCAGTGGACCGTGGAAGGCAGCGCCCTGCGTGCCGACGGCAAGAACCACTACGACGGCTACTACAACTACTCCGAGACCCGCCAGCAGGTGCTGGCCGGCAAGGTGCGCTACACCCCGTCCGAGCAGTTGACGCTGACCGCCAACGTCGGCCGCAGCGACAACGAGTCCGACAACTTCGGTGATTTCGGTGCACGCGGCAGCGCACAGACGCACCGCGACAGCGCTTCGCTGCAGGCCGACATCGGTATTGCCGAAGGCCAGCTGCTCAGCGCCGGCGTGGACTGGAGCGAGGACAACCTGGATGGCAGCAGCGCCGGTTACCTGGTCGACAGCCGCCGCAACACCGGCGTATTCCTGCAGTACCAGGCGCGCTTCGGCCGTCACCAGCTGCAGGCCAGCGCACGCAATGATGACAACCAGCAGTTCGGCAACCACGCCACCGGCAGCCTCGGCTGGGCGATGGAGCTGGGCCACGGCCTGCGCGTCAACGCCAGCTATGGCACCGCGTTCAAGGCACCGACCTTCAGCGACCTGTATGACCCGTGGAGCGGCGTGCCGACGCTGGACCCGGAGAAGTCCAAGAGTGCCAACCTCGGTATCTCGCAGCAGGGCCAGGGCTGGCGCTGGGGCCTGGACGTGTACGAAACCCGCATCGATGACCTGATCACCTACGACGCGGCCACCTTCCGCATGCAGCAGGTCGAAAAGGCACGCATCCGCGGTGCCGAACTGACCGGCGGCGCCACCGTGGCCGGCTTCGACATCAACGCGCAGCTGAGCTTCACCGACCCGCGCAACCGCACCAACGGCAGCGCGCAGTTCGACAACTGGCTGGCCCGCCGTGCGCAGCAGACCGCGCGCCTGGACATCGACCGCCGTTTCGGTGATTTCCGCACCGGCCTGACCGTGCAGGGCGCGGGCAAGCGCTATGACGATGCCGCCAACGCGGTGAAGGTCGGCGGCTACGGCGCGCTGGATCTGCGCGCCGAATACGCACTGACCCCGGCATGGTCGGTGCTGGCGCGGGTGGCCAATGTGTTCGACCGCGAGTACGAAACCGTGGCGTGGTTCAACCAGCCAGGCCGCGAGTATCAGCTGAGCGTGCGTTACCAGCCGAAGTGACCGCAGCGGTCACGGTGGTGCCGGCCGCTGGCCGGCAACATCATGACCTTCGGCAGCGCGTCACGGGGTGCCGGCCAACGGCCGGCACTACCGTTGCGTCAGCCCTGCAGCCCCGGCAGCTCGCGCAGGTCGTCAATCACCGCTACCGCGTGCGCCTTTTCCAGGTCCAGTCCTCGCGGATAGCCGTAGCGCACCAGCGCGATCGGCATGCCGGCGTCCTCGGCAGCACGATAGTCGGTGAGCGAATCGCCAACCATCAGGCACGCATCGACGGGCACTTCGAAGTGCGCGGCGATATGCCGCAACGGCTCACCACTGGGCTTGCGCTGCGGCAGCGAATCACCACCCAGCACCAGCGCAAAGGCATCGGCGATACCCAGGTGCTGCAGCAACGGCGGCACCAGCGCGGCCGGCTTGTTGGTGCAGATGGCCAGCGGCACCTTCAACGCACGCAACTGCGCCAGCGCGTCCACTACGCCAGCGAACAGCTGCGGGCTGCGCAGCAGGCATTCGCGGTAATGGACCATGAAGGTCGGCATCACCGCTGCCAGATCGATCTGACGCCCGGCGGCCTGCACGGCCTGTTCGACCAGCCGGCGCACGCCATCGC
The DNA here is from genome assembly GCF_056399165.1 of Stenotrophomonas sp. 01N47. Taxonomy (NCBI): domain Bacteria; kingdom Pseudomonadati; phylum Pseudomonadota; class Gammaproteobacteria; order Lysobacterales; family Lysobacteraceae; genus Stenotrophomonas; species Stenotrophomonas sp. 01N47. The sequence goes on from NZ_JBFTQU010000014.1 coordinate 25,935, forward strand.
CGATCCAGCCCAGCACGGTGGCTTCGGGTACGCGCGCCAGGCCGATGTCTTCCAGCGTGCGGTTCAGTGCTTCGGCGATATCGGCGGCGCTGTCGACCAGCGTGCCATCGAGGTCGAACACGACCAGCGGATAGGGATACGACAAGGGACGGCTCACTCGTGCAACGTGGGGCCGTCCATTGTACGCCCGCGTCTTCAGCCGATCCGGCGTGCGCGGGTGGCCAGGAAGGTCGGCAGGTAACGGTCGATCAGGAAGCGCGGCTGCGGCTGCCAGTCTTCCATGAAGCGGTCGATGACGAACCCGGCATCCAGCTGCCCGGCGATCAGATCCCCCAGGCTGTGGCCGAATGTCAGCGCTTCGCCACGGGCCAGCTTGGCCTCGCGCGCGGCGGGCTCCAGGTCTTCCAGGTCGGAATAGGGAATCGCGTACTGCGGGCGGATCAGGCCCTGCTCGCTCAGCTGTGCATCACGCGCAGCAACGAACACCACCGGATTGTAGAAGCTGGCCATCAGCAGGCCATCGCGTGCCAGCACCCGGCGGCACTCGGCCCACACCGGACGCACGTCGGGCACGTACAGGTTCGAGATGGGATGGAACACCACGTCGAAGCTGTCGTTGGCAAAGGCCTGCAGATCACGCATGTCACCCTGCACGGTGCGCAGCGACAGACCGTCGCGGTCGGCGACGGCGCGGTCCTGCGCCAGCTGCCCGTCGGAAAGATCGAACACGGTCACCTCAGCGCCCGCCGCGGCAAGCACGGGTGCCTGTTGGCCACCGGCCGAAGCCAGGCACAGGATGCGCCTGCCACGCACATCGCCCAGCCAATCCAGCGGCAACGCACGCGGCGTCAGGTGTACCTGCCAGCGTCCTTCGCGTGCGGCGGCAATCGTTTCGGCATCCACCGGTCGCGACCACTCGCGCACCTCGCTGGCCTGGCGGTCCCAGGCAGCACGGTTGTGGTCGATCAACGCCTGTCCATGGTTCATGTGTTCTCCTTGCCCGAAGGGCGCCAGTCCAGATCCTGGAAGGCCGGGCTGGCGAAGCACTCGGCGAGGAAATCCAGGAATCGCCGCATGATAACGGGCTGTTGCCGGCGCGAGGCGTACACGGCATGAATGCCCAGCTCGTCCAGGCTGTACTCGGGCAGCAGTTCGATCAGTTCGCCACTGCGCAGCAACGGTGCGACCTGGTAGGTCGGCAACATGGCAATACCGGCATTGGCGCGCACCGCCTCCAGCAACAGCGATGCTTCATTGGCACTGATGTTGCCGCCCACCGCCACCGACAACGAGCGTCCTTCGCGATGCAGCTGCCACAGGCTTTTGCCGACGTAGTGATGGGTCAGGCAATTGTGCGCGGCGAGATGTTCGGGCGCGGTCGGCGTGCCACGCGCCTGCAGGTAGGCCGGCGTCGCGCACAGCACCGAACGGCAGATCGCCAAACGACGTGCGATCAGGCTGGGGTCGATCTGCCGCGCGATGCGCACAGCCAGGTCGACGCGCTCCTCCACCAGGTTGACCATACGGTCGACCAGCAGCAGTTCGATGCGTGCGGCCGGATGGCGCTGCACGAAGGCGGCCACCGCACGCGCCAGATGGCTCTGCCCGAACGACACGCTGGCGGTGATGCGCAGCGTGCCGTGTGGCTCGGGATCGTCGCTGGCCAGCTCCCCCTGCAGTTCCTCGCCGATCGCCAGCATCTGCCGGAAACGCGCCAGCGCGGCTTCACCGGCCCCGGTCAGGCTCACCCGCCGCGTGGTCCGGTGCAGCAGCCGCGCACCCAGCCAGCCCTCCACCTCGGCCAGGTAGCGGCTGACCATGGCCCTGGACATGTCCAGCACCTCGGCGGCGGCGGTCAGGCTGCCGCGCTCGGCAACTTCGACGAATACGGTCATGGCGGTCAATCGGTCCATCTGCTCGATCCATGCAACAAACAAGCGCGTTATACGCTGTTTTTCGAGCGAATGCAGCGACCTACAGTGGCCCCATTCCCAACCACCACCCCCACGGAGTCCTGCCATGAAGATCGCCCTCGTCGGTGCCACCGGCAACATCGGCCGCCAGATCGCCCGCCACGCGCTGGCCAACGGCCATCAACTGACCGTCATCGTGCGCAGCGCGCAGGACCTGCCGGCCGAGCTGGCAGGCGCCCATCCGGTCATCGCCTCGCTGGATGACCAGGACGCCCTGGTCGCCGCCATCACCGGCCACGATGTGCTGGCCAGCGCCTACGGCCCGCGCCCGGGCGACGACATCGGTCGCGTCGGCGAGGTTGCCGCACAGCTGGCCAACGCCGCCCGCAAGGCCAACGTGCCGCGCCTGGTCGTGGTCGGCGGCGCCGGCAGCTTGGAAGTCGCCCCCGGCGTGCAGCTGGTCGACACCCCCACCTTCCCGGAGGCCTACAAGCCCTACGCGCTTGCCCACCGTGAAGCGTTCAACCGCCTGCAGGCGGTGGATGACCTGGACTGGACCTTCTTCTCGCCGGCGGCCGAAATCGGCCCGGGTGAAGAGCGTGGGCAGTACCGCGTGCAGCCCAAGGCGTTCCTCGCCGATGCCAACGGCCACAGCCGCATCAGCTACGCCGACTACGGCGCCGCGTTCGTCGCCGAACTGGAAGCGCGCAAGTACCCGAAGCAGATCATCACAGCGGCGTACTGATCACGCACTCGCCGGCCTGACCGCCCGCCGGGCATGGCCCGGCATTACCCACCTGTAAAGCCGAAGGCAACGGCAGGAGCCGTTGCCAACGTCGCTTGCGACGGCCCGTAGGGGGCCGGGCAAGGACGCCCGGCATAGCCAACGCTCGGCTCGACACCCCAAGGACACCTCCCATGCGTACTGCTGCCCTGCTGCTTCCCCTCGCGCTGGCTGCCAGCTTCACCAGCGCCCCGCTGCTGGCCGCACCGGCCGCGCCTGCACCCGCCAGCGCTGCCAAATCCCAGCTGCGCCTGCAGACCTTCCATCCCGGCCCGCAGGCAATGTTCTCGGTGTCCTCGGTGCTGATCGAAGGGCGCAACGACGCGATCCTGGTCAACGCGCAGTTTGCTGCCGGCGATGCACGCCGGCTGGTCGAGCAGATCCGTGCCAGCGGCAAGCGGCTGACCACCATCTACATCAGCCATGGCGATCCGGACTATTACTTCGGCCTGGCCACCGTGCAGGATGCGTTCCCGCAGGCGCGCATCGTCGCCACCGCGCAGACCGTGGCGCACATCCGTGAATCCCAGGCCGGCAAGCTGGCGTACTGGGGGCCGAAGATGGGTGCCGACGCTCCCGCACGCATCGTGGTGCCCGCAGTACTGGAAGGCGATGCACTGCAGTTGGAAGGCCAGCGCCTGCCGTTGATCGGCCTGGATGGCCCGACGCCGGACCGCAGCGTGCTGTGGGTGCCGTCGCTGCGCGCGATCGTCGGTGGCATTCCGGTGGTGGCCGGCGAGCATGTGTGGATGGCCGATACGCAGACGCCGCAGTCGCATGCCGATTGGCTGCGCACGCTGCAGCAGCTGCAGGCGCTGAAGCCGAAGGTGGTGGTGCCCGGTCATTACGCGGAGGGTGCGGCACTGGATGCCAGTGCGTTGCGCTTCACCGCGGATTACATCCGTGCCTTCGATGTTGAAACCGCCAAGGCCAGGGACAGCGCTGCGTTGGTGAAGGCGATGCAGGCGCGCTATCCGCAGCTGGCGGGTGTGGCGTCGCTGGAGTTGAGTGCGAAGGTGGCCAAGGGCGAGATTCAGTGGCCGTAAGGTAGGGGGTTTCTTTTGCAGGGCTGCGCCCTGCACCCGCCGAATCGACGGCAACGGCAACAGCAAAAGCGGGCATTCCGGGGGATGGCGGGATGGGTCCGGTTGCGGGGGACGCTGCAAGTACGTCCATGTAAGCTCGGTCGCCGCATCCATGCGGCTCACGCCCCCGCAACCGGACCCACCCCGCCTTCGACAGGTTCCCGCTGCTGTTGGTGGGTGCTGACCGTTGGTCGGCACGCGGCTGTTGGTAGGTGTCGACCTTGGTCGACACAGGTATCAGGTCCGTGGGGAATCGTTCGTTGCGTGCTCGAACAATTCGCCCTGCACCACGGCTTCCTTTTCACGGAAACCGCCGAGGCCGACGCCGACCAGGCGGTAGCGGGTGTCGGCGGGGAGATCTACGCGGGCGCGCAATGAAAGTGCGATGTCGCGCAGTTCTTCCATCGACTCGGGCGGGCGTTCCGGGGTGAAGCTGCGGGTGAGGATGCGGAACTGCGCGGTCTTCAGTTTCAGCACCACGGTGTGGCCGATGCGTTCGGTCTTGCGCGTGGCCTGCCAGGTCTTCTCGGCCAGCTGCACGATCGCTTCGCCCAGGTCTTCCAGCAGCAGGTCCTCGGCGAAGGTGTCTTCAGAGGAGATCGACTGCACCTGCTGGTCAGGCTCCACCGGTCGCTCGTCGACACCGCGGGCGCGGTTGTACAGGCTGCGGCCGAAGCTGCCGAAGGCGTCTTCCAGGTCCGGCAGCGTCCACTGCCGCAGGTCGCCGCAGGTGACGATGCCACGCGCCGCCAGCTTGCCTTCCATCACCTTGCCCACGCCGGGCACGCGATTCACCGGCAGCGGCAGCAGGAATGCGTCCACCCGCTGCGGCGGAATCACGAACTGGCCGTCGGGCTTGCGCCAGTCCGAGGCGATCTTGGCCAGGAACTTGTTCGGCGCGATCCCGGCTGAAGCGGTCAGGTTGGTTTCCTCGCGGATCTGCGCGCGGATGGTGCGGGCGATGTCGGTGGCCAGTTCGATGCCACTCTTCGGCTCGGTCACGTCCAGGTAGGCCTCGTCCAAGGACAGCGGCTCGACCAGGTCGGTATGGCGCAGGAAGATCTCGCGCACGTGGCGCGACACCGCCTTATAACGTGCGAAGTCCGGCGGCACGAAGATCGCGTCCGGGCACAGGCGCTCGGCGCGCAGGGCCGGCATCGCCGAACGCACGCCGAACACGCGCGCCTCGTACGAGGCGGCGCACACCACTGAACGCGCGCCGCGCCATGCCACAACCACCGGCTTGCCGCGCAGTGACGGATCGTCGCGCTGCTCCACCGACGCGTAGAAGGCGTCCATGTCGACGTGGATGATCTTGCGCAGTGCGTTCATGGTTGGCCCACATGATACCTGCACCGTACCCGTCCAGACGCCGAAGTATGGTCGTTGTGCATCAACGGGATGCGTGGTTTCAGCTGAAAACACTACGCACGCGTACGGAGACGCGGTTTGATATCCGCCTGATCCGTCGTGCATCCTCGGGAACTCGTTGCCTTGTTTTCGCTTCCAGGATTGCGCTTTCCATGACTCGTCTCCACGCGTTCAACCGCGACCAGCTGCTGGCCAGCGCACGCGGTGAACTGTTCGGCGCTGCCGCCGGCCGGTTGCCCAACGACCCGATGCTGATGTTCGACCGCATCACCGAAATCCGCGAGGACGGCGGACCGCATGGCAAGGGCATGGTACGCGCCGAACTGGATATCCGTCCGGACCTGTGGTTCTTCGGCTGCCACTTCATCGGCGACCCGGTGATGCCCGGCTGCCTGGGCCTGGATGCCATGTGGCAGCTGACCGGCTTCTTCCTGACCTGGCTGGGTGCGCCCGGCAAGGGCCGCGCCCTGGGCTGCGGCGAAGTGAAGTTCACCGGCCAGGTGTTGCCCGATGCCAAGCTGGTGCGCTACGAGATCGACATCAGCCGCGTCATCAACCGCAAGCTGGTGATGGCCCAGTCCGACGCGCGCATGTACGTGGACGACCGCGAGATCTACAACGCCCGCGACCTGCGCGTGGGCCTGTTCACTGAAACCGGGAGCTTCTGATGCGTCGCGTCGTCATCACCGGCATGGGCATCACGTCCTGCCTCGGCAATGATCTGGATACCGTTTCAGCCGCCCTGCGCGAGAGCCGCGCCGGCATCACCGCGCTGGCCGACCACGCCGAAGCCGGCCTGCGCAGCCAGGTCGGCGGTCGCGTCGACCTCGACCTGGACGCGCTGATCGACCGCAAACAGAAGCGCTTCATGAGCGATGCCGCCGCCTTCGCCTATCTGGCGATGGCCGATGCCATCACCGATGCGGGCCTGACCCCGGAGCAGGTCAGCGGCCTGCGCACCGGCCTGATCGCCGGTTCCGGTGGTGGCTCCAGCGAATGGCAGGTGGGTGCGGTCGATCTGCTGCGCAGCCGCGGCGTGCGCAAGGTCGGTCCGTACATGGTGCCGCGCACGATGTGCTCGACCGTGTCGGCCTGCCTGGCCACCGCATTCCAGATCAAGGGCGTCAGCTACTCGCTGTCGGCCGCCTGCGCGACCTCGGCGCATTGCATCGGCGCGGCTGCCGACCTCATCCGCCACGGCGCGCAGGACATCATGTTCGCCGGCGGCGGTGAAGACCTGCACTGGTCGATGAGCGTGATGTTCGATGCGATGGGCGCCCTGTCCACCAGCTTCAACGACACCCCCGCCAGCGCCTCGCGCCCGTACGACAAGGACCGCGATGGCTTCGTCATCGCCGGTGGTGGCGGCATGCTGGTGCTGGAGGATTACGACCACGCGGTGGCGCGTGGCGCACACATCCATGCCGAGCTGATCGGCTATGGCGTGACCTCCGATGGTGCCGACATGGTCGCGCCGTCCGGTGAAGGCGCCGTGCGCTGCATGAAGATGGCGCTGCAGAACGTGGACCGTCCGCTGGATTACCTCAACACCCACGGCACCTCGACCCCGCTGGGCGATGTGACCGAGCTGGGTGCGATCCGCGAGGTGTTCGGCGATACGATTCCGCCGCTGTCCTCGACCAAGGCGCTGTCGGGCCATTCGCTGGGCGCTGCCAGCGTGCATGAAGCGATCTACTGCCTGCTGATGATGCGCGATGGCTTCGTGGCCGGCTCGGCCAACATCGGCGAGCTGGACCCGAGGGTGGAAGGCTTCCCGATCCTGCGCGAAAGCCGCGAGCAGAAGCTGGATACGGTGATGTCCAATAGCTTCGGCTTCGGTGGCACCAACGCGGCTCTGGTGTTCGGCAGGGTGTGATCTGAAAGCGTGCCAACCAAGGTTGGCACCTGCCAGGGCGGTAGCGCCGGACCATGCCCGGCGAGAGCGGTGAAGCGTGCCGACCAACGGTCGGCACCCACCGGGTTCAAGGTTGGCACCTGCCAGAGCGGTGGCGCCGGGCCATGCCCGGCGAGAGCGGTGAGGCGTGCCGACCAACGGTCGGCACCCACCCGGTTCAAGGCATGCCAACCAGGGTTGGCACCTACCTCGGCAGTAGCGGCAGCAGCAAGGCGTGCGCGTCCACCAGCGAGCCGACGATGCGGTGGCCCAGCGCGCGCAGTTCTTCATCGGGATGCACCAGGTCCGGTACCTGGATCACGGTCATGCCTGCGGCCAGCGCGGCTCGTGTGCCGGCCGGCGAATCCTCCAGCGCCAGGCAACGTTCCGGCGCCTTTCCCAGCCGCTGCGCGGCCAGCAGGTAGATGTCCGGCGCCGGCTTCGGCCGCGCTACATCGCCACTGGTGATCACCGCATCGAAGTATGGCAGCAGCCCGGCTGCAGCCAGCTTGCGGTTGGCCCGCGGCTGCCGCGTGGTGGTCGCTACCGCACGCGGCACCGCGTGCGACTTCAACAACTCAAGCAGTTCCAGGATGCCCGGCCGCAGCGGCAGCCCGGTCTGGGTGCGCTCCTCGTACAGATCATGGCAACGCGCGGCCATGGCCTCGATCATGCTGTCTTCGATGCCCTGCTGGCGCAGCAGCGCCTGGCTGTCGCGGTCGCCAAGGCCGACCATGCGGACGAAGAAGCTGGCATCCAGGGGCAAGCCGAACTCCTCCGCCGCCTCGCTCCAGCATGCAAGCGACACACGCTCGCTGTCGATCATCAGGCCGTCCATGTCGAAGATGACGGCGTCGGGCAGGAATGGCAGCGCAGCGATGGAGGTCATGGAGCGAACAACGTATCCAGATCGGTGGAGGTCAGCAGCCGCCATTCCCCTTCGGCCAGTCCCTGCAGGTCCAGGCCACCAACACGGCTGCGATGCAGTGCCTGCACATGGTTGCCTGCGGCAGCGAACATGCGGCGTACCTGATGGTAGCGGCCTTCGTGCAGTACCAGGCGCGCCTTGCGCGGCCCGAGCACCTGCAGTTCAGCCGGCAGCAGGGGCGTCTTCTCCGCTTCCAGCATCAGCGTGCCGCTGGCAAACAGCGCCACCTCGTCACCACGCAGGTCTTCGGCCAGCTCCACTTCGTAGACCTTGGGCAGCTTCGACTTCGGCGAGATGATCCGGTGCAGCAGGTTGCCGTCGTCGGTCAGCAGCAACAGGCCGCTGGTCTCACGGTCGAGGCGGCCGACGGTGGACAGCACCGGGTCGCGGTCGCGGAAGCGCGGCGGCAGCAGGTCGTAGATCAGGCGGCCCTTGTCCTTGGTCGAGCACGTGTAGCCGGCCGGCTTGTACATCGCCAGCGACAGGCCCACCGGCGGGTCCAGCGGCTCGCCGTCCACCCGCACCGCTTCATGCGGCACCTGGTCGTCGGCGTAGAGCACCTCGCCGTCGGCGTCGGTGACGCGGCCTTCGCGGAACATCCACTGCACCTGCTTGCGGCTGCCGTAGCCGAGGTTGGCGATGTGCTTGACCAGCTTCACCGGCCCTTCCCCTTGCCCTTCACCGCTTCGACCAGCTTGAAGCCATCGCGCTCGGCAACCACGCGCACCGCGCCGAAGCTCTCGTTGAGCGTGTACTCGTAGGGCAGGTGGCGGTTGGCCACCACGTACAGGCGCCCACCCGGGCGCAGCGCCTGTGCGGCCACGGCGATGAAGCGCTGGCCGATATCCGGGCGATCCGCACGCGAGGGCGTGTGGAACGGCGGGTTGCTGATGATGACGTCGTAGTCCGGCTCGATACCGGCGGTGACGTCGCGCCACAGGAAGCGCAGCGGCACGGGGCGCGGTGGCGGTGCCAGATTGAGTTCGGCCAGGTCCAGCGCGCGCTTCTCGGCCTCGTACAGGTCCAGCGCGGTGATCTTCGGGCAGCGCTCCAGCAGTTCACGCGACAGGTAGCCGTAACCGGCACCGAGGTCAGCTGCACGCCCGGCAAGGTCGGCCGGCAGATGCTCGGCCAGCAGGGCCGACGCCGGGTCGATGCGGTCCCAGGCGAACACGCCAGGACGGCTGAGGAAACGGCCGCCGACGATCGGCCGCACCGCGTCCAGCGCGCCCCAGCGCTTGGCCACGTCCACATCGTGCTGGCCCTGCAGCGGAGCGGTCCAGAACACGCGGCAATGGTTCTTGGTCAGGCTGCCGCCGAGGCCGGCCAACTGCTTGAGGTCGCCTTCGCCGGAGCGGGCACCTTCGTTGTTGTGCTGGCAGGCCACGATGCGGCCACCCTCGGCGACCAGCGCCAGGGCGCGGGCGAACAGCGCACGGGCTTCCTCTCGCTGGCGCGGCGGCAGCACCAGCACCAGCGGGTAACGGCCGCGGCCGGCAGCATCATCCAGCTCCCCGCTGACGGTCCAGCCAGCGGCCTGCTGCAGCGGCTGCGCGAACGGGGCGAAGCTCTGCTCGCAGTCGACTTCGCGGCCGCCGGCCTGCTCGCGCAGTGGCCAGCCGTCACGGGCGCGCAGGAAGGCCACCGGACCCTCCGGCCAGCGCAGGGCGCCGCTGGAGAACGGCAGGAACAGGGTCTGCAGGGGGGCGTCGTCGCTGGATGCCATCGGCGCGGGTACTGGAAGCGTGAGGGCCGTCCATTGTACCGGCTTGTCCGGCCCGGCCCCGGCCACCGCTTTGCGAAACTTCAACGTTGCCTTGATGCCGCAGCAACATGCCAGCGTTCAGGGTAGAAGCTCCCCCGCAACCCCTGGAGATCCTGCATGCGTGCCTTGTTCGTCGGAGGTGTCGTCGACAACAGTGAAATGGACCTGGAAGGCAGCCATCCCCCCGTGCATTACCCGGAGGACACCGGCGGCGGCCATTCCCGCTACCGCCTGCACCAGGTTGGCCACGGCGCCGATGGCAGCGTGGCCTACGCCGTCTATGGCGCGCCGGATCTGGCAGACGATGAAGTGACCCGGGTAGCCGAGGAGCGCGCGTATGCGCGCAGGTTCGAAGCGACGGCAACGCTGTTCGAACATTGATCATCGCAGCCACCTATGGCGTGGCTCTACTGTTCGAATGTTGACCATCGCGGCCACGCATGGCGTGGCTCTACACCTGTTCCAACGTTGGCCATCGCGGCCACGCGTGGCGTGGCTTTGCAGTAGATCCACGCCATGCGTGGATGCGCTATCCGCAGTTGCCGTCAGAGCCTCGGCGGGAGTCTGCGGATGCTGGCGATCTCATCCAGCCACACGTGATGCTGCTGCACCGGCGTATCGAGATCGTCCAACCGCAGCTGGCCATTGCTGCCTTCGTCGCCGGCGTCGTTGCGGTACTGCTGCAGCGTCGGCTGCACCGCAACCGTGCCCAGCAGGCGCCGGCCATCGTGCAGGGTCAGCTGCACCTCGGTTTCCCCCTGCAACTGCGGCAGAAGGGCTTCCAGGCGCGCGATCTGCGCGGAATCAGTATGGATACGGGGAGCAATACGGGACATCGGCGACCTCCTGAACTGCAGGGTCGCCGATCGTCCGTGAATGCTCAGTGCAGCAGGCTGTCCCCGCGCGTGGCCTGCACGCGCCGCACCACGCCCACCAGCTGGGCCACCGAATACGGCTTGGCCACATGCTCCTGGAAGCCCGAGGCCAACGCACGGCGACGGTCATCGGCACGCGCCAGCGCGGTCACCGCCACCGCCGGCAGTGCTGCCGCATCCACGCCCAGGTCCTCGCGCAGCGTGCTCACCAGGCCATAGCCATCCATGCCCGGCATGCCGATGTCGGTCAGCAGCACGTGGTACTGCAGGTGGCCATTGTCGGCCAGCAATGCCAGCGCCTCGCCCGCAGAACTGGCCGCAGATACGCTGGCACCCTGCTCTTCCAGCATCCGCCGCAGGTACTCCAGCACTTCTGGCTGGTCTTCCACCGCCAGCACATGCAGGCCGCGCAGCGGGTACGGCTCGACCACCATCGGTTCCAGGATAGGACCGCTGACGACCTCACGCAGCGGACGCCGTTCGGCATCGGGCAGGTGCTGTGGCAGGCGCACGGTGAAGGTGGAACCATGACCGTGGCCATCGCTGGCCGCGCTGACCGAACCGCCATGCAGTTCGACCAGCTGCTGCACGATGGCCAGGCCCAGGCCCAGACCGCCATGGCGGCGGGTGGTGGTGCCGTCGGCCTGGCGGAAGCGGCTGAACAGATGGTTCAGGAACTCCGGCGCGATGCCGTCACCGGTATCGCGCACGGTGATCGTCCAATAGTTGCCATCAGCCTGCAGCTGCACGTCGATGCGGCCTTCGGCCGGGGTGAACTTGATCGCGTTGGACAACAGGTTCCAGAACACCTGCTGCAGCCGGGTGGCATCGCCCAGCACCTGGCAGGGCTGTGCCGGCAGCTGCAGGGTGACGTCCAGTGCCTTGCCCTCGGCCACCAGTTCCTGTGCGCCCATCGCTTCGTTCAACTGGTCGCGCAGGTCCAGCACTTCCACTTCCAGCTGCACCTTGCCCAGCAGCATGCTGCTGAGGTCGAGCATGTCCGAGATCAACCGCTTCTGCGCGGTGGCGCTGTTGGCGATCACGCCCAGGCCCTTGTACAGCGGGCTGGTGGAATCCACGCGTTGCAGCAGCAGTTCGCTCCAGCCCAGGATCGTGGTCAGCGGCGTGCGCAGCTCGTGCGACAGCGTGGCCAGGAATTCATCCTTCAGCCGCGCCATGTTTTCCGCCGCACTGCGCGCGGCACGCTCGGACTGCAGCAGCTCCTCGCGCGCCAGTTCGATCTCGCGACGCTCGGTGACATCCGGGCTGCTGCCGGCCAGGCCGATGAAGCGGCCCATCCGCGAGAAGCGCGGACGTGCGTTCATTTCCAGCCAGCGCCACTGCCCATCGGCGCGGCGGGCGCGCACCAGCGCATGCATCGAACGCTGCGCTTTCAGCGCTTCCTGCAGTTCGTACTCGAACACCGACGCATCGTCGGGATGCACCAGGCCGCGCCAGACATCTTCGGGCACACGGTTCTCGTCGCCGCCGAAGAACTCGCTGAAGGCACTGTTGACGAAGCGGGCATGGCCGCGCTCGTCCAGTACCCACACCGGCATCGGCAGGCCATCGGCCAACGCACTGAAACGCGCCTCGCTCTCACCCAGTTCCACTTCCATCTGCTTGCGCGCGGTCACATCGAAGAACAGCACGCCCACCTTGTCATCGCCCGCCCGGCCAACACGCACCGCATCCACGGCGAACGTGCGCCCCAGGGCACGGGCATCCATTTCGAACTGGGCCGGTCGCCCGGTCCGCGCCACTTCGCCGTAAATACGGAACCAGTCGCCTTCGTGCTGTGGCTCCAGCGTGCTCATGCGCTTGCCGCAGGCATCCTTCAGGCCGGTGTGGCGCTCGAAGGCATCGTTGACCTCGAGGAAGCGGTAGTCGATCGCCTCGTCGCCATCAAACAGCACCTGGATCACACAGAAACCTGCGTGGATGCGCTCAAGCACGCCATGGTGCAGGTCGGGTTCGGGCGTCGGCACCATCAAGGGTGAGCGCTCCACGAGGGGCGGCAATGTGGACAAGGGCGTGGGGAGGAAAAGACCGGATGGAGGTACAGCATCTTCCAGACCGCGTATTCACAGCGTCAAGCGCCGTCAGTCAGGGTTGACGACCATGAATTGGCGGCAACTGTTGACGCATTTGACGCTACTGGCCATTGCTGCGGCCCCGCGGCGGGATCACACTCGATCCGAGATCATCATCCTCCCCGCTTCGGGGACGCAGGAGACTGCCATGAAAGGTTCGCTTTCAACCGCCCTGCTGCTGGCCGGCATGCTTGCCGTGGGCAGCGTGGCTGCCGCGCCGCGGACGGTAACCGCGCCCGATGCGCCGCGCGCACTGCAGGCCGATGGCCCGGTCAGCGTGCAGTGGAATGATCCGGCGAAATTCACCGAGATCCGCCAGAGCACCAACCGCTTCGAGGCCGAACGCGGGGACTGGGTGCAGCAGCTGGCACGCTACGTGCAGACCAGCGCCGCCAAGCCCCTGCAGGCCGGGCAGACGCTGGACGTGACCCTGGTCGATATCAAGCGCGCGGGCGACTATGAGCCCTGGCACGGCCCGCGCGGCAGCGACATCCGGATCATGCGCGACATCTACCCGCCGCGGATCACCCTGCAGTACACACTGAAGGACGCCAGCGGGCGCATCATCGATGAAGGCGACGCCCGCCTGAGCGACAGCGGCTATCTGCACAACATCGGCCTGAGGAGCGATACCGATCCGCTGCGCTATGAAAAGCGCCTGATCGATGATTGGGTGAAGCGCCAGCTGACCTCGCGCGTTACCGCTGCCCGGTAGGTGTCGACCTTGGTCGACACGCATTCACAGCGCCGACCAAGGTCGGCAGCTACCAGAGCCGGTCAATCCTGGTAGACGCGTGCCACGCGCTTGACGCCGCACGGCAGCTGGTAGGCACTGACACCGCAGCGCGGCGCCAGCTCGGACAGGGTCGGCGCCGTACCCCACAGTTCCACCACGCTGCCGACGCCGGCCTGCGCATGCGCGGTCAGGTCCACGGTCAACATGTCCATCGACACGCGGCCGATCAGCCCACCGGGTTGGCCATCGATCAGCACCGGGGTGCCATTGGGCGCGAACTGCGGATAACCATCGGCATAGCCCAGTGCGACCACGCCCACGCGTGTGCGCGCCTTGGCCACGAAGCGCGCACCGTAGCCGACCGGCTCGCCAGCTTCGATCCAGCGCTCGGCGAACACCTTGGACTGCATCGTCATCACCGGGCGCAGGCGCGCGGTGAGTTCACTGTTGTCCGGCAGCGGATTGGCGCCGTACAGCATCAGGCCCGGGCGCACCCAGTCACTGCGCACGTCCGGCCAGCCCAGCAGCGCCGGCGAATTGCAGATGCTGGTCTCGCCTTCAAGACCATCGATGGCCTCGACGAAGGTCGCGGCCTGCTCATGGGTACGCTCGCTGTCCAGTTCATCGGCGCGTGCCAGGTGGGTCATCATCACGATGCGCGCCACCTGCGGCAGTGCAGACAAACGTGCGTGCGCGGCGCGGAAACCGGGAACGTCCAGGCCCAGCCGGTGCATGCCGCTGTCCAGCTTCAGCCACACCGTCAGCGGGCGCGGGCTGTCGAACGCGGCCAGCGCTTCCAGCTGCCACGGCGAACCGACCGAGAACCACAGGTCATGCTCGGCCACCAGCGCCATTTCGCTGGGCTCGAAGATGCCTTCCAGCAGCAGGATCGGCGCACGGATGCCGGCCTGGCGCAGTTCCAGCGCTTCTTCGATGGTGGCCACGCCAAAGCCGTCGGCCTCGCCTTCCAGTGCCTGCGCACAGCGCACCGCACCGTGGCCATAGGCATCGGCCTTGAGGATCGCCAGCGCCTTGCCACCGCCCAGTTCACGGGCCAGGCGATAGTTGCTGCGCAGTGCGCCCAGGTCGATCAGCGCGCGGGCAGGACGCATGTGCGGTTCTCATGTTGCGGGGCGTGGCGGTACTGGCCGTAGCGGAAGATATCGAGGCCTTCGGTGCTGATCTGCGGCTGGCGCGCGCTCATCAGGTCGGCCAGGTAGCGGCCGGAGCCGCAGGCCATGGTCCAGCCCAGCGTGCCGTGGCCGGTGTTGAGGAACAGGTTGCGGAACGGCGTGGCGCCGATCACCGGTGTGCCGTCCGGCGTGGCCGGGCGCAGGCCGGTCCAGAACTCGGCCTTGGCCAGGTCACCGCCCTTCGGGTACAGGTCGCGCACCACCAGCTCCAGCGTCTCGCGGCGACGCGGCGACAGCGACAGGTCGAAACCGGCCACCTCGGCCATGCCACCGACGCGGATGCGGTTGTCGAAGCGGGTCACCGCCACCTTGTAGCTCTCATCGAGGATGGTCGAAGTGGGTGCCATCGCCGGGTCGGTGATCGGCAGGGTCAGCGAGTAGCCCTTCAGCGGATACACCGGCAGGCGCATGCCCAGCGGCGCGACCAGTCCCGGCGAATAGCTGCCCAGCGCGACCACGAAGCGGTCCGCGGTTTCCAGCTTGCCGCCGATGCGCACGCCGGTGATGCGGTCGCCGTCGAATTCCACGCCGGTGATGTCCTGGTCGTAACGGAACTCGACCCCCGCTTCGGCCGCCATCTGCGCCAGGCGGCGGGTGAACAGCTGGCAATCGCCGGTCTGGTCGCGCGGCAGGCGCAGCGCACCCACCAGGCCATCGACGTGGGCCAGCGCAGGCTCGGCCTTGATGATGCCGGCGCGATCCAGCACTTCGTACGGCACACCGTACTGGGCCAGGATCTCGATGTCCTGCGCCGATGCATCCAGCTGCTGCTGGGTGCGGAACAGCTGGGTGGTGCCCAGGTCGCGCCCTTCGAAATCGATGCCGATCTGCGCACGCAGCTCGTTCAGGCAGTCGCGGCTGTACTCGGACATGCGCACCATGCGCGCCTTGTTGATCGCGTAGCGCTCGTGGGTGCAGTTGCGCAGCATCTGCCACAGCCAGCGGTACTGGGCCAGGTCCATGCCCGGCTTGATCGCCAGCGGTGCGTGCTTTTCGAACAACCAGCCGATGGCCTTCTTCGGCACGCCCGGGGCAGCCCACGGCGAGGTGTAGCCGAAGGACAGCTGGCCGGCATTGGCGAAGCTGGTTTCCAGCGCGGGACCGGGCTGGCGGTCGACGACCGTGACTTCAAACCCGGCCTGTCGCAGGTACCAGGCACTGGTGGTGCCGATCACGCCGCTGCCGAGGACTAGGACTCGCATGGGAATTCTCCAACCCGATCATTCCCTGCATTTGCATGCGCAGGGGCCATAATCGGGGAAGTATATTCTTCCATACCCAGATGATTTGCCTGATTTCAGCAATGCAGTCAGGATATTTCCCTGTGATTCATTCCCCGAGCTTGACGCCCATGGCCACCCGTCCCCGCGAGCTGGACAAGATCGACCGCAAGATCCTGCGCATCCTGCAGGCCGAAGGCCGCATTTCCTTCACCGAGCTGGGCGAACGGGTCGGCCTGTCGACCACCCCGTGCACCGAGCGCGTGCGCCGGCTGGAGCGCGAAGCGGTGATCACCGGCTACCACGCGCACCTGGACCCCAACGCGCTGAAAGCGAGCCTGCTGGTGTTCGTGGAGATCAGCCTGGCCTACAAGTCCGGCGACATCTTCGAGGAGTTCCGGCGTTCGGCGCTGAAGCTGCCCAACGTGCTGGAATGCCATCTGGTGTCGGGCGATTTCGATTACCTGCTGAAGGCACGGATCAGCGAGATGGCGTCCTATCGCAAGCTGCTGGGCAGCACCCTGCTGACCCTGCCGCATGTGCGTGAGTCGAAGAGCTACATCGTGATGGAAGAGGTCAAGGAGACCTGGGCGCTGCCGATTCCGGATTGAACCGACCGGCGGCAGCGGGACCAGACCCCGCAACGCGGGCTCTGGCCCCTGGCTGCATCAGCGCTGCTGCGGGTTCTTCATGGAACCCTGTTGCGGATTCTTCTTCTGCTGCTCGTTCGGCTGCTGTTGCTGTTGCTGCTGGCGCTGCTGTTCCTGCGGTGTTTTGCCCTGCTGTTCCTTGCCGGGATGACGGTTCTGCTGGTTGGCCATGATCGTATTCCAAGGGGACGAGGGAAGCGCGACGACAGGGATGCCGGCGCAGGTCCACCGTGGTCCTGGGGCGGTTAATCGCAGGCGAAAAACGGGTGATGCGGGGTGTGCAGGGCGGGGGCTGTTTTCCGGCGTTCATGTGGGTGGGTTTCCTGCCAACGGCTGGGCCCCTCGTGGCTGGGCAGACTTCCAGCATTGCGGGTGAGGCCGGGCGGGTGGGCTGTGCAGGGGGCGCTGCAAGTACGTCCCTGTATGCTCGGTCGCCGCATCCATGCGGCTCACGCCCCTGCACAGCCCACCCGCCCGGCCTCTGACAGGTTCATGCGGGCGCCAGCCACGGAAAAAGAAAAAAAAAGAGCAACAGCGGGTCGCTGCGCTCTCTTTGGGTTAGGCGATCGGTTGCGGGCGCTGGGGTCAGCGCTTGATCTGCTGGCCGTCGCCGGTCGGTACGCTGTCGTAGTAGCGGCCGGTGCGCGAGTCGAACACGCGGTTGGGGCCGACCGGTTTGACGCCGGGAACGATGCGGCCGTTGCGGTCGTAGACCTTGTCCGGCAGCGCCGGCGCGGGCGTGGGGGTCACTTGGGCCGGGCCGGTCGAGCGGATCGGCTGGGCCGGCTGCGGCGAGGGCAGCACCTGCGGCTGCGGGCGCGACGCCTGCGGTGGCGGGGCCACAGGCGGCGGCGCCACCGTCGAGCTGCTGCGGGTGGCGGTCGGACTGCCGGTGGGAACCTGCGCCTGGGCGAGCAGAGGCAAGAGGGCCGACAGCAACAGGACAAGGCGGGGTTTCATCGCGCGCTCCAGGGTGGGCCACCCTTACCCTGCGCCTGCCCCTGTGTGCCGGCCATGAACGGCCATCACACTTGCAAGCGTGTGCCGACACCCCCACGTCTGCTGGCATCCCAGGCCACAACCCCACGGAGAGCCGGCATGAGCGCTTTCGATCTGACGCCCCCCACCGCCACGCAGACCGACGCCCTGGTCGCCGGGCTCAGCGCCGAGGAGCGCCGCGTGCTGCTGCAGCACGGCACCGAAGCGCCGTTCTGCGGGGTGTTCCTCGACAACAAGCGTGAGGGCGTCTACTGCTGCCGGCTGTGCGCACTGCCGCTGTTCCGCTCCAGCACCAAGTTCGATTCGGGCACCGGCTGGCCCAGTTTCTTCGCCCCGTTCGACCCGTCGCACGTGCGCGAGATCCGCGACACCAGCCATGGCATGGTCCGCACCGAGATCACCTGCGCCCGCTGTGGCAGCCATCTGGGCCACGTGTTCCCGGACGGTCCGCCGCCCACCTACGAGCGCCACTGCCTGAACTCTGTCTCACTTTCATTCACCGGCAACGGCGAGCCGTGGCCCGATCCGCTGCAGCGTGGCGGCGCGGAGGCCGGCGTGGCGGGCTGACACCGCCGCAATGCCCCGCTGACCGACTTCACAGAATTCCCTCTTCAGAAACACCGGTGTCAGGCCGACAAGGAGATATCCCCCCTCCTTGCGTCGCGCCATGCTCATCATCGTTGGATTCCTGGTCGTCATCATCAGCGTGCTGGGCGGCTACCTCGGCGCACACGGCCGCCTTGGGGCGCTGTGGCAGCCCTACGAACTGGTCATCATCGGCGGTGCCGCGCTGGGTGCATTCCTGGTCGGCACCCCGGCCAAGACGGTCAAGCAGACGCTGCAGGCCATGGTCGGCGTGTTCAAGGGCCCGCGCTACAAGCAGCAGGACTACATCGATGTCCTCAGCCTGGTCTACGAACTGCTCAACAAGGCCCGCCGTGAAGGCTTCATGGCACTGGAAGACCACGTCGAGCGCCCGGCCGAAAGCGCGCTGTTCGGCAACTACCCGAAGGTGCAGGCCGACCACCACCTGATCGACTTCATCACCGACTGCCTGCGCCTGATGATCGGCAGCAACATCGAGCCGCATGAGCTGGAGCCGCTGCTGGAGCTGGAGCTGGAAAAGCACCACGCCGAAGCGATGGCGCCGTCACAGGTGCTGACCAAGGTTGCCGACGGCCTGCCCGGTTTCGGCATCGTGGCGGCAGTGCTGGGCATCGTCATCACCATGGGCTCGATCGGTGGCGACATCGTCGAAGTGGGTGGCCATGTGGCCGGCGCGCTGGTCGGCACCTTCCTCGGCATCCTGCTGGGCTATGGCTTCGTCGGCCCGATGGCCTCGGCGATGGAAGCCCGTGCCGAGCAGGACAGCCGCATCTACGAGTCGGTGAAGACCGCCCTGCTGGCCTGCCTGCGCGGCTACAACCCGAAGATCGCGCTGGAGTTCGCCCGCAAGACGCTGCCGTCGAACGTGCGCCCGGCGTTCTCCGACTTCGAGCAGCACCTGAAGACGGTCAAGTAAGCCATGGCCGAGACCAAGCCCACCGTCATCGTCCGCCGGGTCAAGAAGGCCGGCCACGCCGCCCACCATGGCGGTTCGTGGAAGGTGGCCTATGCCGACTTCGTGACCGCGATGATGGCCTTTTTCCTGGTGCTGTGGCTGATGGCCAGCACCAGCAAGCCCGAGCGCGCAGCCATTTCCGAGTACTTCCGCAACCCCAGCCCGCTGGTCGGCTCCAGCGCGACGCCGGCGCCAGGCATGGCCGGGCCGGGCGGTGCCAGCACCTCGATGATCAAGCTCGGCGGCGCCACCGATGTTTCGCGCGGCAACAGCAACGATCCCTTCCAGAACCAGCAGAAGTCGATACCGCAGCCGGTGGACGAGCAGCAGCGCGACAAGCAGCAGCTGGAAGCGCTGATGAAGGAACTGCAGGAAGCGATCAGCCGCAGCCAGGCGCTGGAACCGTTCAAGGACCAGCTGCTGCTGGACCTGACCCCGGAAGGCCTGCGCATCCAGATCGTGGACAAGCAGAACCGGCCGATGTTCGACCTCGGCAGCGCCACCCTGAAGCCGTACACCCAGCAGATCCTGCACGAGCTGGCCGAGTACCTGAACCACGTGCCGAACCGGATCAGCCTGACCGGCCACACCGACATCACCGCCTATTCGGCCGCACGCGGTTACGGCAACTGGGAACTGAGCGCCGACCGCGCCAATGCCGCGCGCCGCGCGCTGATCGATGGCGGCCTGGAAGACAGCAAGATCACCCGCGTGGTCGGCTTGTCTTCGTCGGTGCTGTTTGACAAGGCCGATCCGCAGAACCCGATCAACCGCCGCATCAGCATCGTGGTGATGACCAAGGCCGCCGAGGAAGCTGCGCTGGCCGGCGCCGGGCCGCAGGTAGGCCTGTCGGCAACCACCGTGGACCCGGACGTGCAGGCCGCGCAGGGGTCAGGAAAGTAATCCGTGGGTGCGGACCCTTGTCCGCACAGCGCTGAACCGGGGTCAGATCCCTTTCCCATGGAAAGGGATCTGACCCCACCTACGCGCGGCCGCTACAATGGCGGTCTTTCCGACTCCAGGTGATCACACCCCCATGTCCCAGTCTTCCAAGGCCAAGCGCGACAAGCGCAAGAAGCAGCAGGCCAAGCGCCCGTTCCTCCGTCTGAACGCCCAGCAGCAGGTGCAGAACCATGCCGTGCTGGTGAACGAGGACGGCCAGGCCGTGGCCGCCATCGGCCTGCAGGGCCGTGAGTGGCTGCTGGCCATCGGTGGCCAGACCATGGGCAACGCCGACAACCCGGTTCCGATGCTGGCCATGCTCAAGCACCTGTCCAACGTGCAGGAAGCCGAAGGCCGCAAGGTCACCCTGGAATATTCCGAGCTGATGCAGAAGCTGCTCGACACCCTGGCCGAAGAAGCGGGCCAGACCGCCGAGGAGTACCTGGACAAGCTGGTGGCCGAGTTCGCCAGCGAGCAGGCTGAAGACGCAGCCGCTGAAGGCGAAGCGTCCGATGAAGCGGCTACGGACACTGCCGGCGCCGAAGGCGCTGCCGACGCCGAGGCCACTCCGGCCGCCGACGCCGACGGCAAGCCGCAGGCCTGATCCGGCGGCGGCGGTGTCGGTCTACGTCGATGACGCGGTGCATCCCTGGCGCGGTCAGCGCTGGGCGCACCTGATGGCCGATACCCTGGCCGAGCTGCACGCGATGGCGGCGCAGCTCGGCATTCCCCCACGAGCCTTCCAGAACAAGGCCAGCGGGGCGCATTACGATGTCACCGCCGAGCTGCGTGCGCAGGCACTCGCGCTGGGCGCGGTAGCCATTTCCCGGCACGCGGATCGCGCACAGGTGAAAGCGGTGATCGCCAACGCCAGGGCGCAGTACCGGCCGTAGGCGGGCACGGGTAGCGCTGGGCCATGCCCGTAGTGGGTGCGGACCTTGGTCCGCACGGTGACTCTCAGAACGGGTCGCTGCCCAGCCGCACTTCCACGTTCAGCAGCGAGCACAGCGCCAGCAAGGCGTCGTCATCGCGGGTCAGCGCCATCCAGCCACTGAAGCCGTCGTTGCCGGCATCCACGCTCCACAGCGTGTAGTTGTGCTCGCGCAGGCGGTCGAAGGCGGTGCTCATCAGCTGCACGCCATCCAGGTCCGCGGCGAAATCCTCGTCGTCCAGGTCGCCACCCCAGTCCAGCTGCAGGTTGAAGCGCGCCGACAGCTCGTTCACCGCCGACTGCAGCGAATCGAAGTCATCACGCTCGACTTCGAAGCCGGACTGCCAGGCGATGGCCGTGAACAGCGCCGGCAGCCAGTCGCTGTCGGCTTCCAGCGGCTGGCCGTCCTCGGACAGATGCTCGCGCCAGCGGTTGAACTGCTGCAGGGCCAGCTCTTCGTCGCCCGGGTTGATCAGCACGAGCAGGTTCCAGACCCGCGCCTCGAAGTCGTCCTCGTCGAAATCGTGGGCGTCTTCCTCGAAGTCGAAATAGTCGCTGTTGTCAGGCATGGCGGAACGTCCTCGGGAGCAGGGGGGCATTCTACGGTTTATCCTGTACTGCTGAAGCCGGCCGTGGTGGCCGTCACTGTGAATGAAGCGATGAGCGATACCCCTCCCGACCACCTGGCGATCAACCCGGCCAGCCCCTTCCACGATGCGCAGGCCCTGGAACGCGGCGTCGGCGTGCGCTTCAACGATGTCGAGCGCGACAACGTCGAGGAATACTCGGTCAGCGAAGGCTGGATCCGCGTGCAGGCCGGCAAGGCTCGTGACCGTCGCGGCAACCCGATGACCATCAAGGTCAAGGGCAAGGTCGAGGCGTATTTCCTGGAACAGAAGCCGGAGTAACCGGCCGTCCCGGGGCGGGGTCAGATCCCTTTCCTGCGGAAAGGGATCTGACCCCGATCGGCATACCGGTCACTCGCGCTTGCGCGATTCCAGCAGGTCGAGGTTGCGGATCAGCCGCCGTGCGATCTCGTCCGACACCACGCCGCGGCGGGTCAGCCGGAACAGTTCCTCGCGTTCGGCATTCAGCCCGGCGCTGCGCAGCTGGCGATAGCCCATCTCCATCCGGTTCACCTTTTCCGGGTCCACGTCCGGGTTGTCGCGGTCCAGATGCCGCTGATACAGCAGGCTCACCCGCGATGCGGCGTCGTTGTACAGCTGCACGTTCTCGGTATTCTGGTTCAGCACCAGCTGCTGGCGCATGCGCTCCACGCCCGCCAACGCAGCCTTCGAGGACAGCTTGCGGGCCAGATCCTCTTCCTTGCGCTCACCCGAATCGGCCGGCAGCTGCAGGCCCTTCAACAGCTGCGGCAGCGCCACGCTGGCGCCGACCAGCGAGCACAGGATCACCGCAGCAGCCAGGAAGATCACCAAGTCGCGTGCCGGGAACGGGCTGCCATCGGGCAGGAACAATGGCAGCGTCAACACGCCAGCCAGGGTGATCGCACCACGCACACCCGCCACCGAGGTGGCCACCACGATGCGCCAGTTCGGTGCCTCGCCACGCTCCAGGCCGCGGCGACGCGCGCGCAGCAGGTTCCAGCGCAGTGACAGCCACACCCACAGCAGGCGCAGCGCGATCAACGTTGCGTTGATCACCAGCACGTACACCAGCAGCCACCACGCGCTCTGGTGGCCGCTCTCGTTCATGGTGGTGGTGGCGCGTTCGACGATGCCCGGCAGCTGCTCGCCCAGCAGCACGAACATGATGCCGTTGAAGCTGAACTGCAGCATGTTCCAGACGCCGGCACGCTGCACGCGCATGCTGCCGGAGACACGGCCGGTCATTTCCACGTAGCTCATCGAAATACCCGCTGCGACCGCAGCGAGGATGCCCGAAGCATTGATCTCTTCGGCCAGCAGGTACGCCGCGAACGGGATCAGCAGGTTGACCAGCATCGCCGCGCCCGGCTCTTCGCCGAAGCGGCGCCACAGCCAGCGCTGGAACGTGGACACACCCAGGGTGACCGCCACGCCGACGGCCAGGCCGGCCACCGCCACCCACACGAAGGTCAGCGAGGCGGTCGCCAACGAGAAGGTACCGGTCATCACTGCCGCTACCGCGAAGCGGAAGCAGACCAGGCCCGAGGCATCGTTGAGCAGCGACTCGCCTTCCAGGATGTGCATCAGGCGCTTGGGAATCGGTGCCTTGGCAGCGATCGCGCCGACCGCCACCGGGTCGGTCGGTGACACGATCGCGGCCAGCGCGAAGCACACCGCCAGCGGCATCACCGGAATCATCCAGTGGATCAGCAGGCCCGCGCCGATCACGGTGAACACCACCAGCCCAAACGCCAGTTCGAGGATCGCGCCCTTGTCGCGGAACAGGCCCTGCTTGGGAATGCGCCAACCATCGAGGAACAGCAGCGGCGGCAGGAACAGCAGGAAGAACACTTCCGGTTCCAGCGCATGACCGCGGTTGAATACCCCGGCGATCACCGCGCCGAGGCCGATCTGCACCAGCGGCAGCGGCAACGAGAATGGCAGGACGCGAACCAGGTAACCGCTGGCGACAACGGCCACCAGCATCGCCAGGACGACTTCGATGGTGTGCATGCTTCTTCCACAGGAGCGGCGCGTGGGGCCGGAAAAACCGGAGTGCGCCGGGGGACGGGAAAAAACTTAACACAGCAGGCCGCCACTGCGGCCAGCCATCTGAATGCGCGTCAGGACCGCGACAGCAAGCGCGGGCCGGTCGAGGCCGGCGTGCTGGCCACGTCGTCATGCAGCACTGTCAACTGGCCCTGCACGTGTCCTTGTGCAGGGCGTTCCAGCCCTGGCAGCAGCGGCGGGGTCATGCCGCGTCCTGAGCGCGGTCGGCACCATCAAAGCGGTAGAGATCCATCGCCAGGAAGCCGGCATCGACACCCGCATCGATGCGCTTGGCACCGAAGCCACCCTCACCCGCCGCACCCATCGCAAAGTACAGCGGCAGCAGATGCTCATCGGTGGGATGCGCACGCTCGGCGAACGGTGCCTGTCGGCGGTAGTCGAACAGGGCATCGCGGTCATTGGCGGCCAGCCGCTGCTCCACCCAGTCGATGAAGGGGCGCACGTAGGGCGCTTGCTTGCCGTCCTGGTAGTGGCCCCAGTCGTGCAGGTTGTGGGTGATGCTGCCCGAACCGATCAGCAGCACGCCCTGTTCGCGCAGCGGCGCCAGCGCACGGCCCAGCGCGAACTGATGCTGCGGGCCCAGCATCGGCTGGACCGAGACCGGCACCACCGGGATGTCGGCCTGCGGGTGCAGCAGGCGCAGCGGCACCCACGCGCCATGGTCGAGGCCACGTTGCGGATCGAGTGCCACCGGCAGGCCTGCGGCGGCGATGCGGCCCGCCACGTCTTCAGCCAACGCCGGATCACCGGGCGCCGGGTACTGCAGCGCGAACAGTTCGCGTGGGAAGCCGCCGAAATCGTGGAGGGTGGGCGGCTGCGGATGGTTGCCGACCAGCGGCTGCCGGGCCAGCCAATGCGCCGAGGCGATGACGATCGCGCGCGGGGTCGGCAGGTCGCGGGCCAGCTCGGCCAGCCGCACGCCGACCTGGCCCGGATGCAGGGCGGTCATCGGCGAGCCGTGGGAGATGTACAGCGAAGGCAGGCGGGACATGATCTTCTCCAATGACAGGAACCAACAGCGGGCCGGGGGACGTTCAGCGCGAACGCAGGGTCCAGCGGCCATCGCCAAGCAGGAACAGCACGACCAGGGCCAGCGCCCAGAACGCCGGGTATTCCCAACCACCGCCAGCGTTGGCGAAGCTGAAACCATTGGCGCCGTGCACCGTCACGATGGTGCCCAGCAACAGCGGCACACCGAGCAGGCCGATCCAGCGCGCGTAGATGCCGAGCAGCAGGGCTGCGGAAATCGCCAGTTCAATGGCGATGGTGAGGTAGCCCAACACTACGGGCAGGCCCAGCGACTCGAAGAAGGCCGCGGTACCTGCCGGAGTGAACACCAGCAGCTTGGTCAGCGCATGGACCAGGAACAACACGCCCAGGGCCAGCCGCAGCAGGGTCGCGGCATACGGGGCGAGCGGAGACAGGGGGGCGGCGGTAGCGTTCATGGGATACCTCGGTAGGGACAGGGCACAGGTTATTGCGCCCTCCATTGCCGATAAATACGATGGATCGACCGTATTTATTTCAGAAGGCGCAACAATGGACACCCTGGATGCCATGCGCGTGTTCGTCGCGGTGGTCGAACGCAACGGCTTCAGCGCCGCCGCACAGGCGCTGGACATGTCCACGGCCGGTGTCACCCGCCAGGTCGCCGCGCTGGAAAAGCGCCTGTCCACCCGCCTGCTCCACCGCACCACCCGCCGGGTCAGCCCGACCAGCGCCGGCGCCGCCTACTACGCGCAGTGCGTGCGCCTGCTGGCCGAGTTCGATGCGCTTGAGGCCAGCATCGGCGCACAGGCGCTGGAGCCGTCCGGCACGCTGCGCATCAACGCACCGGTCAGCTGGGGCATCGCCCGCCTCGGCCCTTTGCTGGCCGGCTACCGCGAGCGCTTCCCGCAGGTCGAGCTGGACCTGGCGCTGTCCGACCGCCTGGTGGACATGGTCGAAGAAGGCTACGACGTGGCCATCCGCATCACCCGCGAACCGGGCCCGAGCCTGATCGCGCGGCGCCTGGGCCAATCGCGGATCAGCCTGTGTGCCGCACCGGCCTACCTGGCCGCACACGGAACACCGCAGGCACCAGAGGATCTGCAGACCCACGCCTGCCTCGGCTACAGCTACTGGGCCGCCGGCGACCACTGGCCACTGCAGGGACCGGGTGGCGAAGTGAAGGTTGCAGTGACCACCCTGCTGCGCGCCAACAATGGCGACGTCCTGCGCGAAGCCGCGATTGCCGGCATGGGCGTGATCCTGCAGCCGGACTTCCTGTTGCACGAGGCGCTGGCCGATGGCCGCCTGGTGCGCATCCTGCCCGGATGGGAAGCTGAGCCGATCGGCATCTTCGCCGTCTACACCAGCCGCAGCCATCTCGCACCGAAGGTGCGCAGCTTCATCGACTACCTGGTGGAAACCGGGGTGTAGGGGATTCGCGCGACTTCCGGTAGTGCCGGCCGCTGGCCGGCATCCGCATGACATCGATTGCCCTCGGCTGCCAGCCAGCGGCCGGCACTACCGGTCAAACGACAACCTCATCCAGCTGCGCGATGATCTTTTCCAGCGGTGCCGGCCGCCCCAGCAGGTAGCCCTGCACCTGGTCGCAACCATGCGCGGCCAGCCAGTCCAGCTGTCCCGGCGTTTCCACGCCCTCGGCGATGATCGTCAGCCCCATGCTGTGGCCCAGCGACAGCAGTGCCCGGCAGATCGACGCGTTGCGGGGATTGGTTTCCACGTCGGCCACAAAACTGCGATCGATCTTCAGGACGTCCAGCGGCAGGTGCTGCAGGTAGGACATGCTCGAGTAGCCGGTACCGAAATCGTCCAGCGACACGCGGATGCCCTGCTCGTGCAGGCGCTGCATGGTCTGCATCGCCTGTGCCGGCTTGCGCATCAGGCTGCTCTCGGTCAGTTCCACGTGCAGTGCACCACGGGCCAGGCCGAAATCCTGCTGCGCGCGGGCAAACTCGGCCACAAGATCGCTGTTGAAGAACTGCACCGCCGACACGTTGACTGCGATCGACAGCTCGCCCCAGCCGGCTTCGACCAGACGCCGCTGCGCCTGTGCCGCTGCGCGGATCACCCAGCGTCCCAACGCCAGGATCAGGCCGGTGTCCTCGCACAACTGGATGAACTCGCTGGGCGGGATGAAGCTGCCATCGGCCTGCGGCCAGCGCAGCAGCGCCTCCAGCGACGCCGGGCTGCCATCGCTGGCGTGCCGGATCGGCTGGAAGTACAGCTGGAATTCGTTGTCGATCGCCGCGTGGATGCGCCCGGCCAGGCGCAGGCGGTCGGCCAGGCGGATGGTCACCGCCGCATCGAACCAGGCCACGACGTTGCCTTCGGCGCGGGCCGCGTGTGCTGCCTGTGCGGCCATGCCGATCGCCTGTTCCGCACTGTGGCCTGCATCGGCGTCACGTACCGCCACACCAATGCGGGGTTCGAACTGGTGCAGCGAATCCTGGCCGCGCATCGGTGCCGAGACGATCTGCAGCAGATCGTCCAGCACGCGCTGGGTATTGTGTTCCGGCGCGATGGCCAGCACGAAATCCTCCGCCGGCTGGAACGCCAGCAGGCCGAAGCGCGCGCCCAGCCCGCCCAGGCGCGAGGCCATCGACTGCAGTACCGCGTCGCCGATCTCACGACCCAGCGTATCGGCCACCAGCTGCAGACCGCGCAGCTGCACATAGGCGATGGTGTAGGCGCCAGCCTGCTCGTCCAGCTGTTCGCTCAGTGCGCGCACGTTGAGCAGGCCGGTGGCCGGGTTGTGCCGTGCGTGATAGGCCAGGTCGCGCTCGTAGGCCAGGCGCTCGCTGACATCCTCGGCCAGCACCAGGCACGCGGGCTGGCCATCGAAATCCAGCTGCGACAGGTGCACGCGCACTTCGAACACACTGCCATCCTTGCGCTGGTGCAGGCGCACCGCAGCGTCCTGCAGTTCACCACTGCGCACCTGCGCGATCGCGCCCTTGACCTCGTCCCAGCCCTCGCGTGGGCGGATGTCGAGGATACTCATCGCCAGGAATTCGTCGCGGCTGTAGCCGTACTGCTGCACGGCCGCCTCGTTGACCTCGATGAAGCGCAAGGTGTCCGGATCGAACACCCAGAACGGCGCGGGGTTGCGATCGAACAGCAGGCGGAAGCGGCGTTCCACCTGGCGCATCTGTTCGCGTGCCTGGTAGCGCTCGCTGAGGTCGGTCAGTGCGCCGATCATGCGCCGCTGCCGATCGACCACCGCTACCCGCTGGCCACGCGCGGCAACCCAGCGCACGGCACCGCCGGGCAGCACCAGACGGAATTCTTCGTCGAGTACAGCGTTGCCGGCGAAGGCCTGATCGAAGGCCTGCTGCATGCGTGCGCTGTCATCGTGGTGCACGCGGGCGAAGAATTCGGCCACCGGCAGCGCATCGGTCTGCACACCGAAGATCTCGCGCGCCAGCGGTGACCAGCGCAGCAGCGCAGCGTCTTCGTCGACATACCAGGTGCATACGCGGCCCACCTGATGGGCCAGGCGCAGCTCGGCGTGGCCGGTGCGCAGCTCTTCGGCCATCGACTGCTGCCGGTGCGTGCTGCGGCGCACCGCGTACAGCAGCACCAGCAGCAGCACCACGTAGGCCAGCATGATGGCGATCGCCGCCTGCAGATACGGCCACCACGGCTTCAGCACATCTTCGTTTGCCAGGCCGACCTGCACCGCCAGTGGACTGCGCTCAAGGGTGCTGATGGTGGAGATGCGCGGTATCTGGTCCACCGCTCCGGGAATGCTGCCCAGCTCGACCACTGCCTGCCGGCCCAGCAGCGTGCGTGCCGGCAGCGTGTAACGGCGGCCGACGGTGCCGTGCGGATCGGGGACACGGGCCAGCATGTAGCCATCGGCGTCGCTGATCGAGGCCAGGCCACTGGGCCCCACATCCAGACCACCCACGATCCGCTGCAGTTCGCCGCAGCGCAGCCGTGCCAGCAGCCAGCGATCGCCAGCCATCGGCAGCGCCAGCGGCACCACCCAGCCACCATCGCTGGCACGCTGCGGCGGCCCGATGTACAGCGCACTTCCCTGCCCCCGTCGCTGCGGATCGGTCCACAGTGGCAGCTGCAGGTCGCCCTTGCCGGCGGTCAGGGCGCGGCCATAAGTATCGAGCACGACGATGCTGTGCAGTTCAGCGTGCCGGCGCAGCACGCCGGCTATGGCGGCGTCCAGCAGCCCAGGCGCCTGCGCAGGCACCGTGCGGAACAGCTCGGCCGCATCGGCGGCGATGCCGGCCATCGCCCGTTCCAGGTTGCGCAGCTCCAGTGCCAGCAGGCGCTCGCTGCCTATCGCCAGCGCCCGGCTCTGCCGCTGCGCGGCTTCCAGCCGGCGCTGGTAATCGTTGGCCAGCATCGCGGCCAGGCCTGCCGCCAGCAGCACGCCCAGCACCACGCCGCCCCAGGTAATGGCACGCAACGGCCGGGCCAGCGCGTGTCTCAGCGCCGGCATCGGTCGGTCTTCCCTGTGCAGTCGGCTGGCTTCATGCGCGAACGATTCCTCCACATCCCCGACCTCAACGGCCGGCGGACGCCATTCTTGACGCCTCGACCCGTCCTGCATGCGCCCTCCCCCGGGTGCTGCAGACATCCAGCCCGCAGCATGCACCACGCCGGTGACCGCGTGAAGATCGCTGCGGCGTGTTCAGCCAGATCACGCACAGTGCTGGCCCTGTCGAGCACGTCCAGCCGGCCCGCAGCGGATTAGACTTGGAGTTTTCCGCCGCAAGAGAAGTCCATGTCCAAGCTGCGCCGCCCCACCCTGGCACTGGCCATCGTTGCCAGCCTGTCCCTGGCCGCCTGCGACCGCCCGGCCGATCCGGCCGCCGGCACCGCCGCACCGGCCGAGGCGACACCCGCTGCCGCCAAGCCGATGCTGGGCAGCTTTGGTTTCGATGCCAGTGGCATGGACCGCAGCATCGCCGCCGGTGACGACTTCTTCGGTTTCGCCAACGGCAGCTGGGTGAAGAACACCGAGATTCCGGCCGACCGCTCGCGCTTCGGCAGCTTCAACGTGATTGCCGAGAAGACCCAGGCCGACACCCGCGCGATCCTGGAAGGCGCTGCCGGCAACGCCCAGGCCAGCGGCGAAGACAAGCTGATCGGCGACTACTACGCCGCCTACATGGACGAGGCCGGCATCGAGCAGCGCGGCCTGGCACCGGTGCAGCCGCAGCTGAAGAACATCGATGCGATCGCCGACAAGGCCGGCCTGGCCCGCGCCCTCGGCGGCGACGTGCGCGCCGACGTCGACCTGCTCAATGCCACCAACTTCTACACCGACCGCCTGTTCGGCCTGTGGGTGTCGGTGGACCTGCTGCAGCCGGACCGTACCGCGCCGTACCTGGTGCAGGGCGGCCTGGGCATGCCGGACCGCGATTTCTACCTGGGCGGTGGCCGCATGGCCGACCTGCGCAAGCAGTACCAGGCCTACATCGCGCAGGTGCTGCAGCTGGCCGGCGTGGCCGACCCGGCCGGCAAGGCGCAGCGCATCCTCGCCCTGGAAACGAAGATCGCCCAGGCGCATGCCACGCAGGAAGAAACCAATGACGTGACCAAGGGCGCCAACCCCTGGACCCAGGCCGACTTCAACGCCAAGGCCCCGGGCATGGACTGGGCCGCGTTCCTGGACGCCTCAAAGCTTGGCCAGCAGCAGGACTTCATCGTGTGGCAGCCCAAGGCCGTGGCCGGCCTGTCCAAGCTGGTGGCCACCGAGCCGCTGGATGCCTGGAAGGACTACATAACCTTCCACGCGCTGGACCGCGCCGCTGCCTACCTGCCGAAGAAGTTCGCCGATGCGCGCTTCGCCTTCCACGGCACCGCGCTGAGCGGTACGCCGCAGCAGAGCGACCGCTGGAAGCGTGCCGTGGATGACGCCAACCATGCCGTCGGCGAGGCCATCGGCAAGCGTTACGTCGAAAAGCACTTCGATGCCAAGACCAAGGAACGTGCCGACGAGATGGCGAAGAACATCATCGCCGCCTTCGCCAAGCGCATCGATGCACTGGCCTGGATGTCACCGCAGACCAAGGCCAGCGCCAAGGCCAAGGTGGCCGGCCTCACCGTGGGCATGGGCTATCCGGACAAGTGGCGCGACTACACCGGCCTGGACATCCGTCGTGATGATCCGCTGGGCAATGCGCAGCGCGCCGAGCTGTTCGAGTACCAGCGCAACATCGCCAAGCTGGGCAAGCCGGTCGACCACAGCGAGTGGGCGATGCTGCCGCAGACCATCAATGCGATGAACGTGCCGCTGGAAAACCGCCTGGTGTTCCCGGCGGCGATCCTGCAGCCGCCGTTCTTTGACGGTGCCGCCGACGACGCGGTGAACTACGGTGCGATCGGCGCGGTGATCGGCCACGAGATCAGCCACGGCTTCGACAACGCGGGCGCGTTGTTTGACGACACCGGCAAACTGCACAACTGGTGGACGGCCGAAGACCTCAAGCAGTTCAACGCAGCGGGCGATGCGCTGGCCGCACAGTTCAGCAGCTACGAGCCGTTCGCCGGCGTGCACGTCAACGGCAAGCTGACGCTGGGCGAGAACATCGCCGATGTCGCCGGCCTGGGTACCGCCTACGATGCCTACCAGCTGTCGCTGCAGGGCAAGCCGGGCCAGACCCTGGAAGGTTTCACCCCGGACCAGCGCTTCTTCCTCGGCTTCGCCCAGGCCTGGCGCAGCAAGAGCCGCGAGCAGGCGCTGCGCAATTCGCTGCTGACCGACGTGCATGCACCGGGCCAGTTCCGCGCGTTGACGGTGCGCAACATCGACGCCTGGTACCCGGCGTTTGAAGTGAAGGAAGGCCAGAAGCTGTACCTGGCCCCGGACAAGCGGGTCAAGGTGTGGTGATGTAACGCAGACGGGCGCCGAAAGGCGCCCGTTTTATTTCCATGGGTAGACGCCAACCTTGGTTGGCGTTCTTCCGGCATCCACGCATCGCATGGATGGGCACCGCGGCAAGGCGCGCCGACCAAGGTCGGCGCCTACCGGGGCAATGCCGGCCACTCGCGCAACGATTCCACCGGCACGCCCACGCGGGCGCAGGCGCGGCTCGCCAGGCCGTCGGGCAGCGCGCGGCGGAACAGCGGCGCCATGCCCTGCATCAGCTTCGCCGAAGCTGCGGCCTGCGCACGCTGGCGCGTGCTGCGCTCGAGCATGCCCTCGGCCCAGTCCGGCAACAGCGCGGCACCGGCACCGAGGAATATCTCGCGCGACAGGCCGGGCACCGGTACAGGCAGCCGCACGCCGGACAGCACCTGCAACACTTCGCGTGAGCGTTCGTCCACCACCAGCTCCGGCTGCCGCGCGCAGAAATACGCATCCACTTCCGCTGCACTGCGTGGTACGTCCACCGCGCCAAGCGCTTCGGCCACGCAGCGGTACTCGTCGTAATAGCGGTCGGCGATCGCGGCAGGCACCTCGCGCCCGTAGCGACGATAGCCCTGCAGGAAGCCGTAGGCCTCGGTCACGTGCACCCACGTCAGCAGGTGCGGATCATCGGCGGCATACGGCTCGCCCTGCGCGGTATGCCCGCGGATCTGTGCGTGGATGCGCCGCACCTTGGCCACCAGCGCTTCCACCTCGCGCGCCGGCGCGTAGCTGGTGCCGGCCACGAAGGCAGTGGTGCGGCGCAGGCGGCCGACCAGGTCCTGGCGGAAATTGGAATGATCGTAGACACCGGCCAGCGCGCGCGGATGCAGCGTCTGCAGCATCAGGGCACACAGACCGCCGGCCAGCATCGAGGGCAGCTCAGCGTGCATCCGCCAGGTCACGCTGTCCGGCCCGAACCAGCCGGGATCGCCCAGTGGATGGTCGTAGTCGATGCCGCTCTGGCCACGCGGAAACGCATCCAGGACCCAGCGCCGGATCGGCGCGGTGACGGGGCGGGAAAGACGGTGCAGCAACGGCGGCATCATGGGTCCAGATCGGCGGAGGGGCGGACCGCGTCCTGCGCGGTCCACCCCGATTCTGGTCGATCACGACCGGCACAGCGAGCCCACCCGCTCAGCGTCGGTTTCATGTGCGTGCGCAGCACGTTTCACCCTGCGACATCTTGTCGCAGGCCACGCGAGCAATGTTGCGTCGCACCAATATTCACCTGTTCAGACAGAACCCTTGTGCCGCGTGGCCTTGAGGCCATTGCACCGCTCGCTGGAAGTGCTAGAACTGAACCTGCCACACCGTCCACTGCAGATCGCCGCACGTTCCACCAAGGAGCCAGCCATGATTGCTTTGTTCAAGGGTTTGGGATTACTGCTTCGCGACAACGAGCTCTACAGCAGCCCGTTCGAAAAACAGGTCGCGCACTGGCGCACCCTCAGCGAACAGCAGATCCGCGATGAAGTGGCGGTGCTGGCCCAGGCCAAGTGCCAATGGCTGATCACTTCGATCGTCGGATGGCAGGCGGCTTCGCTGCTGATCCTCGGCCTGATCACCAATTACCTGTGGCGCGACGACTACCACATCACCTTCACCCGCGTGGTCGTGGTGTTCGGCTCATGGATCTCGATCCTGTTCGTGATCTGGTTCATGGCCAACATGTTCGACCGCACAGCGGGCTTCGAACGCTGGATGAAGGCCTTCAACAGCCGCGCCCGCATCACCTCCAAGGCCGACAGCGTCGAGCACGTGGCCGAAGCGCTGGACCTGGCTGAACACTATCCGGAAGTGCTGGACTACAAGCAGGCGGTCACCGCCAAGCGCGAGCTGCGCCACGAGGACATCCGCATCATGACCGAGATCGGGCGCATGAAGCAGCATTCCGAACTGGTGGGTCGCCTGAATCATGTCGGTGAAACCGAACACCATCACGACATGACGCTGCAGCCGGCTTACTGAGCCGAACGCAATCCGGGGGGAGCCACAATGCCACCGTGCTCAGTCACGGTGGCATTGTTCTTTCTGCACGTCGCTGACGCACTGGCGGAAGTCCTTGGGCAGGCCGCTGACCTGCTCGGTCTTGCCTGCGGCCACCGCGAACCGGCGCAGCGGCGGCGTCGCGCAAGCGGTGTCGGTGCTGCAGCCCGGCACCAGCACCAGGTAATGGCATTGGCCACTGCTGCTGGCGATGCATTCGAAACGCGCCACGCCATCGACCACCGTGCTCTTGCTGTACAGCGTGTCCACGCCATTGGCATTGGTGCGGGTGATCGACGTGTTGCTGGACTTTTCGCAGCCGGCGATGGCCAACACGGCGACAACTACAAGCAGGATACGGCGCATGTTCGTTCCTCGGTCGATGGCAATGGCTGCGGCTACATGCCGCGGAACAGGCTCATGAACGGCTGGCTGACCACCAGGGTTTCGGCACGCTGGCGCAGGCGCAGCACGCCACGGCCGGTATCGTCGCGGCTGACGGCTGCCACCGCCTTCATGTTGACGATGGTGGAGCGATGTACCTGACGGAAGTGCAGCGGATCGAGCACTTCCAGCAGCTCGCGCAGCGGTGTGCGCAGCAGGCTTTCGCCGGCGGCAGTGACCACGGTGGTGTACTTGTTGTCAGCACGGAAATAGATCACATCGTCGAGCATGATCAGCTGCGTATCGCGGCCATTGCTGGCGGTGATCCAGGCCAGGGGCGGCCGATCATTGGCGGCCGGGCCTGCACCCAGACGCTGCAGCAGGCGCTCCAGCACCGCATCGTCCTGGCGCGTGGATGGCAGCCGCGAAAGAATGCGATCGCGCGTGGCCAGCAGCCGTTCGTCACTGACCGGCTTGAGCAGGTAATCCATCGCGCCCTGCTCGAAGGCATCGATGGCGTACTGGTCGTAGGCGGTGACGAACACCACCTGCGTGCGCGGGCTCAGTTCGGCCAATGACCGCGCCACTTCGATGCCGCTGATGCCGGGCATGCGGATGTCGAGGAAGGCGATGTCCGGCTGCTTCTCGGCCAGCTGTTCCAGCGCACTGGCACCGTCCTCGCATTCGGCCACCAGCTTCAGCTCCGGCCACAGCCGCCCGAGCTGCTCGACCAGCGAATGCCGCAGCAGCTCCTCGTCTTCGGCAATCAGCGCTTCAAGCGGCATGGCTGGGCTCCTTGGCCGACTGCGGCAGGGTCATGGTAGCGGCTACACCACTGGGGAAATTGGCGACGATCGCCACTCCGGCCTGCTCGCCGCAGGTCAGCCGCAGGCGCTCGCGCAGGTTCTTCAGGCCGATGCCGGTGCCGCTGGTGCCCTGTCCGAAACCGAGCCCATCGTCGGCGACCGTCACGGTGACATGGTCATCGAAACCACGCGCGAGGATCCAGATCGTGCCGCCGCCGGGCTTGGGTTCCAGGCCGTGCTTGATCGCATTCTCGACCAGGGTCTGCAGCGCCATCGCCGGCATCTTCACTTCGTGCAGCTCGGTAGGCACCTGCACTTCCACCGCCAGCCGTGCGCCCATGCGGATGCGCAGGATTTCCAGATAGGCGCGGGTACGTTCCAGCTCCACGCCCAGCGTGGAAACCGATTCATCCACCTGCGGCAGCGAACTGCGCAGGTACTGGATCAGGTGGCCGAGCATCTGCTCGGCGCGCGCCGGGTCGGTGCGGGTCAGCACCTGTGCATTGGCCAGCGAGTTGTACAGGAAGTGCGGCTCGACCTGCGCGTGCAGCAGGTTCAAGCGCGCGACCGACAGTTCCTTTTCCACCTGGGTCTGTTCGGCAGCGGCCTGCTCGTCGCGGCGCTGGTCGGCCACGCGGCGGCTGATCGCTCGGGTCACCGCTTCGGCGTTCTCATAGTTGCTGCCTTCATCCAGTGCCAACAGATCGGCCCACCAGCCGGCGTCCGGTTCGAACAGCAGGGTCACCGTGCTGGTGCCCTGCCCCGGCGTTACCGTGGCCAGCACGCTGTTGCGTTTGATCGCCAGCCGCGCCGGCAGGTTCCAGCG
This sequence comes from Stenotrophomonas sp. 01N47, assembly GCF_056399165.1. NCBI lineage: Bacteria > Pseudomonadati > Pseudomonadota > Gammaproteobacteria > Lysobacterales > Lysobacteraceae > Stenotrophomonas > Stenotrophomonas sp. 01N47. Next base: position 61,440 of record NZ_JBFTQU010000014.1, read on the forward strand.
CGACGGTTGCCGGCCGTTCCACAGGTCGACGCGCCGCACATAGGCACGTACCTGCAGACTGCCGGCAGAACTCTCCACCTCTTCCACCCGCGGCAGTTCGCCGACGGCAGCCTCGACCACTGCGAAGGCCTGGCCGGCATCCATCGGCAGTTCGATCTGCCGGCGCTGGCGGCCCGACAACGTGGCGCCATCGAGGCGACCGGCCACCAGCCAGACCCGGCGCACGTGGGTGATCGCGCTGCCCAGCGCGGAAATCATCAGGAACATCACCAGCAGCCCGAATACCCAGCCCGGGCCGTCGTTCATGCCGCTGAAGATGCCACTCCAGACCATGCCGGCAACGAACAGCGCCGCGGCCCAGGCCAGCAGATGACGGATGATGAGGGAGAAGCTGGCGATCACGGCGGCGCCTTGGTGGAAGGGGTGAGCCGAGCATAGAGCGGCCCTTCGGGCAAACAAGCGATGTGCGACGAAGGCCGGGAAAGGGTGGATGGAACCGGTTCTGGTAGTGCCGGCCGCTGGCCGGCTCCCCATTGCTTCCGGAAGCATCACCGGGTTGCCGGCCAGCGGCCGGCACTACCAGGCATCACACGATTGCCGGCCAGCGGCCGGCAACCGGGGAGGCGCCGGGCGAACCCGGCGCATTCCCTTACTTGCGCTGGTCGGCGCTGGCGTCACGCACGGCGCGGAACGCCTCGTCCTTGCTCCAGTTCGGCCAGCTGCGCGAGTTGGCCAACTGGTTGCCCAGGGTGTACAGCACTTCCAGGTCGCGGGCGGCGCCTGCAAACACCCAGTCCGGCTGCCACTCGTCGCCCTGCTGGTGGTAACGCTTGGCGGTGTAGTCCTCGGACGCCTTCTTGCCCGCCGCGACGCCACCGTCCACCCAGTCCTGCCCGGCCGACCAGGACAGCGCGGGCACGCCACGCTTGGCGAACGGGAAGTGGTCGGAGCGGAAGAACAGGCCGGCCTCCGGCTTCGGGTCCGGCGTGTAGCGGATGTCCCAGCCCTTGGCCACGTCCTTCAGCTGGTCCAGCAGCTCGAAGCGCGCCGCGCCGTAGATGCCGAAATCGCGCGACGGGCCGAACGGCGCCATGCCGTCCATGTTGATCATCGCCACGGTCTTTTCCAGCGGGTACAGCGGGTGCGTTGCGTAGTACTCCGAACCCAGCAGGCCCTTCTCCTCGGCAGTTACCGCCAGGAACACGACCGAACGCTGCGGACGCGGTGCCTTGGCGAAGCCACGCGCCAGTTCGATCAGCGAGGCGGTGCCGCTGGCGTTGTCCAGCGCGCCGTTGAAGATGCGGTCGCCGCGTGCGTCGGGCTCGCCCACGCCGATGTGGTCCCAATGCGCGCTGTAGATGACGGTCTCGTCCGGATGCGTGCTGCCTTCCAGGCGCGCGGCCACGTTGTGCGAGGTGATCACTTCGGTCTTCACCGCGTACTTCGCATCCAGGCTGGCGCCGGTCAGCGGCACCGGGGTGAAGTCGCGCTGCTGCGCCTTCTTCTTCAGCGCCTCGAAATCCTGCCCGGCCGAGCGGAACAGTTCGACCGCCAGATCGCGCTGGATCCAGCCTTCCAGCAGCGGATGACTGTCAGCCGGATTGTCGCGCACCACGTCGAACATGGTGTTGGTGTTGGAGCCGGCCACCGTGGCCCAGCCATACGACGCCGGGGCGGTCTCATGCACGATCAGCACGCCGAGTGCGCCCTGGCGTGCGCCTTCTTCGTACTTGTACGGCCAACGGCCATACCAGGTCATGCCCTTGCCGTCGAAGTCGCCCTTGCCGGTTTCGAAGTCCGGGTCGTTGATCAGCACGACGGCGATCTTGCCCTTCAGGTCCACGCCCTTGAAGTCGTCCCAGTTGCGCTCTGCTGCCTTCACGCCATAGCCGAGGAACACCAACGGTGCCTTGCTGATGTCCACGCTGGTCGCACCGTTCATGGCTGCACGCACGGCGATCTGCTTGCCCTGCTCCAGCGCGATGGTCTTGCCGCCCTGCTGCAGCGACAGCTGCGGGGTGCCGACGATGTCGCCCTTGCGCAGCGGCACGGCCTGGGTCCAAAGGCGCTTGCCGTCCTTCAGGTCGCCGCCGGGCTGCAGGCCGGCGTCGGCGAACTGCTTGCTGAGGAAGGCGATGGTCTTCTGTTCGCCGGCGGTGGCCGGGGAGCGGCCTTCGTAGGCGTCGGAGGCCAGTTCCTTGACGTCGGCGGAGATCCGCGCGCCATCGAATTTCGGGGTGGCCGCCATCAGTGCGCTCGACACCGACAGGGCCAGCACGCCCAGTACTACTCGCTTCATTGCTCTCTCCAGCAGGGAAATCGTTCTGGAGTGTAAGGGGTAAGGGGTTCGGCAGGGCTGCGCCCTGCACCCGCCGAAACAACGGCAACGGCCGGAGCAACAACGGTATTCCGTGGGATGGCGGGGTGGGTCCGGTTGCGGGAGACGCCGTAAACCCATCCTTGGGGGCTTGGCCGCGGCATCCATGCCGCGGACACTCCCGCAACC
>NZ_JBFTQU010000015.1:0-45696 GCF_056399165.1 Stenotrophomonas sp. 01N47
GGCGGGGTGGCCATCACCATTTCCGCCAGCGAGTAGGCCAGCTCGCGCTCGGCCATCACCGTGCCGTCGGGGCGGGGTGGCCATCACCATTTCCGCCAGCGAGTAGGCCAGCTCGCGCTCGGCCATCACCGTGCCGTCGGCACCGTGTTCAAGCAGATGCTTCACTTCGGCATCGCTGTGTGCGCGCGCCAGCAGGGTCAGGTTGGGGTTGATCGCACGCAGCTTGGCCAAGGTCTCACCGGCTTCCAGCGGCTGCGGGATCGCCAGCACCGCGATCTTCGCGCGCTCGGGATGGGCTTCGGCCAGCACCTTGTCCGAGGCCGCGCTGCCGCGGATGCCGGGCAGACCAGCGGCATGCGCCTCGGCCACGTGTTCCTTGTTGTCGTCGATGATCATCACCGGCACGCCACGGTCGCGCAGCACCTGCGCCAGCGCACTGCCGACGCGGCCGTAGCCGATGACGATGGCATGGTCGTGCAGGTCCAGCGACGGCCCCGGTGGCAGCTCGGTCTCCACCGCGGTGGGCGTGGTTTCCTGGTGCTTCAGCAGCCAGCGGTCGAGCAGGCCGAACACCAGCGGGTTGAGCATGATCGAGATCAGCGCGCCGGCCAGCACCAGCGCCTGGCCGGTGGGTGGCAGGATCTTCAGGGTCACGCCGAGGCCGGCGATGATGAAGGCGAACTCGCCGATCTGCGCCAGGCTGGCCGAGATCGTCAACGCGGTGCCGGTGGGGTGGCCGAACGCGCGCACGATGAAGAACGCCGCCGCCGATTTGCCGAACATGATGATGCCGGCGGTGGCCAGCACCTGCCACGGGTGCTCGATCAGGATGCCGGGATTGAACAGCATGCCCACCGAGACGAAGAACAGCACCGCGAAGGCATCGCGCAGCGGCAGGGAATCGCTGGCCGCCTTGTGGCTGAGTTCCGATTCATTGAGCAGCATGCCGGCGAAGAACGCGCCCAGCGCGAACGACACACCGAACAGCATCGCCGAGCCGAACGCCACGCCCAGCGCGATCGCCAGCACCGACAGGGTGAACAGTTCACGCGAGCCGGTACCGGCGATGCGCTCCAGGATCCACGGAATGACCCGGCGCCCGACCACCAGCATCACTGCCACGAACAGGCCCAGCTGCACGAACGTCCAACCGATGCTGGCCAGCACGCTGCCGAGGGTGTGGTGTTCATTGGCCGCGTCGGGCCCGAACACACCGGCCATCACCGGCATCATCACCAGTGCCAGCACGCAGGCCAGGTCCTCGACGATCAGCCAACCGACCGCGATCTTGCCGCGCTGGGTTTCCAGCAGGCGGCGCTCTTCCATCGCGCGCAGCAGCACTACGGTACTGGCCGTGGCCAGCGCGAAACCGAACACCACGCCGTGGATGACCGGCCAGCCCATCAATGCCGCCAGGCCCCAACCGAGCAGGGTAGCGACCAGGATCTGGCCGATGGCACCGGGAATGGCGATGGCCTTGACCGCCATCAGGTCCTTCAGCGAGAAGTGCAGGCCGACGCCGAACATCAGCAGCATCACGCCCAGCTCGGCCAGCTGGTTGGCCAGTGCCTGGTCGGCGACGAAGCCCGGCGTGAACGGCCCGACGCAGATGCCAGCAACCAGGTAACCGACCAGAGGAGACAAGCGGAGCTTGTTGGCCAGCGCGCCGAAGATGAAGGCGAGCCCGAGACCAACGGCAACGATGTTGATCAGGTCGGTGTCATGGTGCATCGGCTCTCGCAGAAATCGGGGGGATGCCCCGATTTTCACCTAATGAGCCAAATGCGGCAAACCTTTAGAGCAAATAGGGTCAGATCCCTTTTCCTGCAGGAAGAGGGATCTGACCCCGGATGAACCCGCCGGGCAGGGCCCGGCGCGCCCGTTACCGCTTACCAGTTGTACTTGATCCGCCCGTACACATACGCACCATTGAAGCCGAACGGCGAGTAGTTGCTGTACGGCAGCATGCCGAAGGTCGAGTTCTGCAGATCTTCGGTGCGGTCCGGGTACTCGTTCAGCAGGTTGTCGGCACCTACCGTCAGCGTCCAGTTCGCACTCGGCTTGTAGCTGGCCGACGCATCCAGCACCCACTTGTCGCCGTAGGTCTGGTCACGCGTGGCCGTGGCCGAGTTGCGCACCGTGAACTTGCCGTAGCGGGTTGCCGCCAGGCCCAGCTCCCAGTGGTCCGAACGCCAGGTGCCGCTGAGGATGGTCTTGTCGTGCGGGTAGCTGTCTTCGATGCGGCCAATCTCATCGCGGCCGATCAGCGACTGGGTCAGGCCCAGCGTGCCGAACACCGCCGGCGTGCCGCCCACGCGCTGCACTTCGGTGTCGTTGTAGCTGTAGGCCGCAGTCAGTTCCAGGCTGCTGGCGCTGAACGGCACGGTGTAGCTGGAGACGAAGTCAACGCCGCGGGTGCGGGTGTCCAGACCATTGGTGAAGTACGAGAACGCGGTCACCTGCGGCAGGCCCAGCCCGGCCAGCAGCGCACTGGATGCTGCGTTGGTGGTGATGCTGGACGACAACGCGATGCGGTCGTCGATCTCGATCTGGTACGCATCGACGGTGACGTACAGGCGGTCGATCGGCTGCAGTACCAGACCCAGGCTGTAGGACGTGGAGGTCTCGGCCTTCAGCGGCGACGCGCCCAGTGCCTGTGCAGCCGGGCTGGTGGTCGGGAAGGTGCCGCGTTCGACGAACACGCCGTTGGTGAACTGGCTGGTCACCGCTTGGTAGCCCTGCTGCGGCAGCGATGGCGCGCGGAAGCCGCTGGAGGCGGTGGCGCGAAGCGCGACCTTGTCGGTGAACGCATAGCGCGCCGACAGCTTGCCGGAGAAGCGGTCGCCGAAGTCCGAGTAATCCTCGTAACGGCCGGTGATGCCGGCGGAGAACTTCTCGCTCAGGTCCGCTTCCAGGCCCGCATAGACCGCGTAGTTGTGGCGATCGGTGTGCACTTCGTTGGTCGGGGTGAAGCCTGCGAAGCCCTGCGCACCGGTGCCGGTGTAGGAATTCAGCTCGCCCGGGTTCTGGTCCCACTTCTCGCGACGGTACTCACCGCCGAAGGACAGCGTGACTGGATAGGCCAGGCCCCAGTCCAGCGACTTGGTCAGGTCGGCGTTGAAGATGTCCTGCTGGTACTTCAGCGTGCCGTCGTAGAACGAACGCGGGCTGGTCGCGCCCAGACTGTAGTTGATGCTGTTGCGGGTGTGGAAATCCAGGGTGTTCTCGCCGTGGTTCAGGCTCAGGTCCCAGGTCCAGCCGTTGTCGGTGTTGCCTTTGACGCCGGCCACCAGCGAGCGGTCCTTGGAGTACTGGTTGATCTGCGGCACGTAGCCGTCCGGATAGGTCTGCGCCAGCAGCGCGCTCTGCCCGCTGTGGTTGCGCGAACGGTAGAACGCGAACGAAGTGATGTCGCGGTTGCTGAGCAGCGCGCTGGCGTAACCGGTCACGTGGTCGCTGAAATCGTAGCTAGCATTGACCGAGGCAGCGGTGGCGTCCACCTTCGGGTCGCCGACGATGAACGTGGTCTGGCCGACGCTGGGGAAATTGCCGGTGTTCGGCGTGGTGCCGCGATAGGGGCCGGCGCGGTCGCTCTCGTCCTGCTGGCTGATCTGGCCGGCCACGTGCACGCGGCCACGGCCGTTGCCGAATTCCACGCCGGTATCGCCGGACAGCTGGTACTTGTTGCCGTCGCCGGCCGAGTACTGGCCGTAGTCGACGGCCAGGCTGCCGCCGCTGCCGCTGCCCTTCAGCACGATGTTGATGACGCCGGCGATGGCATCGGAACCGTACTGTGCCGAGGCGCCGTCACGCAGCACTTCGACGCGCTCGATGGCGGCGATCGGAATCGCGTTGATGTCCACCGCCGACGAACCGCGGCCGATGCTGCCGTTGACGTTGATCATCGCCGAGGTGTGGCGGCGCTTGCCATTGACCAGCACCAGCACCTGGTCCGGCGACAGGCCGCGCAGCTGTGCCGGGCGCACGCCGCTGGTGCCGTCGGTCAGCGCGGGGCGCGGGAAGTTCAGCGACGGCAGCGCGCGCGACAGCGCGGTGGCCAGCTCACCGGTACCGGTGGACTGCAGGATCTCGGGGGTGATGATGTCGATCGGCGACTGCGATTCGGCGACCGTGCGGTCGGCCACGCGGGTGCCGGTGACGATCACCGTATCCAGGGTATTGGCGGCGGTGCCGGTCTGCTGGGCGGCGGCAACGAACGGAGAGCCACCGAGTGCGACAGCGACGGCGGCGGCGATCAGGCTGGTCTTGCGGGTCATCGGGAGGGGGCTCCGGTTGGCGGGATGGCACCGGAATCGACATCACGGGGGTGAGCGGACGACGGTTGTTGCGGTGCGCAATACAGGAATTAACGGGATATTCAGTGCCTGTCAAATGCCGGTCATCAGAAAAAACGTTGCAGCAGCAACCATTTAGCTGCGACAGGCAGTGACGGGAAGGGGCCCGGGAGGCGCGCGGACAGGACGTGGGAGAGAGGAACGTCGCCCGCCGCGCATCCCGGGGCGCGTCAAGTATTCGTTAACGTTAGAATTGCGTCGCAGGAACAGTGCTTACCAGCACATTCCATTCGGTTATATGGACGCCTCCCCCCATGATTTCGCTTCGTAATTTCGCCTTGCGCCGCGGCGAGCGGCTGCTGTTGTCCAATGTCGACCTGACTCTGCATGCCGGTTACCGGGTAGGCGTGGTCGGCCGCAACGGTGCTGGCAAGTCCAGCCTGTTCGCGGCGGTGAAGGGCGAGCTGGAGGCCGACAAGGGTGACGTCGACCTGCCCGGCAAGATCCGCATCGCCAGCGTCGCCCAGGAAACCCCGTCGCTGCCGGATCCGGCGCTGAGCTTCGTGCTGGGCGGTGACGTCGAGGTTGCCGCCGTGCTGGCCGCCGAGGCCGAGGCCACCGCCCGTGAAGACTGGGAAGCCGTGGCCGAGGCGCATACGCGCATGGCCGAGCTGAACGCCTACGACGCTGAAGCGCGCGCCGGCAAGCTGCTGCATGGGCTGGGTTTCCCGGCCGAAACGCACCACCGCGCGGTGTCCTCGTTCTCCGGCGGCTGGCGCGTGCGCCTGAACCTGGCCCGCGCGCTGATGATGCCCAGCGACCTGCTGCTGCTCGACGAACCGACCAACCACCTGGATCTGGATGCGGTGTACTGGTTGGAACAGTGGCTGCTGAAGTATCCGGGCACCCTGCTGCTGATCTCGCATGACCGCGAGTTCCTCGACAACGTCGCCACCCACACCCTGCACCTGCACGGTGGCGGTGCCAAGCTGTATCCGGGCGGCTACACCGATTTCGAGCGCCAGCGCGCCGAACAGCTGCGTCAGCAGCAGATCGCGCACGAGAAGGAACAGGCCGAGCGCGCCCATCTGCAGAGCTTCATCGACCGCTTCAAGGCCCAGGCCAGCAAGGCTGCGCAGGCACAAAGCCGGATGAAGCGACTGGCCAAGCTGGCCGGTACCGAAGCGGTCCGCGCCGAGCGCGAATTCCGCATCGAGTTCGCACCGCCGGCCAAACTGCCGTTCTCGCTGATCCGCCTGAACCACGTCGAGGCCGGCTACGGCAGCGACTCGGTGATCCTGCACAACGTGGGCTTCGGCCTGGAAGCGGGCCAGCGCATCGGCCTGCTGGGCCCCAACGGCGCCGGTAAAACAACGCTGGTGAAGACCTTGGTGGGCGAGCTGGCACCGATCGCCGGCGAGCGCGCCGCACACCCGGACCTGCGCATCGGCTACTTTGCCCAGCACACGGTCGAGTCGCTGCATGAAGGCCAGTCGCCGATGGAGCACTTCCGCGACTTGGCCCCGGATGCACCGAACCAGTCGTTCCGCGATTTCCTCGGCAAGTGGAATTTCCCGGGCGACCGTGCCTTTGAACCGGTGGATGGTTTCTCCGGTGGCGAGCGTGCACGCCTGGCGCTGGCATTGATCGCCTGGCAGCAGCCGAACGTGCTGCTGCTGGACGAACCGACCAACCACCTTGATCTGGAAATGCGCGAAGCCCTGGCTGAAGCCCTGGCCGATTTCGACGGCGCGATCGTGATGGTCTCGCATGATCGTCATCTGATCGGCCTGGTCTGTGACACCTTCTGGCGGGTGGCCGATGGCGTGGTCGAACCGTTCGACGGTGACCTCGACGCCTATGCCGCCTGGCTGCGCACGCGCCCGCAGGCGCAGGGCACCAAGGCACGCATGGAGCAGGTGGAGGAGCCGGTGGTGGTCAAGACCGCACCGGTCGCGCAGGTGGTGCAGAAGAAGCCGGTCAACCCGCACAAGCTGGCCAGCGCCGAAGCCAAGGTCGCCGAGCTGGAAGGTGTGCTGGCCGAACTGGACCGGCAGCTTGCCGACTCGAGCAACTACGCCGATGCCACGCGCATGGCCGTGCTCGGCCGCGACCGCGAAGCTACCGCGGCGCAGCTGGAAAAGGCCGAAGCGGCCTGGATGGAACTGCTGGAATCCTGATCGGTAGTGCCGGCCGCTGGCCGGCAATGCGATGCGCCCACAACGATCAAGGGGGTGCCGGCCAGCGGCCGGCACTACCTACGCGCCCTGCGCCTGCAACCACTCTCGGAAGCGCCTGGCTGGCTCACGTTCAGCACGTGAGCGCAGACGGGTCAGCCAGTAGCGGCCCAGTTCCAGCGTGGTGGCAAACGGCTGCAGCAGCCGGCCCTCGGCCAGGTCCGCTTCGAACATGCGCAACGGCAGCAGGGCAACGCCCGCGCCACCGGCCGCAGCCACCGCCAGCGTCAATGACGAATCGAACACCGGTCCGCGCGCTTCCACGCCGTTGGCCCCGGCCATCTGCAGCCAGCGTGGCCATTCGTCGCTGCGGTACGAACGCAGCAGCGGCAAGGCCGCCAGATCGCGGGGGTGCTTCAGCCGTCGCGCCAGTGCCGGCGCGCACAACGGTGCGAACGGCGCGTCCAGGATCGCCGTGCAGGCCTGTCCCTGCCAGTCGCCATCGCCGAAACGGATTGCCAGGTCCAGGCCTTCACCGGCCAGGTCGATGCGGTTGTTGTGGGTCTGCAGCCGCAGTTCGATATCCGGGTGGGCCGCATCGAACGCGGCCAGCCGCGGCAGCAGCCAGCCGGTGGCGAAGGTGCCGACCACGCCGATCGTCAGCACTTCCCGCGCCGGGCCACCGGTGTAGCGGGCGATGCTGGCTGAAATGCGCTCGAAGGATTCATTGATCACCGGGTACAGGGCTGCTCCTTCCTCGGTCAGCGCCACGCCGCGGGGCAGCCGATGGAACAGGCGGATACCCAGCCGGTCCTCCAGCCCGCGTATCTGGTGGCTCAGCGCCGCCTGGCTGACGCAGAGTTCCAAGGCGGCCCGGGTGAAGTTCTGGTGCCGCGCAGCCGCTTCGAAGGCGCGCAACGCATTCAGCGAAAGGGTGGGGTGAAGCATGGGGACGTGTGAGGCAGGATGATGGCTGATGGTAGCGCCTTGCCATGGGCGTTGGATAAATAAAGGGTTCGATGCGTCATGCATGAATTTATCTCATGGCTGACGCTGAAAAAACGCGCTGGTCGCCTCTGCCCACCCTTTCAATAATCGGGACAGCTTCCACGAGGATTCCGCATGCTTGCCCGTCGTCGATTCCTGCAGTTCAGTAGTGCCGCAGTCGCCTCCACCCTTGCGTTGCCGCTGCTGGCCCGGGCTGCCGCACCCGCCACCGTGCCCGCCACACCGGTCAATGCCGCCATCGCCGCCGCCGCCGACTTCGTGGCACTGGAAAAGGCGTGCAGCGGTCGACTCGGCGTAACCCTGCTCGACAGTGCCGGTGGTCGTCGCCTCGGCCATCGCCAGGACGAACGCTTCCCGCTGTGCAGCACCTTCAAGAGCGTGCTGGCCGCCACGGTGCTCAAGCAGGCCGAGCGCGATGCGGCACTGCTGGACCGGCGCCTGCCGGTGCGGACCCAGGACCTCCTGGAGCACGCGCCGGTCACCCGCCGCCACGTCGGCAAGGACCTGACCGTGCGTGACCTGTGCCGGGCCACGTTGATCACCAGCGACAACACCGCCGCCAACCTGTTGTTCGCAGCGATCGGCGGGCCGCCAGCAGTCACCGCGTTCCTGCGAGCCACCGGCGACACGATCACCCGCAGCGATCGCCTGGAGCCGGAACTGAACAGCTTCGCCATTGATGATCCCCGCGACACCACTACGCCGGCGGCCATTGCATCGACGCTGCAGCGCCTGGTGCTGGGCAAGGCACTCAGGCCTGCCTCACGCCAGCAGCTGGCCGACTGGCTGATCGACAACGAAACCGGCGATGCCTGCCTTCGTGCGGGCCTGGGCAAGCGCTGGCGGGTGGGCGACAAGACCGGCAGCAATGGCGAAGACGCCCGCAACGACATCGCCGTGTTGTGGCCGGTGCAGGGCGGTTCGCCCTGGGTCCTGACCGCCTATCTGCAGGCGGGCGCGATCAGCTTCGAACAGCGCGCGGCGGTGCTTGCGCAGGTCGGGCGGATCGCAGATGGGCTGATCCGCTGAAGGGCGCTCTGCCGAAAGGAGAGGACACTTTCAGCCGTGTCCGGCTTGCCCGATCCGGATCGAACCCGCATCCTGCGCGCGTTCGATCCACACGGAAGTCCCCCGATGAGCCATGAACTGGTCTACCTGCTGCTGATCTTCGCGCTGCTGGTCATCCCGCGCGCGCTGCAGCGGTTCAGCCTGCCGGCGCCGCTGACCTGCCTGCTGTTCGGCATCATCGGCATGCTCTGGCTGGGCGACCAGGCGCACGACGCGGTCATCGCACTGCTGGCCACGCTGGGCATCTCCTCACTGTTCCTGTTCGCTGGCCTGGAAGTTGACCTGCAGGCCCTGCGGCGCGGCATGTGGCCGCTGCTGGCGCATCTGCTGATCCGCAGTGCGACCCTGTTCGGCGTCGGCTGGCTGGCCTGGCGTTACGCCGGCCTGCCATGGCAGGCGGCAGGGCTGCTGGCGCTTGCGCTGCTGACCCCCTCCACCGGTTTCATCATGGATTCGCTGTCGCGGCTGGGGCTGAGCGAGGACGAGCGGTTCTGGGTCACCAGCAAGGCCATCGCCGGTGAACTGCTGGCCCTGGCGGCGTTGTTCATCGTGCTGCAGGCTGGCGATCCCGGGCACATGGCGCTGTCCAGCCTGGCCCTGCTGGCGATGATGATCGGCCTGCCGCTGCTGTTCATGGCGCTCGGTCGCTGGGTCGCGCCGCATGCACCGGGCTCGGAATTCTCGCTGCTGGTGATGGTCGGCATGGTGGCGGCGTACATCACCTACCTGTTGGGCGTGTACTACCTGGTCGGCGCCTTCATCGCCGGCCTGGTCGCGCGCCTGCTGCACCAGCGCATGCCGCTGCTGGCTTCGCACGAAAACCTGCACGCGCTGCGTCTGTTCGCCTCGTTTTTCGTGCCGTTCTATTTCTTCAACGCCGGCACCAAGGTGCCCAGCGAAGCGCTGAGCTGGGAGGCGCTGGGGTTGGGCATCGTCATCACCCTGGTGGTGCTGCCGCTGCGCATCGCGGTGGTCTGGCTGCAGCGTCGCGTGATGTTCGGCGAGAGCTTCCGCAGCAGCCTGCGCGTATCGTTGGCACTGGCACCGACATTGATCTTCACCCTGGTGCTGGCCGCGATCATGCGCGATCGCTTCCAGATTCCCGCGGTGCTGTTCGGCGCGTTGCTGCTGTACGCCGCCTTGACCACGCTGCTGCCGTCGCTGGTGTTCCGCACGCCGTTCGATGTCGACCCGGTCGAGCAGGAGCCGGCAGGGCAGGGCGAAGATGCACCCGTGGCGGCGACGGACGTGGTTGCCGTCGCCCCTGCAGCCGAGCGCTGAGGTAGATCCAGGGAGTGCGGTTTGCGCGCATCGGCCATGGCCGTTAGGGTTGGGGCATGAAACCGATCGCCGCTGTTGCTTCCGCCTTCGCCCTGCTCGGCCTCGCCGCCTGCTCGCAGCCATCGCATACGGTCAACCACGATCTGTCGACCGCGCCGGCCGACGCCTTCATGGCCGCGGTCGCTGCCCATTGTGGCCAGGCGTACGAGGGCAGGGTGGTGGAAGACACGCCGGCACCCACCGGCAAAGATCCCTTCGCCGGGCAGAAGCTGGTGATGCACATGCGGGGCTGCGCCGACCCGGGCCATGAGCTGCGCATCCCGTTCCACGTCGGCGATGACCATTCGCGCACCTGGGTGTTGACCCGTACCGAGCACGGGCTGCGCCTGAAGCACGACCATCGCCACGCCGATGGCAGCCCCGATGCGATCACCCTCTACGGCGGCGACAGCAAGCCGCCGGGTACCGCCGAACGCCAGCAGTTCCCCGCCGATGGCGAGTCCGTAGCGATGTTCCGCCGCGCCGATATGCTGGCTTCAACCCACAACACGTGGGCGATGGAGATCGAGCCGGACCAGCGTTTTGTCTATGAGCTGACGCGCCCGGAAGGGCGCCGTTTCCGGGTCGAGTTCGATCTCAGCAAGCCGGTCGCGCTGCCGCCGGCGCCCTGGGGCGACCAGGCTTCGCCGGCACCCTGATTGCGGGGTCGGATCCCTCCTTTTGGAGGGTTCCGACCCCAGCATTGCACGCCCCCAAGGGGCAGAGCGCTGGCCGTCGGCCAGGGATCCGACCCTGCCATCAACGCGTGCCGAAGCGCGCCCGGCAGCCGTTGCTGACCCACACGTTGCCGCGCGAGTAGCCCCAGGTCCGGCCCTCCTGGCAGGCACTGCCGGACAGCTGCTGCTGCAGCACCGGCCGGCCCTGGCGTTCATCCCAGTTGCAGCTCTGCTGGCGGTTGTTGTTGCTGCTGCAGGTCACGGTGTAGTTGCTGTTGCCGCCCCCCCAGCCGCCGCCATTGCCCCCGCCATTGCCGCCGCCCCAGCCACCGCGGGCTTCGGCGAACTCGGCGCGGCAGCCGCGGTTGACCCAGATCGCGCCGTTGCGCACGCCCCAGTTCTGGCCTTCCACGCATTGGGTGCCGGAGATCTGCCGGACCACGCGCGCGTTGCGCCAGCCGACCGGGCAGCTGCGTTCACGGTTGTCCTGGCTTTCGCAGCGCACGGTGCCACTGTTGCCGTTGCCATTGCCACCACCCCAACCGCCGCCGTTGCCGCCACCCCAGCCACCTCGGCCCCGGGTGAATTCGGCGCGGCAGCCGTTGTTGACCCAGATGCTGCCATTGCGGGTGCCCCAGGTACGGCCCTCCACGCAGGCCGAGCCGGACAGCTGGCGGACCAGCTGGGCGTCGCGCCAGCCGGTGTTGCAGACACGTTCGCGGTTGTTCTGGCTCTCGCAGCGGACCACTCCGTCCTGCGCGGCGGCAGGGGCGGAGGGCAGGGCGAGCGCGGTAAAGGTGCCAAGGATCACGGCCAGGCTGGCCAGAGACTGCAGTTTCATGGCGACATCCCCATACGGGAGTAGGTGCGCGACTATAAGGACCGGGGCGATCAAGCCCGCGTGACCGTCCGCATTTGCCCCGGCCGGGGCCTCGGCCGCAGAATAAGAGGCTTTCCGGCCCCCGTCAGGCGCCGGCGTTCTCCAGCGGAGCTTTCCCCCCATGCGTACCCACTTCTGCGGCCTGGTCGATGAGACCCTGATTGGCCAGACTGTCACCCTCGCCGGCTGGACCGACGTGGCCCGTAACCAGGGCGGCGTCTGCTTCATCGATCTCCGCGATCATGAAGGCATCGTGCAGGTGACGGTGGAGCTCGACAACGCCGAAGTGTTCGCCGTGGCCGCCTCGCTGGGCTATGAGGACGTGCTGCAGGTGGAAGGCGTGGTACGTGCCCGCCACGCGGTCAACGACAAGCTGCGCACGGGCAAGGTGGAAGTGATCGCCACCGCCATCACCGTGCTGAACAAGGCCGCGCCGCTGCCGTTCCACGCCCACGAGAACCCGGGCGAAGAAACCCGCCTGAAGTACCGCTATCTGGACCTGCGCCGTCCGGAGATGCAGCGCATGCAGCGCACCCGCATCAAGCTGGTGCAGGCCCTGCGCCGCCACCTGGACGAAAAGGGCTTCCAGGACATCGAAACGCCGATCCTGACCAAGGCCACCCCGGAAGGCGCACGCGACTTCCTGGTGCCGGCGCGCATGCACCCGGGCGAGTTCTATGCCCTGCCGCAGAGCCCGCAGCTGTTCAAGCAGATCCTGATGGTGGCCGGCTTCGACCGCTACTACCAGATCGCGCGCTGCTTCCGCGACGAGGCCCTGCGTGCCGACCGACAGCTGGAATTCACCCAGCTGGACATGGAGTTCGCCTTCGTCCGCGAGCGCGACGTGCAGGACTTCGTCGAAGACATGATCCGCGCCATCTTCAAGGAAGTGGTCGACGTCGAACTGGATGCCAGCTTCCCGCGCATGACCTGGGCCGAGGCGATGCGTCGCTATGGTTCGGACAAGCCGGACCTGCGCATCGCGCTGGAACTGGTGGACGTGGCCGAACTGGTCAAGACCAGCGAATTCCCGGTGTTCACCGCTGCTGCCAACGATGCCGATGGCCGCGTCGCCGCGCTGCGCATCCCCGGTGGTGCCAGCCTGTCGCGCAAGCAGATCGACGAGTACGCCGCGCACGCCGCCAAGTACGGTGCGAAGGGCCTGGCCTACATCAAGGTGGGCGAGAACGGTGAAATCAGCTCGCCGATCCAGAAGTTCTTCAGTGAGGAGGGCTTCGCCGCCCTGATCGCCCATGTCGGCGCCGGCAACGGCGACATCGTGTTCTTCGGTGCCGGCGGCTATAACAAGGTGTCCGACTTCATGGGCGCGCTGCGCCTGAAGGCCGGCAAGGACTTCGGTCTGGTCGCCGACAGCTGGGCACCGCTGTGGGTCACCGACTTCCCGATGTTCGAGTGGGACGAGGAAGCGCAGCGCTACGTCGCCCTGCATCACCCCTTCACCGCACCGGCCGTGGATGACATCGCCGATCTGCGCGCGCACGCCAAGACTGCCGTTTCGCGCGGCTACGACATGGTGCTCAACGGCAATGAAATCGGCGGCGGTTCGATCCGTATCCACCGCCCCGACATGCAGAGCGCGGTGTTCGAGCTGCTCGGCATCGGTGCTGAAGAAGCCCGTGCCAAGTTCGGCTTCCTGCTCGACGCGCTGAACTACGGCGCGCCGCCGCACGGCGGCATCGCCTTCGGCATCGACCGCATCGCCGCGCTGATGGCCGGCACCGAGTCGATCCGCGACGTCATCCCGTTCCCGAAGACCACCGGTGCGCAGGATCTGATGACCGACGCGCCGTCGCCGATCGTCGACGAGCAGCTGGCCGAAGTGCACATCCAGGTTCGCCCCAAGAAAAACTGATCAGGAGATCCAGGCAATGACCGAGTTTGCGTTTTCGCTGGAGTGGGAAAAGCTGGGCAATGAAGGCTCCGAGGCCAACCTGGTCACCGAGCGTGCACGTGTCTTCGGTGGTTGGCTGGTCCGTGTCGGTACCAACCCGTCGGCCATGGCCCTGACCTTCGTCGCCGACGGCGAAGGCCGCTGGGACGGTGAAGACTTCGGCGTCGAGGATTACGAAGACGACGAAGAGGAAGAGTACGACGAGGACGAGGACGGCGAAGAAGAGGAAGACGGCGAGGAAGAAGAGGACGACGAGGAATACGAAGAAGAGGAAGAGGAAGAAGACGACAAGGAACCGGCGGAGCGGGCTTGACCCGAACCGTGGTCCTGACGTCAACTCGACCCATGTATTCGATCCGCCGCGCCACTGTGGACGACGCGCCGACCCTGTCGGCGCTGGCCGCACGCACGTTCACCGAAACCTTCGGCCATCTGTATCCGCCGCAGGACCTGCAGGATTTCATCGACGAGGCCTACACGGTCGAGCGTCAGCGCACGATCCTGGCCCACCCCGATTACGCGGTGTGGCTGCTGGAGCTGGATGGGGAGGCGGTCGGCCATGCCGCCGCCGGCCCCTGTGGGTTGCCGCATCCGGAGGTAAAGCCCGGTGACGGCGAGCTCAAGCGCCTGTACCTGATCAAGACACAGCAGAGCTGCGGCTGGGGCAGCCGCCTGCTGGAAACCGCGCTGGCCTGGCTGGAGCACGACGGCCCGCGCACGCTGTGGCTGGGCGTGTGGTCGGAAAACTTCGGCGCGCAGCGCTTCTACGCCCGGTACGGTTTTGAAAAGGCCGGCGAGTACCTGTTCCCGGTGGGCGATACCAACGATCTTGAGTTCATCCTGCGCCGTCTGCCGCATCCGGCCTGAAACCGTTCACTGCCGCTTGCCCCTGGCTTCTGTTCAATCACCGTAGTTCCGCCCCGCTGACCGCCAGGCTGTTGCACATGACTCCCCCCGTTCTGTTGTTGCATGGCATCTGGAATGCCCGTGCTTGGGTCGGGCCGCTGGCCTGGCGCCTGCGCGCGCGCGGCTTCCAGGTCCATACCTTTGGCTACTCGTCCGTATTTGGCGGTCCCGATGTGGCCGTGCCGCAGTTGCTGGAGCGGCTGGCAGATGCAGGCCCGCTGTCGCTGGTCGGGCACAGCCTGGGTGGCCTGCTGGCGCTGGAAGCCCTGCGCCGGCAGCCGCAGTTGCCCGTGCAGCGCGTGGTCTGCCTGGGCTCGCCACTGCGGGGCAGTGGCACTGCGCGCTCGTTGTCCGAACATGGTTGGGGCCTGGCCCTGGGCCGCAGCAGCGAGCTGTTGCTGGACGGGCTGCCGGACTGGCAGGGCAAGGCCGCCGTCGGCCTGATCGCCGGCTCGGTGCCGCATGGGCTGGGCAGCCTGCTCGGGGCGCTGGATGACGATTCCGACGGTACCGTGGCGCTGGCCGAGACCCGCCTGCCGGGCCTGGCCGACCACTGCGTGGTGCGCACCAGCCACAGCGGCCTGGTGGTGTCACCCGATGCCGCGCGACAGACCGCGCATTTCCTCCGCCATGGCCAGTTCGACCATGGCCGGGACGCCGCTGCGGCCTGAGCGACGTCACCCAGCGCCGCTGCGCTCGCCGGGCATGGCCCGGCGCTACCGGCCTGCCTTGATGGGTGCGAACCGTCCTGCTTCGGTGGGTGCGAACCGTCCTGCCTTGGTGGGTGCGAACCGTTGGTTCGCACGCTCTCGCCGGGCCACGCCCGGCGGCATCCATCCGCCCTCGACACGGTCAGCGGGCCCGATCAGGTAGAATCCGCGGCCTTATCCATCAACGCACGTACGGAAAGACCCATGGGTAGAGGCCCCTCCATCGAAAACCGCAAGAACGCGTCTGACGCGAAGCGCGGCAAGATTTTCACCAAGATCATCCGTGAGATCGGCGTGGCCGCCCGCGGCGGTGGAGGCGACCCCAACAACAACCCGCGCCTGCGTGTAGCCGTGGACAAGGCGCTGACCGCGAACATGTCCAAGGACGTGATCGAGCGCGCCATCAAGAAGGCCACCGGTGAACTGGAAGGCGTCGAGTACGAAGAGATCCGCTACGAGGGCTACGCGCCCGGTGGCGTGGCCGTCATCGTCGATTGCCTGACCGACAACCGCGTGCGCACCGTGGCCGATGTCCGCCATGCGTTCAGCAAGTGCGGCGGCAACATGGGCACCGAAGGCTCGGTCAGCTTCATGTTCAAGCGGGTGGGCGTGCTGCACTACGGCGCCGGCGCCGATGAGGACGCCATCTCCGAAGCGGCCATCGAGGCCGGTGCCGATGACATCGTGGTCTACCCGGAGGATGGCGCGATCGACGTGCTCACCGCCGCGGACAGCTTCCACGCAGTCAAGGATGCGATGCAGGCGGCTGGCCGCACGCCGGATCATGCCGAGCTGACCTTCCGTGCCGACAACGACATCAAGGTCGAGGGCGACACCGTCCTGCAGGTCAAGAAGCTGCTGGACATGCTGGAAGACCTCGACGACGTGCAGGACGTGTACTCCAACGCCGATCTCGGCGCGGACGCCTACGCCTGAACGGACGCTGTGCCGGTCGCCTTTGGCGGCCGGTGAGCGGACAATGCGGACCATGATGACCCCAGACGTTTCCAGCCATCACCGCCGCATGCGTCCTTCCCGGATCAGCGGCCTGCGCGCGTGTGCCGCATGACCCGCATTCTCGGCATCGACCCGGGTTCACAACGGACCGGGGTCGGCATCATCGATGTCGATGCCAGCGGCCGGGTCAGCCACGTGCATCACCAGCCGCTGGTGCTGCTCGGTGCCGATGACTTCCCGCAGCGCATGAAGCTGCTGGTGCTGGGCCTGGCCGAGCTGTGCCTGGAGTTCCAGCCGCAGGAAGTGGCCATCGAAAAGGTGTTCATGGCGCGCAACCCCGATTCGGCGCTGAAGCTGGGCCAGGCCCGTGGCGCGGCGATTTCGGCGGTGGTGCTGCGCGACCTGCCGGTGCACGAGTACGCCGCCAGCGAGATCAAGCTGGCGGTGGTCGGTCGTGGCGGCGCCGAAAAGCAACAGGTTCAACACATGGTCGGGCTCATGCTCAACCTGAAAACCAAGCTGCAGGCCGACGCGGCCGACGCGTTGGCCGTGGCCATCACCCATGCCCACGTAAGGGCAACGGCCAACCGCCTGGGGCTGACTGCCCGCCAGGCGTGGGGCCGCAAATGAGGAGCTGCACGCAATGATCGGTCGACTGCGCGGAATCGTCGCCTACAAGGCGCCGCCGTGGCTGGTGGTGGACGTCAACGGGGTGGGCTACGAGCTGGAGGCGCCGATGAGCACCTTCTACGACCTGCCCGAGCTGGGCCGTGAGGTCACGCTCTACACTCATTATTCGCAGAAGGAAGACAGCGTCTCGCTGTACGGCTTCCTGCGCGAAGGCGAGCGCCGCCTGTTCCGCGACGTGCAGAAGGTCAGCGGCATCGGCGCGAAGATCGCGCTGGCTGTGCTGTCCGGGGTCACCGTCGAAGAATTCGCCCGCATGGTCCAGGCCGGCGACATCACCGCGCTGACCCGCATCCCCGGCATCGGCAAGAAGACCGCCGAGCGCATGGTGCTGGAACTGCGTGACCGCGCGGCGCAGTTCGGTGCCGGTGGCGCACTGCCCACCGGCAGTGGCCCGGCCCCGGCCGATCCGCTGTCCGATGCCACCGTGGCGCTGCAGCAGCTGGGCTACAAGCCCACCGAGGCGGCGCGGATGGCGCGCGAGGCCTTCAACGAGGGCGACGAAGTGGCCATGGTCATCCGCAAGGCCCTGCAATCGGCGCTGCGCTGAGCCGCTCCGTTTCCTTCCCCATTACACCCTGAGCTTCGCCAGGAGCCCCATGTCCAGCAGTCAAACCCCGCACACCGCCGCCCATGGTGGCCATGGTCACGCTCCCCCCGCCGGGGGCCTGGCGCTGATCATCGGTGCGATCGGCGTGGTCTTCGGCGATATCGGCACCAGCCCGCTGTACACCCTGAAGGAGGCGTTCTCGCCGCACTACGGGCTCAACAGCGACCACGACACCGTTCTGGGCGTGCTGTCGCTGGCGTTCTGGGCGCTGAACATCGTGGTCACCCTGAAGTACGTGACCATCATCATGCGCGCCGACAATGACGGCGAGGGCGGCATCATGGCGCTGATGGCGCTGACCCAGCGCACGCTGCGCAATGGGTCGCGCTCGGCCTATGTGGTCGGCATCCTCGGCATCTTCGGCGCCTCGCTGTTCTTCGGCGATGGCGTGATCACCCCGGCGATATCGGTGCTGGGTGCCGTCGAAGGCCTGGAGGTCGCTGCCCCCGGGCTGCACGCCTTCATCGTGCCGATCACCGTGGTGGTGCTGCTGGCCGTGTTCGCGGTGCAGCGTTTCGGTACCGCGAAGATCGGCAAGCTGTTCGGCCCGATCACCTCGATCTGGTTCATTTCGCTGGCCGCGATCGGCATCTACAACATCGTCGACGCGCCGGAAGTGCTGAAGGCCTTCAACCCGTGGTGGGCGATCCGCTTCTTCATGGAACACGGCTGGCACAGCATCTTCATCCTCGGCGCGGTGGTGCTGGCGGTGACCGGTGGCGAGGCGCTGTACGCCGACATGGGCCACTTCGGTGCCAAGCCGATCCGCCACGCCTGGTACTTCTTCGTGCTGCCCTGCCTGGTGCTGAACTACCTGGGGCAGGGCGCGCTGGTGCTCAACCATCCCGAGGCGGTGAAGAACCCGTTCTTCGAGGCGGTGCCGTCGTGGGCGCTGTACCCGATGATCATCCTGGCCACGATGGCGGCGGTGATCGCCTCGCAGTCGGTGATCACCGGTGCGTTCTCGGTCTCGCGCCAGGCCATGCAGCTGGGCTACATCCCGCGCATGCGCATCAAGCACACCTCGCACGACACCATCGGCCAGATCTACATCCCCGGCATCAACTGGGGCATCGCGGTGATGGTGATCGGCCTGGTGCTGGCCTTCCGCAGCTCGTCCAACCTGGCCGTGGCCTACGGCATCTCGGTGTCGGCCACCATGCTGATCGATACCCTGCTGCTGGCCCTGGTTGCACGTTCGCTGTGGCCCAAGGCACGCAACTGGATCCTGCCCTTGTGCGTGGTGTTCTTCATCATCGATCTGGGCTTTGTCATCGCCAACGGCGCCAAGCTGCTGCAGGGCGCCTGGTTCCCGGTGGTGCTGGGCATCTTCCTGTTTACCATGATGCGCACCTGGCGCCGTGGCCGCGAACTGCTGCGCGACGAGATCCGCAAGGACGGCATCCGCATCGACACCTTCCTGCCAGGCCTGATGCTGGCGCCGCCGGTGCGCGTACCCGGCACCGCGGTGTTCCTCACCGCCGACCCGGCCGTGGCCCCGCATGCGCTGATGCACAACCTCAAGCACAACAAGGTGCTGCACGAGCGCAACGTGTTCCTGCATGTGGTGACCCTGCCGGTGCCGTACGCGGCGGAAGGGCAGCGCCTGAAGATCGAATCGGTGGGCGATGAGTTCTACCGGGTCTACGTGTGTTTCGGCTTCATGGAGACCCCCGACGTACCGCTGGCGCTGATGCGCTCGTGCGACCACGGCGGCATCTACTTCGACCCGATGGACACCACCTTCTTCGCCAGCCGCGAGACCATCGTCGCCACCGCCAACCGTGGCATGCCGATCTGGCGCGACAAGCTGTTCGCGCTGATGCACAGGAACGCCGCCCCGGCGACGGGCTTCTTCCGGATTCCGGGTAACCGCCTCGTAGAGCTGGGCGCGCAGGTGGAGATTTAATCTCCACCTGCGCTACGTCCCACGATTTGCTGCGCAAATCGTGGGCCCCGCCCGCATTCCACCTTATCCCCCCGCCTGTCGGCGCGCCCCCTTGAACAACAAGGGGGCTCCACTTTCGGAGGCGCCGCGCGCCAGAAGCTGAGCCCGCTCTGCTCCTCAGTTCCCTCCACGCATGGATCTACCGTGTCGACCAAGGTCGAAACCCACCAATAGCAGGCCATGCCGTGTCGACCAAGGTCGACACCTACCAGGAGCAGGCCATGCCATTCCGACAGATCGCGGGAACCTGTCGAAGGCGGGGTGGGTCCGGTTGCGGGGGCGTGAGCCGCATGGATGCGGCGACCGAGCTTACAGGGACGTACTTGCAGCGTCCCCCGCAACCGGACCCACCCCGCCATCCATCAGGAAACCTGCTTCTGCTGTCGCTTCGGCAGTTGAAGTTGCAGTTGCTTCTGCGGGTGCCGGGCGCAGCCCGGCCGAATCTCCCCGCTTTTACCGCATAATCAGCACATGACCGACGACCGCATCATCGCCGCCGGCGCCACCCGCGAGGATGACGCCGCCGACGCCAGCATCCGACCCAAGCGACTTGCCGACTATCTCGGCCAGGTGCCGGTGCGCGAGCAGATGGAGATCTACATCCAGGCCGCCAAGGGTCGTGGCGACGCACTGGACCACGTCCTGATCTTCGGCCCCCCCGGCCTGGGCAAGACCACCCTCAGCCACGTCATCGCCAACGAACTGGGCGTGGCCCTGCGCGTGACCTCCGGCCCGGTGATCGAGAAGGCCGGCGATCTGGCCGCGCTGCTGACCAACCTGCAGCCGCACGATGTGCTGTTCATCGACGAGATCCATCGCCTGTCGCCGGTGGTGGAAGAAGTGCTGTATCCGGCGATGGAAGATTTCCAGATCGACATCATGATCGGCGAGGGCCCTGCGGCGCGCTCGATCAAGATCGACCTGCCGCCGTTCACCCTGATCGGCGCCACCACCCGCGCCGGCCTGCTGACCGCACCGCTGCGCGACCGCTTCGGCATCGTCCAGCGCCTGGAGTTCTACAGCGTCGAAGAACTGACCCGCATCGTGCGCCGCTCGGCCGCGATCCTGGCCATCGACTGCACCGCCGACGGGGCAGGGGAGATCGCGCGCCGCGCGCGTGGCACCCCGCGTATCGCCAACCGCCTGCTGCGCCGCGTGCGCGATTACGCCCAGGTCAAGGCCGGTGGCCACATTGACCAGACCGTGGCCCAGGCCGCAATGCAGATGCTCAAGGTCGACCCGGAAGGCTTCGACGAGCTTGACCGCCGGCTGCTGAAGACCATGGTCGATTACTTCGACGGTGGCCCGGTGGGCATCGAGTCGCTCGCCGCGGCGCTGTCCGAAGAGCGTGGCACGCTGGAAGACGTGGTCGAGCCGTACCTGATCCAGCAGGGCTTCCTGGTGCGCACCGCGCGTGGCCGCATGGCGACCCACAAGGCCTACCGGCACCTGGGCCTGAAGCCGAAGAACCCGCCACAGGACCTGTTTGCCGAGGTCCCCGATGTCGGTTGAACCGCGATTCAGTTGGCCGACACGCATTTACTGGGAAGATACCGACGCTGGCGGCGTGGTCTACCACGCCCGCTACGTGGCCTTCATGGAACGGGCCCGGACCGAATGGATGCGCGCGCTGGGCTACGGCCAGGAGCGCATGCGGTCCGAGCACGGCATGGTCTTCGCGGTGCGCTCCATGCAGATGGATTTCATCAAGCCGGCACGGCTGGATGACCAGCTGCAGGTAAGCGCCACCCTGGTCCAGCTGAAGAAGGCCAGCATGGTCTTCGACCAGCAGGTCCTGCGCAACGGCCAGCTGCTGCTGTCCGCACAGGTCCGCATCGCCGCACTGGACGCGGCCAGTTTCCGCCCGCGTGGCATGGACGATTCCGTCCTTGCCGCGCTGCAACCCCACCTCCACCCCGAATCCGAACAGAACTCTTGAGGAACAACGGATGATCGCAACGCTCCTGGCCCTGCAGGCCACGGTCACCGAGGCTTTGCCGGCTGACGTCAGCAATGCCGCGACCCAGACCCTTGCCCAGGCCACCACCGGCGGCGGCATCAACTACCTCGAACTGATGGCCAAGGCCAGCTTGCCGGTGAAGATCATCGTGCTGGCGCTGTTGGTCGGCTCGTTCGTCAGCTGGGTCATCATTTTCCGCAAGGCCCGCATCTTCAAGCAGGCCACCCGCGAAGCTGACGAGTTCGAGAACCGCTTCTGGTCCGGTGCCGACCTGGGCAAGCTGTACAGCTCGGCCACCGACCGCAGCCGCAATGTCGGCGGCCTGGAAGCCATCTTCGAAGCCGGTTTCCGCGAGTACACCCGCCTGCGCGACAAGCGCCGGCTGGATGGCCGTGCCCAGCTGGAAGGTGCCCAGCGCGCCATGCGCACCACCTACACCCGCGAAGTCGACCAGCTCGAGCGCAACCTGGAACTGCTGGCCAACATCGGCTCGACCGCCCCGTACGTGGGCCTGGTCGGTACCGTGTTCGGCATCATGGTGACCATGCACGACATGATCAGCAGCGGCGCCCAGGCCGGTATCGCCGCCGTCGCCCCGGGCATCTCCGAAGCGCTGTTCGCCACTGCCATCGGCCTGTTCGTGGCGATCCCGGCGGTGTGGGCCTACAACCGCTTCACCACCCGCGTGGAGCGCATGTCGGTGCGTTTCGAGACCTTCGCCGACGAGTTCAGCTCGATCCTGCAGCGCCAGAGCGCTGGCGACGAGTAAGCGCCAGACCCGGGAGTCCAAGCCATGTCCGCTGCCATCGGTCGCCGCAAGCGCCGCAAGCTGAAATCGGAAATCAACGTCGTTCCTTATATCGACGTCATGCTGGTGCTGTTGATCATCTTCATGGTCACCGCGCCACTGCTCACCCTGAGCTTCGATGTCGACCTGCCCAATTCCAACGCCAAGGCGCTGGAAAGCAAGCAGGACCCGGTGATCGTCTCGGTGCGCCAGGACGGCCAGCTCAGCCTGAAGCTGCCCGACGCCAAGGAACCCACGGCCGTCACTGCCGAGGAACTGCAGGGCCACCTGTCCGGCATCGCCGCGCAGGACAAGGGAGTGCGCGTGATCGTCGCCGCCGACCGTGCCGTGGCCTATGAAAAGGTCATCGCGGCGATGGACGTGATCAAGCGCGCCAACGTGGACAAGGTAGGCCTGGCCACCGATGCACGCTGACGCCCTGCCGCCACCGCACAAGCAGGAACCCGGCTGGGGCCAGCCGATGGTGCTGGCCGTGCTGGTGCACCTGCTGGTCGCGTTGATCTTCATCGGCGCCTGGCTGTGGTCACCGCAGCGCAATACCGATGCCGCCGCAGGTGATCCCTCGGTCGAGGCCAGCCTGGCACTGTCCGCGTCCGAAGCCGCTGCCGCCCGCCAGGCCCTGCGCCAGTCGGAAAAGCTGGAAGACCTGCCGCCGCCGGTGGCCGAACCGATCCCGGTGCCGGAAGACACCATCCCGCCGCCGCAGCCGATTGAAGAGCCGCGCCCGCAGGACGCACCGACGCCGCAGCAGCAACAGGCGCAGGAGCGCGTGGCGCAGCCCGATACCAAGGACCAGGACGCGGTCAGCGCGTTGGCGATCTCGCAGGAAAAGGCCAAGCAGGAGCAGGAAGCCAAGCGCCGCCAGGAGCAGATCGACCTGACCGAGCGCAAGCGCCAGGAAGAGGCCGAGCAGAAACTGCGCCTGGCCAAGCAGCAGGAAGCGGACGCCAAGAAGAAGCAGGCCGAGCAGGAGCGCCTGGCCGCTGACAAGGCCGAGGCCGAGAAGCAGAAGAAGATCGCCGACATCCGCGCCCGCCGCGAGCAGGCCGAAAAGGAAGCCAAGCTGGCCGAGCGGAAGCTGCGCGAGGTCGCTGCTGCGCGCAATGCCGCAGGCACGGCTGCTGCCGGTGCCAGTGGTGCAGCACAGCCGGCTGCCGGTGGTGGTGGCAGCAGTGATGATCTGTCTGCCAAGTACGCGGCGGCCATCCAGGCCAAGGTGCTGGCGCAGTGGGTGCGTCCGGACAGCGTGCCGCTGGGCCAACGTTGCCAGATCACCATCAACCAGTTGCCGGGCGGTACCGTCCGCAGCGCCACGGTCAGCGCCGGCTGCCCGTTCGATGAAGCCGGCAAGCGCTCGATCGAGGCCGCCGTGCTCAACGCCCAGCCGCTGCCGTACCGCGGTTTCGAGCAGGTATTCGCACGCACGATCAACTTCACATTCACCGCCCAGGATCGCTGAGGCGCGGGGCAGGGCAGCCCTTTGGGGCTGTCCCGTCATCCAATGACGCCTTTAGCTCTGGATCGTATGGGCCCGTCCACGCCATGCTTGGGACGAGTCATCCGCACGAAAGTTGGCCGCGACGTTAACGGCATGTGAGAGACCCGGCTGGCACTGACCAGGAATTCACGTACCCTTGGTTCATGATTGCGAAGCGGTTCACTGCCGTTTTGTTATCCCTCGTTCCGGTTCCCCCTATTTGAGCGCTCCATGAAGAAGATGCCTCGCTGGCTTGCCGTGTTTGCGGCCCTGTTGCTGCCCTTTGCTGCCGTCGCGCAGCAGAAGGGGCTGGATATCGACATCATCGGCGGCAATGCCTCCGCCCTCCCGATCACCATCGTGCCGATGCCCTACCAGGGTGCAGCCGGTGCTCCGCAGACCGACGTCGCCGGCGTGGTCCGTGCCGACCTCGAACGTTCGGGCCAGTTCCGCACGCTGCCCGAAGCGCAGATCGTCGAAAAGCCGATCCGTGGCGGTGACATCCAGTTCGCCACCTGGCGCGCGCTGAAGCAGAACTACATCGTGGTCGGCCGTGTCATGGACGCCGGTGCCGGCGCCTACCGCGTCGAGTACGAACTGTTCGACGTGCCCAAGGGTGAGCGCCTGCTCGGCCTGGCGATGACCGCACGTGGCAATGCCATGCGCGACGTTGCCCACCAGATGGCCGATGCCATCTACGAGAAGATCACCGGTGTCCGTGGTGCCTTCTGGACCCGCATCGCCTACGTGACCGCCAGCGGCAAGGGCGACGCCATGCGCTACGCGCTGATGGTGGCCGATTCGGACGGCTTCAACCCGCAGACCATCGTGCGTTCGGCCGAGCCGCTGCTGTCGCCGTCGTGGAGCCCGGATGGCAACAAGCTGGCCTACGTCAGCTTCGAGCGTGGCAATTCGGCCATCTACATCCAGAACATCTCCACCGGCGCCCGTGAGCTGGTCACCAGCTTCCGCGGCATCAACAGCGCCCCGGCCTTCTCGCCGGACGGCCGCAAGCTGGCCCTGACCCTGTCGCGCTCGGGCAACCCGGAAATCTACGTGATGGATCTGGGCAGCAAGCAGCTGACCCAGCTGACCAACCACTTCGCCATCGATACCGAGCCGACCTGGGCGCCGGATGGCAGCGCGGTGTACTTCACCTCCGACCGCGGCGGCCGTCCGCAGGTCTACAAGGTCGGTGCCGGTGGTGGCAGCGCCGAGCGCGTGACCTTCCAGGGCAACTACAACGCCAAGCCCTCGGTCTCCTACGACGGCAAGAAGATCGCCGTCGCCCAGGGTTCGGGCAACAGCTACAAGATCGCCCTGATGGACAGCTCGCTGGGTTCGCCCCGCTGGAGCACGCTGTCGCCGGGTTCGCTGGACGAATCGCCGAGCTTCGCGCCCAACGCGAGCATGGTGCTGTATGCCGCCCGTGAGGGTGGTCGTGGTGTGCTGTACGCCGTCTCGGCCGATGCGCGCGTGCGCCAGCGCCTGGTTCTGGCAGACGGTGATGTGCGCGAGCCGGCATGGTCCCCATACCGTACCCAGCGCTAAAAGAGTGTTAATATTTTCTCTGTATTGAACCCCTCATCGGCTTAGGAGCCACAAAGGTATCGCCATGAACAAGTCCACCCGCGTTCTGCTTGTTTCCCTGCTGTCTGTGGCCGTCCTGGCCGGTTGCTCGAAGAAGGTCAAGGAAGAAGCCCCGGCTCCGGTCGATACCGGCACCTCGACCACCACCCCGACCGGTCCGTCCACCTCCGGCCTGTACGGCCCGGGCGACCTGGACACCGATGCCTGCCTGCGCCAGCGCGTTGTCTACTTCGACCTGGACAAGGAAGACGTGAAGCCGGAATTCCAGGCCATCATGGCTTGCCACGCCAAGTACCTGCGTGACCGTCCGTCCTCGCGCATCACCCTGCAGGGCCACACCGACGAGCGCGGTTCGCGCGCGTACAACCAGGCCCTGGGCGAGCGTCGTGGCAACGGCGTCAACTCGGCACTGCAGGCCAACGGTGGCTCGGCTTCGCAGCTGACCGTCGTGTCCTACGGTGAAGAGCGTCCGGTCTGCACCGAGTCGAACGAGTCCTGCTGGTCGCAGAACCGTCGCGTCGAAATCGTCTACACCGCGCAGTAATCCATGCGCCTTGGCATCAAACTGATGCTGGTCGTTGCGGCAGCCCTCGTGGCTGCCGCACCGGCGCATGCACAACGCCAGAGCCTGGCCGACCGTGTCGGTTCGCTCGAGCAGCAGATGTACAACAACAGTGCCAACCAGGACCTGTTGAACCAGATCAACCAGCTGCGGCAGCAGGTCACCAGCCTGCAGGCCTCGATCGAACAACTGCAACACGACAACGCCCAGCTCAAGCAGTCCGCCCAGGACCAGTACCTGGATCTGGACAGCCGCCTGAACCGGTTGGAAGGGGGCTCTGCCGCCCCGGCCCTGCCTGCTGTTCCGGCGAGCGCACCGAAGGCTCCTGCAGCCCCGGCAAAACCCGCAGCGGCGGCCACTTCCGAGCGGCCGCCTTCCGTCCATGGTGACCCGGGCAGCCTGGCCGTCACCGGTGACGAGCGTACGTCCTACAACGTGGCCTTCGACGCACTGAAGGCGGGCAAGTACGATGATTCGGCGCAGCTGTTCCTGAGCTTCCTGGAGCTGTACCCCAACGGCGTCTACGCCCCCAATGCGCTGTACTGGCTGGGTGAAAGCTATTACGCCACCCGCAATTTCCCGATGGCCGAGTCCCAGTTCCGCGAACTGCTCTCGCGCTATCCCACCCACGACAAGGCCGCTGGCGGCCTGCTCAAGGTCGGCCTCTCGCAGTACGGCGAGGGCAAAGTCGACCAGGCCCAGCAGACGCTGGAGACCGTCGTGGCGCAATACCCGGGCTCGGATGCCGCGCGTACCGCGCAGGACCGCCTGCAGTCGATCCGCCTCGGCAATCAGATCCGCTGATCCGCTGACCGGGCGTACAATGTATTCCCCGTAGCGCCGAGCCCTTGCTCGGCTGCTTTCGTTTCCGGGTCGGCAAACCCGTCCGGATCCGGTAGCGCCGGGCCATGCCCGGCGGCTTGCATTACCCGCCGGGCCATACCCGACCGGCTGCTGTTGTAGAGCCGAGCCATGCTCGGCTGCGTTCGTTACCGGCCACGGTAGCCCACCCGCCACGTGTCCCATCAAGAAGTCCCTGCCATGACCGCCGTTCCCCCGTCCGCCGCCGTCGCCACGCCCAGCGAAATCGTGCAGTCGCCCCTGCCGCGCCTGAAGATCACCGAGATCTTCACCTCCCTGCAGGGCGAAGCCGATACCGCCGGTTGGCCGACCGTGTTCGTGCGCCTGACCGGCTGCCCGCTGCGCTGCCAGTACTGCGACACCGCCTACGCCTTCCACGGCGGCACCTGGTGGGACATCGACGATATCGTGGCCCACGTGCAGGCGCAGGGCGTGCGCCACGTCTGCGTGACCGGCGGCGAGCCGCTGGCGCAGAAGCGCTGCCTGGTGCTGCTGCAGAAGCTGTGCGATGCCGGCCTGGATGTATCGCTGGAAACCTCCGGTGCGCTGGACGTCAGCGCCGTTGATCCGCGCGTGTCGCGCGTGGTCGACATCAAGACCCCGGGCTCGGCCGAGGTTGCGCGCAACCGCTGGGAAAACCTGCCGCTGCTGACCACGCGTGACCAGATCAAGTTCGTGATCTGCAACCGCGAAGACTACGACTGGGCCAAGGCCATGGTCGCCGAACACCAGCTGGTGCAGCGCACGATGGTGTTCTTCTCTCCCAGCAAGGGCGAAATCACTGCCCGCCAGCTGGCCGACTGGATCGTGGAAGACCGGCTGCCGGTGCGCTTCCAGATGCAGTTGCATAAAATCCTGTGGAACGACGAGCCGGGCCGATGAGCCGGCGCAGCGTTTCCTGATGTAGCTCCGGCGCGGGACAGCGTGCTGGCTTTCTCCCCCAACCGGATGATTTACCCATGAAGAAGGCAGTCGTGCTTCTCTCCGGCGGCATGGATTCAGCCGCCGTCATCGCCATGGCCCAGGAACAGGGCTTCGCCGTGCATGCTCTCAGCGTGCGTTACGGCCAGCGCCACACCTCCGAGCTGGATGCTGCCGCGCGCGTGGCCAAGGCCCAGGGCGTGATCGTGCACAAGATCGTGGACGTGGACCTGCGCAGCATCGGCGGCTCGGCGCTGACCGACGACATCGACGTGCCCGAGGCGGGCGGCGAGGGCATCCCGGTCACCTACGTGCCGGCGCGCAACACCATCATGCTGTCGCTGGCGCTGGGCTGGGCCGAAGTGCTTGGCGCCAACGACATCTTCTGCGGCGTCAACGCCGTGGACTACTCCGGCTACCCGGATTGCCGCCCCGAGTTCATCGCCGCCTTCCAGGCGCTGGCCAACCTGGCGACCAAGTCGGGCGTGGAAGGCGCGGGCATCACCGTGCATGCGCCGCTGCAATTCCTCAGCAAGGGCCAGATCGTCAGCGAAGGCGTGCGACTGGGCGTGGACTTCGGCCTGACCGTGTCCTGCTACAACGCCGATGCCAGCGGCGCGGCCTGCGGTCAGTGCGATGCCTGCCGCCTGCGCGCGCAGGGCTTCACCGAAGCCGGCGTGGCCGACCCGACGCTGTACGCTTGACTGCCTCTGGTAGTGCCGGCCGCTGGCCGGCTTCCCCGGTAGGTGCGAACCGTTGGTTCGCACTCCCTGTCCCGGCGCTACCGACGCTGGCTTTCCGGTAGTGCCGGTCGCTGGCCGGCAGCCTCATTGGCATTCGCAATCCGCAGCCAACCCGATGCGTCGATGAAGCCGCGCACCGCCGCAGGATCCTCGTAATCCAGCTCGATCATCCGTGCGATCGCCGCCTGCTCATCCGGCTGCTGCCGCATGTACTCCTGCGCGATACGGTAACCCGCGTAGTACCCCACATCACTCACCCCGAACGCATTGCGGGCGCTGTTGTACAGCCAGTTGTCCAGCGCATCGCCATCCATCTCCGCTCTGAAGCGAGCGCGGATCTCCGATTCGTGCAACGGGCCATAGGTGTACAGCGGCAGTGCCGGGCGGCGACCGCTGATCCGCTCGGCGATGTACTCGGCCACGCCCTCGCGGACCGCATATTGCGCGAGCGATCCGGTGGTCTCGCGCTGCTGGGTGTGCACGTACTCATGCAGGTTGTTCTGCGCGTTGTTCGCGCCCGGCGCGCTGTCGTAGAAGGCCCGCAGGCGACTGCGCAACGGCTCCGGCAGTTCGCTGACATCCACGCTTGCATCGCCGAGCGCCATTTCCGCGCCGATCAGCACCTGGTCCCCCAGCGTGGTGCCGCCTGTGCGCAGCACGCCCACCGCATAGGTGATGCTGGCCGGACGCAGGGCGGGGTAAAGCCTGCGGAACGCAGCCAGATCCCGCTCCAGCGTAGCGCTGGCCTGCCGGGCGTTGGCGGTCAGCGGCCGCACCGAGGCCCAGAAGCGCGGCCAGGCGAGCATTGCTTGTTCGTATTCGGCGGCGGTGTAGTTGCGCACCTTCATCAGCGCATGCAGGCCAGGGCAGCCGGGCTCGATATAGCGCTGCTGCACCAGGGCCACACGCTGTGCGGCATCGGGCTCGGTGAGCACCGCATCGTAAGTAGCCCAGAAGCGGCCGATGTCGTCGGTCCGCACCTGTGCAGGCGATGCCGCAGAGGCGGCAAACGGCAGCAGCAGGGCGAGCATCAACGGCAGTGGCAGGCGCATCCATCGCTCCGGGGCAGGGTCGCAGGTGAGATGCGGCACGTGGCGGAAAGGTTTAGAGGCCCGCAGCCGGGGTAGTGGCGGCCGCTGGCCGGCAACCTGGTAGATCCCCGGCTTCACCCCGCCCGGAAAAGTACGGTAGAATGCCCACCCCGCCGAAAGGCCGGGGCTTTGCATGGGCCGTTAGCTCAGTCGGTAGAGCAGAAGACTTTTAATCTTTTGGTCGATGGTTCGAATCCATCACGGCCCACCAATGCAATCAATGACTTAAAGCGCCCTTGTGGCGCTTTTTTCATCTTCTCCGTAATTCCCTCCGTAAAACTGGCTCGTGCTGGCGTTGCATTGCATGCTCGTCGCGTCACAATTGCAATGCCATCGCGGCAACAGGGAAGCGAGACATGGAGTCATCACAAAGAGCTTGGACCCATCTGCAGGTTGTGTTGGGGATCTTCCCACGGGTGGATGCGATGCTAGCCGTGGTGCTGGGGGTGGACACCGCTATGTCGGGTTTTTTTTTCGCCAAGTGGCCTGAGCCCGAGAAGGCGGGACCGTGGTTGGTGATTCTTACGGTAATTTTCGCGCTGTTCTCGGCTCTCTCATATCTAGCCATCTACCGTGCCGCATTCCCAAATCTAGATTCAGTCGGCAGGTCGACTGTGTTTTTCGGCGACGTCGCAAAAATGACCCAAGCCGAGTACGAGAATGCGCTTCTAGATGCATCCGACCGCGAATTGGCTAGGCAGATCGCGCACCAAGCCTGGAGGAATTCTTCTATCCTCACGGTGAAGTTCAAGTACCTTCGGAGGGGCTTGGGCTGGTTAATTGCGTCCGTCGTCCCGTGGGTTCTTGGCCTGCTTACAATGTCTATCGCCAACTAGCTTCTAAGGAGATCGACCATGGGATTGAAGGAAGATATCGAGGCCGAGGTCAGCAGCGTTGTCGCAATTCGTTGGAACGAACGGGACTCGGCCACCGTCCCTGCAGCGGAGGACGTTGCTTTAGGAGCGGGCGCGGTCAACATCGATGCCGCGATGCTCTATGCTGATCTGGCGGAGTCGACAAGGATTGCGATGAGCCTCCCCCCGTGGTTGGCTGCGGAAATCGCTAAAGCATTTCTAGCAACTAGCTGCCGTATCATCCGATACCACGATGGACACATACGCAGTTTCGACGGAGATAGGGTGATGGGCGTCTTCGTAGGGAGCGATAGTTGCATCCGCGCAGCGAAGGCCGCACTCCAGATCAATTGGACTGTTGTGAATGTTTTGAGGCCAGTTTTCCACCGTTACTCCACGTTTGCCAATAGTGGAATCACTATCCGCCATGGAGTTGGAATCGATGTCGGACAGGTTTTCGTAGCCAGGACAGGAATCCGGAGGAACAACGATCTCGTCTGGGTAGGGCGAGCGCCTAACGTGGCCGCAAAGCTGGCGTCTATTCGAGATGGGGACTACTCGACTTACATCACCGAAGACGTATTTATGAAGCTGGACGACTGGACTTATTACAAAGATGGAAATAGCGGTCCAGACGGCCAGATTATGTGGGAGCAGTGGCGTTGGCCTGAGGTCCCAGTAGGTATGTATGAAATGATTTATAGATCGGCGTGGAAGTGGGTGCCGCCCAGTGGTTCCTAGTTTGCAGGGTCTGATGGCTTAACACGCGGTACGCTCTTGTCATAAACCTTCATCATCGCATCCGTGACGCCCAATGCGTCTTGCCGGTCCCCGCGATTTCTCGCTGTGTCTGTTCCCCCCCTTTCGTTTCAGGTCGTGCAGGCTAAACTGCTCCTCCGCCAAGATAGTCCCTGAACTTATTGCGAGCTGTATGAAGCGCTGCCAAGTGCTGTCTAGGCTTGTCTTCTGTAGGGGTTCGCCATGCTCTGCGAGGAACAGGTGGCGCTGATCGGCCCGTAGCTGAACGGGCAAGCTGTGGCGCTCGATAATGGCTTCGCGGCGCGCGATCGCGGCATCCCACGCGCTCCGCAGCCTCGGGGTCCACTCCACCAAGTTGTCGCGGCTGCGCTTCCGGCGGTTCGTGTGCAACCCCTCGGTCGTGCCGTGCGCTTCGGTCAGCGTGAGCGTCTCAATGCCTCGCAGTCTGCATAGGTGGCCGAGCTCCATGATCATCCACAGATAGGCCGGTACCGAACCTTCAGTCCTCGCCGTTCGCATGGAGCGCTCATGGGCGAATGCCACCAACTTCGCATAGGCTGCATCGGTAGGAAGTCGCTGGCGCGTTCGCTCCTTCGCCTGCTCCAGCCCCTGCGCGGGATTGTGGTCAACGATGCCCCGATTGAGCGCCCAACGGAACACCAGACGCGAGTAGCGCAGCACCTTGTTTGCCTTGGTGGGTGTGCCTGCCGATTCGATCTTGTCGACCAGACGCTGGAAATTGTGGTTGCTCAGCTCTGCCACCTGAAGCTTGCCGAATGGCATGCCAAGGTTGGTGGGATAGTTGATCAGCACCTTCCGCGCTGACTCGTAGTCGTCGCGGGTGCCTGTGGCCAAGCCTTTGAATTTGGCGCTGTCGTGATATTGGGCGCATACCCATTCCACGGTCCCCGTGCTCTCGCCCGTCTCCATGATGCTGTGCAGTTCAGACAGCTTGGCATCGGGGCCCGCAACTGTGCGGCGGGTCTTCTTGGGGCCGTCGATGCCCGTCGCCGTGTCCAATACGTACCAACGCCCACGGCTGGTCGCATCCCAGTACATTTCCTTGGGAATTTTCGCCTGGTCAATGTGTGGGGGGATCGATGGATTGTGCTTTCTCGGTCGAGGTGCCATCAGATGACGTCGTTTCCATAGGTGTCGTTGAGGC
Source organism: Stenotrophomonas sp. 01N47 (assembly GCF_056399165.1). Classification (NCBI taxonomy): domain Bacteria; kingdom Pseudomonadati; phylum Pseudomonadota; class Gammaproteobacteria; order Lysobacterales; family Lysobacteraceae; genus Stenotrophomonas; species Stenotrophomonas sp. 01N47. Next base: position 31,947 of record NZ_JBFTQU010000015.1, read on the forward strand.
CTGCTGTAGGCCGAGTGCTGCGTTCATCGCGGGAGCGGTGGTCCAAATGCCGCTCTTGCCGTCGTACCTGTAGCGAATCCCTTCCTTGCAAGCCCACGCTTCCACAGTGGGCAGGCGTGGTCGTTCGCCAGGCCGACAGAGTTCCTGCAGATCCTGAAACTGGAGAACCTCTCCGATCATCGTGCCCCCTGTCCTGAGCGTGGAGGCGGATCTATTCCGTAGGCAGCCGCGAGAGCACTGGTCCACCGATACGCGGTTGATCGGTGCAGGGGCATACGTTCGGCGTAGTGACCACGGGAGGTCCGCGGCTCAACCTGCTGCGGATCGAAGAAGAACTCAGTGCGGTCCATCTGAGGCTGGCGAACACCATCATCGAATGCCTGCCATGGCAGGAGTGCGTGCGTCGGTATGACCGGCCGGGCACGCTGTTCTACCTGGCCCCGGCGTATTGGGAGACCGAGGGCTACGGCGTCGACTTCCCCTTCAGCGAGTACGAGGCGATGGCAGAGCTGATGCGCGGCGCTGCGGGTCGGTTCGTCGTGTCGATCAACGACCATCCGCAGATCCGTGAGGTGTTCGCTGCGTTCGGCGTGGTTCCGCTGCAGCTGGACTACACGATTGGCGGCGGGCAGGGCCGGGGGCGCAAGTTCGGCGAGCTGATCATCAAGAGCTGGGATGATCGACAGGCCGCCTTGTTGTAGCCCTGCTGTGGAAGAAAAGACGCGCTTTTGCCAGGCGATTCATGCGGCAGGCCCAGCGATCTAGGGTTTGTAGTATCGCCGGCGACTGGTGGCCAGTGCCGCCTGCCCTGCCCACAGCTTGCAAATGTTTGGGATGGGAAAGTCTTGCTAATCTGAATTGCAGAGGCGGTGCGATAGTGATATCAATGCGGCTTTAGTGCTGGTTTTTGATTGATTCTCAACGATAAGGGGATGTTTTTATGGGGTTGAGTTCGAGCGCATTGCTTCATTTCACTAAGGATCTAAAAAGCCTCTATGGGATACTTGAAGAAGGCTTTAAGGTTAAACATTGTCGGGAGTCTTTTTGGCTTCATGGTAGAAAAGTAGATCTTCATGTTCCTATGGTTTCCTTCTGTGATATACCCTTCTCGCAGATAAAGGAGCACATTAGAAGTTACGGTCCATACGGAGTTGGTCTGTCCAGGAAGTGGGCTCTAACACACCGGCTAAATCCTGTTCTTTACGTGCAGGCGAATTCAAATTTGGCGGAGAGTTATGAGGGTTTGGTAAAAATACTCTACGATCATGAGAAGTCTGGTGACGTTGATCGAGTGCCTAGGACCATGGCGAAGGATATTGCTCGATACATAAAAAATTATGAGGGTGCTCTAAAGATTGATGGGAAGGTGGTTGATCCATATCGTTATTCCGACGAAAGGGAGTGGCGCTATGTTCCTCCATTGTCCGATGATTATCCGATGATGTATGTTCCTGAAAAATTCAAGGCTACAGGAAAGGATGTGGCTAATGGGCTTCTATCTCACTTGCGTTTAAACTTTGAGCTTGATGACATAAAGTATCTGGTCATTCAATCAGATGATGAGATAGGTGGCCTTATCTCGCACATTGATAAAGTTAAGGGGGATAAGGGTACTAAGCGACAGGTCGAGCGATTGATGACCCGTATTGTCACGTCTGAGCAGATTCAGAGCGATTTTTGATTGATTGGTTGCTGGCTGATTTGCTTGGTGTGTCTCGGGAGCGCGGAGGCAATGGTTGGCCATGCGACTCCTTAGCTCCCCGAATTAGCTAGGTGCCGCTGCGTTCGCAGGAATTGAGACGCCTGCTCGTATGCTGCCGGTTATGCTTCCTTCCCTCGGCTATCAAGGATTCCGCACAGCGCCCATCCCCTCTGGATGGGTGCTGACCGGCGAGCGCTGGGCGCTCTGCTACAACGGCCGAGAGACGGCCAGCGTGGCCCCTGACGGCCGCCCGGGCCTTCGTCTGTGGCTGCGGGGCCAGAAGATGTGGCAGGTGAGGGAGGCCAGGGTGGTCAGCGTGGGGCAGGGCAAACGCTTCGCCGAACGTTGGTGTGCGGCCAGGCTCTACCCGGACCTGCCGCTGCATGAGGCTGTGGCCCGCCTGACCGACAGCACGCCGTATGCGCCGACACCGCCGCTGCCTGGCCTGCCCCCGGCCCAGCGACTGGACGAGGCAGCAGCGGCCGCGTCGGCCCGGGTGATGGCTGCATTGGAGCCGATCCGGCCGCCGGCGGCGACCAAGCCCAGGGCGAAGGATCCGAGGAAAGGGCGGTTGCGTACGAGCATGGGCCAGTACCCGCGCGTTTGACCGATTCGCCTCCAGAAAACTCGACCTTGCCACCTTGCGGCGCAATGGATTGGTCGGGCCGGTTCCGGAAATCAGTTCAGTGCAAGCTATTGATTTTTTTGCAGAGTCAGCGGGACTTTTAATCTTTTGGTCGATGGTTCGAATCCATCACGGCCCACCATTGCAGGCAATGACTCCGGTCATCCAGAAAGGCACCGCCAAGCGGTGCCTTTTTTGTTGCAGAACCTGAGGTCCTACTTGGACTTCGCGCCCTGGGAACGGGCTGCCTCGCGGTCTGCCGCTGCCTGTGCGGCAACCGCGGCCGCGTTCGCAGCACGCTCCACTGCGGCGCGCTCTGCGTCGAACCGGGCCTGCCGCTGGGCGCTGTAACTGCGCTCCAGTTCCAGCGAGGCGATGAAACTGTCGGGGTGCTTTGCGGCGCACGCCTGCTGCACCAATTGCACGGCGCGGTCGGATAACCCGGGTTGGATGTTGCCGAGCAGGCAGTCGGCGTACGGTACGGGGGCGGCCAGGCTTGCGGCCAGCGCGGCAATGATCATGGCATTCAACATGCGAACCTCCTTGTGTCAGTGTCGATGGAACCCGGTACGGGCCCGGCCCGAGTATGGGCTGGATTACGGTGCAGGGTTCCTACTCAGGCCGGATATCCCGGCATACCAGTTCCGCCAGCCCGCGGAAGGCGAAGAACAGCCCTTCGACCACGCCGTCATCCAGATGCCGGTCCGGCGTTGCCATTGATCGGCAGCGATCGGCGGCGTGCAGCATCTCTGCCACGGTCAGCATGCCGACGGCCGCCCGCTCCACGCGTGACAGTGCCAGCCTGCGCCCTGCGGGAAGGCTGGTATCAGGCCAGGGCTGGCCGTCTGCACCTTCGCCCGCGCGGATGCGTTTGAGGCAACCCAGGAACGTGCTCAGTTCGGGCGCAGGGTTGTCATCGTCGTCGTTGATGCTGGCGGCATATGAGGCATAGGGCGGACCTTCGGTCATCTCGGCTTCCTCGGCTCTGAGGTTGGAGTGCCACCGCGCAGAGCGGGTGGCGGACGGTGCGTGGCTGCAAGCCGGGATGAAGTATCGCCATTGACCGGCGGGCACGAAGGCCCCCACGCACCGCCCGCCATAAAGGCCGACGGATCACCCGCCGGCACGGTCCGGAGACAGTGCCGACGGGTGAGCGCAAACAACAAGCGATAACCTCATCACGGGCTTGCAGGCCCGTTGCCACCCGTTGTCGGTGGCGCAGCATGGTGTTTACGCTTTCGCTTGGATTTCAATCAGGAGTTTCCGGAAGGACATGCGGAATCCAGACGCGCGACGATGGTGGCGCAGGCCTGTCTTGCGCAGCAAGCGTCAGTACACGACGCATTCGTTTCCGCGGCCGGTTGATCGCGCTGGAAGATGCCGCAAACCGCACATTACGATGCATCTGCCGTGAACCAACGCGTGTAAAGCTGGCTTCACTTTCGCCATCAATGTCCTCTGTGCGTTTCAGTTGTACCCACTGCATTTCGGTGCAGGTGCGACGATAGTGGTGTCCTTGGCGGTTCAAACACGACACATGGCGGTGCACGCGCGGTATGGGGGGCCGTAACCGGGCGCGAGTCACGGCAAGTCATCCACGCCTGGCGTGGATCTACGCATCTGGCAGGCACCAATGCGCGCGTCCGGGCGCTATGCTCGGCATCTTTCGCTGGATGGGGCGCCCAATGCGCTTGATCGTGCTGTCGCTGTTGTTGTCCTGTGTCTCCGCCGCGCCGCTGATGGCCGCCGAACCGGCGCCTCAGCCAGCGGTCGCTTCGCCGTTGGTCATCGGTGAGACCTTCACCTTCCAATCCAAGGCGCTGGGCGAAACCCGTCGCATCAACGTCTATCGCCCGCAGCCGTGGGGCCTGGACCCGAAGACGCCGCTGCCGGTGCTGTACATGCCCGACGGTGGCATCGGCGAGGACTTCCTGCACGTGGCCGGGTTGGTGCAGGTGCTGACCGGCAACGGCAGCATGCGCCCGTTCCTTCTGGTTGGCATCGAGAACACCGAGCGCCGCCGCGACATGACCGGCCCCAGCAACGTGGCGGAGGATCGCAAGATCGCGCCGCGCATCGGTGGCTCGGCGGCGTACCGTGATTTCCTGCGCGATGAACTGATGCCGCAGGTACGCCAGCGTTATGCGACCACCGACGAGCGGGCACTGATTGGGGAATCGCTGGCCGGGTTGTTCGTGATCGAGACGCTGCTGCAGGAACCGGCCTTGTTCAACAGCTATATCGCGCTGGACCCCAGCCTGTGGTGGAACCACGGCGCCTTGCTGTCTGGCGCAGGCAAGCAGGTGCCGTCCGTCGCGCGCAGCGGTGCGCGGCTGTTCCTGGCCAGCAGTGGCCAACCGGAACTGGCTGCGTCGAGCGCACGCTTGGCGGCGGTGCTGCAGCAGGCATCGCCGGCAACGCTGGTGAAGTACCAGCCGCTGCCGGAAGAGACCCACGCCACGATCTACCACCCGGCGGCGCTGCAGGGCCTGCGTACGTTGTTCCCAGTACCGCCGCCGGCCTCGCCCTGAGAGGGGTTTGGCGCGCAACAACGCGGTGTGTGAGGATGCATCAGCGGCGCCACCTGGATGCGCCGCCCGCAACAGGAGAGCGCGGATGCAGCGTGTGCGTGTATGGAGTGTGCTGGCCTGCCTGGCCTTGGCAGGGTGCGCGATGTCGGTGGCGCCGCCGGCAACGCAGAAGGAAGCCAGGGAAAGCGCGACGGCCGTGCCAGGCGTTGTGCTGCCCGATACCGAGTCACTGCGCGTGCATGACCCGATCGGGCGCGACTATTCCCTGTGGGTGGCGTTGCCTGCCGGCTACGCGGCGCATCCGCAGAAGCGTTATCCGGTGGTGTACGTGACCGATGCGCTGTACAGCTTTCCGCTGGTGCGCAGCGTGCGCAACCTGGTGGGGCAGCAGGGCGTCAACATCGAGGATTTCATCCTGGTCGGTTTGCCGCCGCAGGAAGGCCTGACCTCCAAACAGAGCCGCTCGCGCGACTACACCCCCAGTGATCCTGTGCGCACCCCTGCCGGCTACTACAGCGATGACGTCACCTATGGCGGCGCGGCCCATTACCGCGACTTCCTGGCTGACCACGCGCTGCCGCTGATCGATGCGCGCTACCGTACCGATCCGGCCCGGCGCGTGTTTGCGGGTCATTCCTATGGCGCGCTGTTGGGTGCTTACGTGCTGACGACCCAGCCCGACATGTTCGGCACCTACATCCTGTCCAGTCCGTCGCTGTGGTTCGACCAGAGCCTGCTGCCGCGCATGCAGGATGCCGCCGTGATGCCTTCACAGCCCATCCGCGTGTTGCTGTCGGTGGGCGGCTACGAGACGGTCAAGCCGGGGCCACGTTACTCAACGGGCAATGACATGCTGCGGCAGAGCGCCGACTTCGCCGGTCAGCTGCGACGCAGCGGTCGCAAGCTGCAGGTGGAGAACATCGTGATTGATGGCGAAGACCATCTCACCGTGTATCCACGCGTGATCACCCGTGCGCTGCTTGAGGTACTTCCGGGCGAAGGACCGTATACCGGCGGTTGACGGCCGGCTCCATCCACGCATGGCGTGGATCTACTGGCAGCATTTTTCGTTCACGCAACGGTGCGCATCGCAGTAGATCCACGCCATGCGGGGATGCATCAGTAGATCCACGCCATGCGTGGCTGCACCAGTAGATCCACGCCATGCGTGGATGGCAGCCTCAGGCCGCGCTTGCCTGCGGCGCCGGCATCAGCGCGGCATCGGCGGCATGGCGGAAGCACAGACGGATCGCATCCAGCAGCTCGCTCATGTTGTAGGGCTTGGGCAGGAAATGGATGCCGTCGTGCAACTGCGGCAGCACGGCATGCTGGTCCATGCCGGAGGTCACCAGGATCGGCAGCTGCGGATACAGGCTGCGCACGCGGTTGGCGGCCTCGATGCCGCTGACCAGGCCGAGATTGACGTCGGTGAACATCAGGTCGAAGCGCTCTCCGGCGGCCAGCAGGCCCAGCGCGGCTTCGGCGCTGCTGACGCCTGCGACGTGGCAGGCCTGGCTCTCCAGCGCCATCCGGCTCAGTTCACGGGTTTCCTCGGCGTCTTCGATCAGCAGGACGCGTGGTTCAACGTGGCGCTTGGACAGCAGCATGACGCAACAACTCCGGACGGCAGGGCATGAAAGGCGCGCAAGTATGCGCAAGCCCCCAGTGATCCCCGTGTGCAGGATCGGCTAAGCCGGCGTTACAGCGCGCGGTTGCGCCGGGTCCGCACATGCCAGGCCAGCGCTGCCACTGCCAGCAGCGTAGTGCCGATGCGCAAACTGGTGGCCTGCCAGCCCAGCGCAACGCCGTCGTCGAGGCTGAACACATTCCAGGCCAGGTTCATCGACAGGTGCAGGGCCAGGCCGCACCACAGGGTGTTGCCGTCGAGGTGGTCGAGCCAGGCGAAGATGAAGCCGCCGAAGGCGATCACTAGGCCGACGAACAGGGCCATGCCGCCGCCGTCGAAGCCGCCGAAGCCCAGCCAGTGCACCATGCCGAACAGCAGCGCCTGCGGCAGTGCGAGCAACGGCCAGGGGCCGCGTACGATCTTCATCAGCAGCACGAAGCCGAGGCCGCGGAACAGCACTTCTTCGGCCAGCGGGAACAGCACGGCCAGCATCGTGGCGTCCAGCGTCGTCAGCGCCGTGTTGGGCGTCCCCAGCAGGGCCAGCCCCAGCCAGCACGGCAGGCTGGCCAGCAGCACCCACAACGGGCCACGCATGCCGTTTCCGCGCAGGCCGAGGCTGGCCAGCAGGCCCACACCGCGGGGGCGCAGCAGCGTGGCCAGCAGCAGTGCGACCAGCACCGCCAGCGCGTTGTCCAGCAGGCTGCCACCGTAGGGGATGGGCAGGGCGGGAATCGGCGCGCCCAGCGTGGAGCTGATGTCGCGCACGTTCAGGCCGAGGCCAACGCCAAGCAGCACCAGCAACAGGCGGACGCCGGTGGGAATCGAGTCACGGGCAGTCACATGCATTCCTTGCAGCGAGATCGCAAGGCAGTCTGCAGGGCGGGGAACGTGCCGGCACGCGCCGGAAGTCCCTGTGCCATTGGTCATGCGTTGCCGCACAGTCATCCGCACGCAGGTACAGTCGAGGCCAGACCGACAGGAGCAATGCGAATGCTGTGCCCCGTGTGCAAGACCCAGACCCTGCAGATGGCCGAGCGCCATGGCATCGAGATCGACTACTGCCCGAGCTGCCGTGGCGTATGGCTGGATCGTGGCGAACTCGACAAGATCATCGAGCGCGCCACTGACGGTGCAGGTGCCGCCATGCCGCCGCCAGGGCCCGCGCCTGTGCAACCGCAGGCTGCTCCGCCGCCGGTGATGCATCGCGATACCCGTCATCTCGGCCAGCGCCATGATGACAACCGTGGCCAGTACAGCCAGGGCTACAAGAAAAAGAAGAAGGAGAGCTTCCTCTCCGAGCTGTTCGATTTCTGACGCTGCTCAGGGCCGGCGCAGGATGAACTCGCGGTCGCGGCTGTCGCCGACGATGAAGTCATACTCGCCGGCCTTGCTGCAGCCGTAGCGCGCGTAGAAGCGCTGCGCGCCGAAGTTCTCTTCCCACACGCCCACCCACAGGGTGCGGCGCTGTGGCTGGTCCAGCCAGGCCATGAAGGCATCCATCAGGCGCGCGCCGTGACCGCCGTTCTGGTGGCTGGCCAGGATGTACAGCCGCTTCAGTTCGATGTCGCCTTCGCGTGCTTCGGCATGCGGCAGGGTGTTGGCGCCGGCGGCCAGATAGCCCACCACCGTCTCGCCCTCCAGCAGCAGCCACACCGCGCTGCGCGGGTCGGACAGTTCCGCTCGCTGCGGCTCGGTGCCGTAGTGATCCTGCAGGAAAGTGTGCAGGTCCTGCGGCGGATAGGAATCGCCCCAGGTTTCGGTATAGGTCGCGATGGCGATCGCCGACAACGCGTCGACGTCGGCCAGGGTGGCGCGGCGGATATGCAACGACATGGTGCAGCCTGCAATGGAACGTGCGGCAGTGTAGCCGGCCCCGGTGCTTGCCGGGGCTGGCTGCTCACGATCCGCTGCTCAGAACCACATGCGGATGCCGGCGACCCAGCGCGTATCGCGTGCATGGTCGCCGGCATAGTCCGCGGTGTCGCCGAAACTGCGTTCGTGGCTGATGCCGACGTACGGCGCGAAGCGTCGGCTGAACTCGTAGCGCAGGCGCAGGCCGGCCTCGACCTTGTTGAGGCCGCGGCCGATGCCGTACTCCGGTTCGTCCTTGCTGGCCACGGTCGCTTCCAGCAGGGGCTGCAGGATCAACCGGTTGGTCAACAGTACGTCGTATTCGATTTCGGCCTTGGCCATCAGCTGGCCACCGGAACCGGCATACAGCGTGGCCGAGCTTTCGAACTTGTACGGCGCCAACCCCTGGATGCCGATGGCCGCCCAGGTGCGTGAATCGGCGGGGCGGAAGTCCTGGCGTACGCCAACCAGCACGTCCCACCATGGCGAAATGGCGCGGCCATACAGTGCTTCCACGCCTGATGATTCCGTGCGGCCTTCACTGCGTTCGCCATCGGTGCGCAGCCACAGGCGGTTGATGTTGCCGCCGATCCAGCCGCTGGCTTCCCAGGCCTGGCCGTTGCCGTTCTTTCCATCCCAGTGTTCCAGGCGATCGATCAGCAGCAGGCTGTGGATTTCCGGTGGGTGCTCCATCGCACCATGCGCGATAGGTGGAAACGCGGCCGCACGATCAGCATCGGTGGGTACAGGTATTGGTTCGCGCGGCTGCGTCGGCGCGGGCGTGCCGTGGCCCATTGTCGAGTGATCCATCGCGCCATGGTCCATCGTTGAATGGTCCATCGTTGAATGATCCATCGCACCGTGATCCATCTTCGAATGGTCCATCTTCGAATGATCCACGTCGGCCGCTGCTGCTGGCGTGGCATCGGCGGGAGGCGAGTGCGCTGTCATGTCATGGCCGTCATGGGACTGCGCAAACGAGGGCAGCGCAGCCAACAGGCCTACGGTCAACAGGCTTGGGGCAAGCAGGGAACGGCTCATTCTTCGATCCTCACTTCGCGCATCATGCCTGCTTCCATGTGGTACAGCAGGTGGCAGTGGTAGGCCCATCGGCCGAGTGCATCGGCGCGTACGCGATAGGTGCGGCGTGTACCGGGCGGCATGTCGATGGTGTGCTTGCGCACCTGGAATTCACCCTGTGCGTTTTCCAGGTCGCTCCATACGCCATGCAGGTGGATCGGGTGCTGCATCATGGTGTCGTTGACCAGCACGATGCGCATGCGCTCGCCGTAGTTCAGGCGCAGCGGTTCGGCGCCGGCGAAGGGAATGCCGTCGAACGACCAGGAGAACTTTTCCATGTGGCCGGTCAGGTGCAGCTCGATCTCGCGGCCGGGCTCGCGGCCATCGGGGTCTTCGAACAAGCTGCGCATCGCACCATAGGTCAGCACCTGGCGGCCGTTGTCGCGTAGGCCGATGCCGGGGTCGTCCAGCTTGGGCTCGGTGGCCGAACTCTGCATGTCCACCAGCGGATTGTTGCGCTCGCTGGCCGGATGCTTTGGCGCTTTGCTGGCGGTCTCGCCGCCGCCATGTGCGCTGTGGCCCATGCTGGCACCACAGCCGCCTTCCATGCCCTTCATTGCTGCCATGTCGTGGCCGCCGTGGCCACCGCCGCCCATGTCGTGACCCATGTCGCTCATCGTCAGCAACGGGCGCGGATCGCGTGCGGGAATCGGTGCCTGCAGCCCATGGCGCACGGCGAGGGTGCCGGCGGCATAACCAGTGCGGCCCATGTCCTGGCAGAAGATGGTGAAGGCATCCTGGCCGCTGGGTTCCACCAGTACGTCGTAGGTTTCGGCCGGGGCGATGCGGAACTCGTCGATGCTGACCGGATGGATGTACTGGCCGTCGGCGGCGACCACGGTCATCTTCAGGCCGGGGATGCGCACGTCGAAGTAGGTCATCGACGCACCGTTGATGAAACGCAGCAGCACCTTTTCGCCACTGCGGAACAGCCCGGTCCAGTTGCCGGCCGGCGCGGTCCCGTTCATCAGGTAGGTGTAGGTGTGCGCGTTGATGTCGGAGATGTCGCTGGGCGTCATCCGCATCCGGCCCCACATGCCGCGGTCGGACAGGGCGGCGGACCAGCCATCGCGACGCGCGTCGCGCAGGAAGTCGGGCAGGGTGCGCTTGTAGTAGTTGTCGTGCTCGGCGAGCTTCTTCATTCGCCGGAACAGCGCGCCGGGATCCATGTCGGTCCAGTCGGACAGCATGATCACGTGCTCGCGGTCATGCCGGTACGGCGCCGGTTCGGCCGGGTCGATGATCAGCGCGCCGTACAGCCCCGCCTGTTCCTGGAACAGCGAATGGCTGTGATACCAGTAGGTGCCGGACTGCTTGAGGTCGAAGTGGTAGTGGTAGGTCTCGCCGGGGCCGATGCCGTTGAAGCTCAGGCCGGGCACGCCATCCATGTTGGCCGGCAGCAGGATGCCGTGCCAGTGGATCGAAGTAGGGTGCTGGCCGAGCGTGTTGCGCACGAACAGGTCCACGGTCTGGCCTTCACGCCAGCGCAGGATCGGTGCCGGCAGTGAGCCGTTTACGGTGATTGCCGGGCGGGTGCGGCCGGTGAAGTTGGCCAGCGACTCGCCGATGGCCAGTTCGACGCGGGTATCGCTGATGATCGCCGGTGCGCTGGCCAGGCGGGGTGCAGCAGAAGCGGCGGCGAGCGCGCGCTGCGGGATGCCGGCCGCGGCGAGGCCGGCAACCACGCCGCCAGCAGCGATGCCCTGCACGAACAGACGGCGCGACGGCATGGGCACAGCGCCCGGGCCGGGAGGAATACGGGTACTCATGGTGGTGACTCCAAACACGGAAAGACGCCAGCGCAGGGCCGGCTTCAGTGCGCAGCGCGCACGAGGCGTGTTGGATCAGCCGATGGGAGGGCGTGAGATCGGCGGCAGCGGCGGTGCCGGGCGGCCATTGGCAGGCATCGGCTGCGGGGTCAGGGAAAGACCGGGACCGGTCAGGAAAGGCAGTGCCTGCACGGCCAGCAGCGGGTGCTGGGCACAGCTGCGCACGCAGTCCTTGATCTGGCAGTGTGCGTCGTGGGCGGGGGCCTTGGCCTGCGGCGCCTCGTCTGCAGTCATGCCGGCGTGGTGGTGGCAGTCGGCGTCGCCTTCATCGGTCATCGCCGAGGCCATCGCATGGGCCATGCGGCCCATGTCCTCGTGCCCGCTGGCCATGGCCGCGTTCAGCCCGTTGAGCAACAGGCTGAGCATGAGCACGACACGGAGCAGGGTCGAGGCGAGGGACATGGCGCTAATCTAGCGGCAAGTGGACGGACATGCACATCCGGCTGAACAGGTGGTTCAAGGTTTGAGCGGCACCAGGCTGGGGCCGGGGCGTGTTCAACCCTCTTCGCGCACGATCTCCACCAGGCGCGGGCCATAGCGGCTGAGCTTGGTGCCGCCGATGCCACCGACCCGGGCCAGTTCGTCCAGCGAGGTCGGGCGCTGTTCGGCGATGTTGCGCAGGGTGCTGTCGTGGAAGATCACGAAGGCCGGCACGTTCTGCTCGCGCGCCAGCTCGGCGCGCAGGCCGCGCAGCGCATTGAACAGGGCCAGGTCCTGCGGCAGCACCGACAGGCCGGTGCGTTGCGCGCTGCGTTCGCGCCCGGCGCTGGCACTGACCGCATCGCGGCGCATGCTGATCTGGCGGCGACCGGTCAGCACATCGCGGCTGGCATCGGTCAGGCGCAGGCCACCGTGGCCCTCGCTGTCCACTTCCAGCAGGCTGGCGGCCACCAGCTGGCGGAACACGCTGCGCCAGGTGCGTGCATCCAGGTCGCGGCCGATGGCGTAGGTGCTCAGCTTGTCGTGGCCCTGCTGCTTGACCTTCTCGTTCTCGCTGCCGCGCAGGACGTCGATCAGGTGGCCGACGCCGAAGCGCTGGCCGCTGCGGTAAACACAGCTCAACGCCTTCTGCGCGGGGATGGTGGCATCCCAGGCCGCCGGCGGTGTCAGGCAGTTGTCGCAGTTGCCGCAGGGTTTGGGATAGGTCTCGCCGAAGCCGGCCAGCAGCACCTGGCGGCGGCACTGCATCGATTCACAGTAGCCCAGCAGGTGGTCGAGCTTGGACCGCTCCAGCTGCTTGCGCTCCTCGCTGGCCTCGGACTGCTCGATCATCTGCTTGAGCAGCACCACATCGCCCAGGCCGTAGCAGAGCCAGGCCTCGGCGGCTTCGCCATCGCGCCCGGCGCGGCCGGTTTCCTGGTAGTAGCCTTCCATCGACTTGGGCAGGTCGGTATGGGCGACAAAGCGTACGTCCGGCTTGTCGATGCCCATGCCGAAGGCGATGGTCGCGCACATGACGATGCCGTCTTCGCGCAGGAAACGGCGCTGGTTGTTGGCACGCACTTCCGCGGGCAGGCCGGCGTGGTAGGGCAGTGCATTGAACCCCTGCGTGCACAGGAACTCGGCGGTTTCCTCCACCTTGCGCCGTGACATGCAGTAGACGATGCCGGCCTCGCTGCGATGGCTGCGCAGGAAATCGCTCAGCTGCTTGCGGGCGTTGTCCTTCTGCACCACGGTGTAGCGGATGTTGGGGCGATCGAAGGAGCTGACGAAGTGACGTGCTTCGGCCAGGTCCAGGCGCTCGGCGATCTCGCGCTGGGTTGGCGGGTCGGCGGTGGCGGTCAGGGCGATCCGCGGAATCTCCGGCCAGCGCTCGTGCAGGACGGTCAGCTGCCGGTATTCGGGGCGGAAGTCGTGGCCCCATTGCGACACGCAATGGGCTTCGTCGATGGCGAACAGGGCGATCCGGCTGCGCGACAGCAGCGACAGGAAACGGCCGGTCAGCAGGCGTTCGGGGGCGACATAGAGCATGTCGAGCTCACCGGCGAGCAGTTCGCGTTCGACCCGGCCGGCCGTTTCGGCGTCCAGGGTCGAGTTCAGGAATTCGGCGCGCACGCCGAGCTGGCGCAAGGCTTCGACCTGGTCCTGCATCAGCGCGATCAGCGGCGAGATGACGATGCCACAGCCGTCACGCAGCAGGGCGGGCACCTGGTAACACAGTGATTTGCCGCCGCCGGTAGGCATCAGCACCAGGGCATCGTGACCGGCAGCCACATGCTCCACGATGTCCTGCTGCGGACCACGGAAATCGTCGTAACCAAAGACGCGGCGGAGCAGGTCGTGCGCGGGACGGGAAGCCATCCGGCTAGTTTACCCCGGCGGGGGTTCGGCCGGGTTGCACCCGGCACCTGCTGTAGGGCCGGCCGCTGGCCGGCAACCCTGGCAACAGCAACAGCAACAGCAACAGCCGGCTCTGGGGTGATCCGTGGTTTGGCGGGGCGGTGTGGGCTTGCAGGACACGCCGTAAACCCGTCCATGGGGGCTCGATGGCGCCATCCATGGCGC
>NZ_JBFTQU010000016.1:0-43978 GCF_056399165.1 Stenotrophomonas sp. 01N47
GTTGCGGGGGACGCTGCAAGTACGTCCCTGTAAGCTCGGTCGCGCCATCCATGGCGCTCACGCCCCCGCAACCGGACCCACCCCGCCTTCGACAGTTTTCCGCAATCTGTCTGGATGGCGTGGTTTGCTATTGGTAGGTGTCGACCTTGGTCGACAGTAGATCCACGCCATGCGTGGATGCTTTTCGTCCCGATTTCGAAATATTCGATCTCGATGGAGATGCATCCACGGATGGCATGGATGTGCCAACCGCCACCGGGAAACTGTCGAAGGTGGGGCGGTGTCGGATTGCGGGGTGTCCGCGGCATGGGCCCGAGGCATGCCTCGGGCGGGTTGGGCAGGACGCCCAACCCCGGTCTTGCCGTGTGCGCAGGACAGCGCACACGAGCAAGACGCGGCCAAGCCCCCACGGACGGGTTCACGGCGTCCCCGCAATCCGACACTGCCCCACCAAACCCACAGATGGCTCAGAGCCGGCTGTTGCATTTGACGTTGCCGTTGCTTGAAGGCCTCGGCGGGTGCAGGGCGTAGCCCTGCCGAACACCCCTTACTTGACCGCAGTCACCTGTACGTCGATCACGCCGTCGCCGACCCGGGCCTGCAGTGCGTCACCCGGTTGCACCTGCTCGATCCGGCGCACCAGCGCGCCATCGTCTGCACGGGTCACGATGCTGTAGCCACGCGCGACGGTCGCCAGCGGACTGACCGCTTCCAGCGAACGTGCAAGGCCGCGCAGGCGCAGCGCATCACGCTGCATCAGGCGCTGCAGCGCCGCTTGCGGGCGACCGCCCAACGCGGCAAGGCGACGTCGCAGCGCCTCCATCTGCTGCTGCGGATGATGGCCCCGCAACACTGCAGCGGCGTGGCGCAAACGGGCTGCGCGACGCTCCTGCTGCTGGTTGTGCGCCGCATGCAAGCGACGTCCGAGGTCCAGCTGACGACGGCGCAGCAGATCCAGTCGTGCCTGCGGACTCTGTGCGTTCAAGCGCAGCAGGGCGCGATCAGCGCGCTGCATGGCCTGCTGCATGGCGTGGCGTTGCAGCTGCACCATGCGAGCCGCGTTGCGGCGCAGGCGCAGGGCCAGGTCGCGCTGATCGGGTACCAGCAGTTCCGCGGCCACCGATGGCGTAGGCGCGCGCAGGTCAGCAGCGAAATCGCTGAGACTGAAGTCGGTTTCGTGACCCACCGCCGAGACCACCGGCGTGCCGCTGGCGGCGATTGCACGGGCCAGGGCTTCATCGTTGAACGCCCACAGGTCTTCCAGCGAGCCACCACCACGGGTCAGCAGGATCACGTTGTAGCGGCCGCTGGCATCGGCGGCCTGCAGCAGGCGGGTGATCTGCGCGGCAGCGGTTGCGCCCTGTACCAGCGTCGGCAGCAGATCCACTTCCAGCAACGGGAAGCGGCGGCCGAGCACGCTCAGCACATCGCGCACGGCGGCACCGGTGGGCGAGGTGATCACCGCCAGGCGCTGCACGTGGGCCGGCATCGACCGCTTGCGGGCCGGGTCGAACAGTCCCTCGGCTTCCAGTCGCGCCTTCAGTTCTTCGAACGCGCGACGCAGTGCGCCTTCGCCGGCTTCCTCCATGTGGTCCAGCACCATCTGGTACTCGCCACGGGCGTCGTACAGAGTCACCTTGCCGCGCACCAGCACGCGCATGCCCTCGCGCGGCACGAACTTCAGGTATTGCGCCTTCATCCTGAACATCGCAGCGCGCAACTGCGCACGCGCGTCCTTCAGGGTGAAATACAGATGGCCGGACGCCGGCCGCGCCACGCTGCCCAGTTCGGCTTCCACCCAGATCGCCGGGAAGCTGCCTTCCAGCAGGTCGCGCGCCAGGGTGTTGAGCTGGCTGGGGGTGAGGACGTCGTTGTTGCGTGGCTGCATGGTTACGGCGTGGGGCAGATGGAGCAGGGGGTTCAGGATCGCACGTCAGCGCTGGCCGTGCTGGGCCAGTGCCCATTGCACGTGTTCGCGGACTACGGGTGAAGCATCCTCGGCGCGCGTCTGCAGCGCCGACAGCGTCTCTGCCGTGGTTGGCGCATTGCCCAGCGCCACGGCGATGTTGCGCAGCCAGCGCTCATGGCCACTGCGGCGGATCGGGCTGCCTTCGGTACGGCGCAGGAATTCAGCTTCGTCCCATGCGAACAACTGATCCAGGCGTGCGGTGTCCAGGTTGTTGCGGGCGCGGAAGTCAGCCTCGTCGGTGCGCTTGGCGAACTTGTTCCAGGGGCAGACCAGCTGGCAGTCGTCGCAGCCATAGATGCGGTTGCCGATCAGCGGTCGCATCTCCACTGGAATCGCACCGTCATGCTCGATGGTCAGGTAGGAGATGCAGCGGCGCGCATCCAGCCGCTGCGGGGCGGTGATGGCCTGGGTCGGGCAGACGTCGATGCAGCGGGTACAGGTGCCGCAGTGCGCGCTGGCCGGCGTGTCGATCGGCAGCGGCAGGTCGATGTAGATCTCGCCGATGAAGAACCACGAGCCGCCGTGGCGATCGATCAGGCAGGTGTGCTTGCCGATCCAGCCCAGCCCCGCGTTGCGTGCCAGCGCGCGTTCCAGCACTGGCGCCGAATCGACGAAGACGCGGTAGCCCAGCGGCGCCACCTCATCGTTGATCTGCGTGGCCAGCTTCTGCAGGCGGTTGCGCATCAGCTTGTGGTAATCGCGGCCGAGTGCGTAGCGGGCGACGTAGGCGCGCCCCGGATCGGCCAGGGTCGCCCACGCTTCGGTGTCGTCCCTGTGGCTGTAGTCCATGCCCACCGAGATCACCCGCACGGTGCCGGGAAGCAGTTCTGCCGGGCGCGCGCGCAGGGTGCCGTGGCGTGCCATCCAGTCCATCGTGCCGTACAGGCCCTGGCCCAGCCAGTCCGCCAGGTGCGCCTCGTCCTCGCCCAGTTCGATGCCGGCGATACCGCAGCGCTGGAAGCCATGCGCGCGCGCCAGATCGCGGATGCGCTGTACGGCCAAGGCCGGATCGAGGGGGGCAGGGACGGGGGACATGTGCACCAGTATAAAATCCCCGCATGGCCAACCTCGCCGATCTGTTCGATTCCCGTGCCGCACGCACACTCGATGCCCAGGCCTCCGCGCTGGTGGGCGATGGTGGCTGGGGCCTGATGGCCCAGGCGGGCCAGGCGGCCTGGCAGAGCCTGCTGCAGCACTGGCCGCAGGCGCGGCGGATCGGCGTGGTGGTTGGCAGCGGCAACAATGGCGGCGATGGCTATGTGCTGGCCTGTCATGCGCTGCAGGCCGGGCGGCAGGTGCAGCTGATCGCGCTGCCGGGCAGCCCACCTTCCACGGCGTTGGCGCAGCGCGCCGCAGCGGATTTCAGATCCGCGGGCGGCACCGTCACTGATTTCAACGGCGAACTGGCCCAGGCCGATATATGGGTCGATGCCCTGTTCGGCCTTGGCTTCTCCCGGGCACCAGACGGGGCGGCACTGGCCTTGATCAAGGCGCTGAACGCGCAGCAGTCGCCGGTGTTGGCGTTGGACGTACCCAGCGGTGTCGACGCCGACCATGGCTGCGTGCCGGGCGCAGCCGTGCGCGCGGCCCTGACAGTGCAGTTCATCGTCGCCCACCGCGGCCTGTACACCGGCGACGCACTGGAATACACCGGGCGCAGGCACCTGGCACCACTGACGCTGGCCGATGTGGCCTGGCAGGGTGTCGTCGCTGCTGCAGAGTGCTGGACGCAGTCGCGCCTGCCCGATCTGCTGCCGCCGCGCCGTGCCAACAGCCACAAGGGCGAATCCGGCCATGTGCTGTGCGTGGGCGGCAACCACGGCAGCGGCGGTGCCATCGCGATGGCCGCCGAAGCCGCGCTGCGCGCTGGTGCAGGCCTGTTGAGCATCGGCACCCGCCGGGACCATGTCGGCCCGCTGCTGGCGAGGTTGCCTGAAGCGATGACGCACGCGCTGGAAGATGGCTCAGCGCTGCCCGCGTTGCTGGCAAAGGCCAGAGTCGTGGCGATCGGCCCGGGCCTGGGCCAGGACGAATGGGCGCGCGCGCTGTATGCACGCGTCCTGCAGTCAGGCCTGCCGCTGGTGATCGACGCCGATGCGCTGAACCTGCTGGCGCAGGATGCGCATGCGCTGCCCGATGCGATCCTGACCCCGCACCCCGGCGAAGCCGCGCGCCTGCTGGAAACCAGGACGGCGGCAGTCCAGGCCGATCGCTATGCCAGCGCGCAGGCGCTGGCCGAGCGCTATCACGCAGTGGTGGTGCTGAAGGGGGCGGGCAGCATCGTCGCCGCGCCCGGCCACGCACCGCGACTGATTGCGGCCGGCAATCCGGGAATGGCGGTAGGTGGCATGGGCGACCTGTTGACCGGCATCATCGCCAGCCTGCGCGCGCAGGGCCTGCCTGCGTTCGATGCGGCGGCAGGCGGTGCGCTGCTGCATGCCCTGGCCGGCGATGTCGCCGCCGCCGACGGTGCCCGCGGCCTGCTTCCCACTGATCTGCTGGCGCCCCTGCGGCGGCTGGCCAACCCGGAACGTTCCCGATGACCGAATTCTTCCTTGCTGACAGCAACGCCACCGAACTGCTGGGGCAATGGCTGGCAGCCACCCGTCCGCCGCAGGCGCTGGTCGAGCTGCGCGGTGATCTTGGCGCCGGCAAATCGACCACGGCGCGCGCGCTGTTGCGGGCGCTGGGCGTGCAGGGGGCGATCCGCAGCCCCACCTATACCCTGGTCGAGCGCTATCCGTTGTCCAGTGGTGGCGAGGCCTGGCACATGGACCTGTATCGCATCGGCCAGGCTGGCGAGCTGGATTTCCTCGGGCTGGACGAGGGCAGCGCCGTGCTGTGGCTGGTCGAATGGCCAGAGCGCGGTGCCGGTGCGCTGCCGCCAACCGATCTGGTGGTCGCACTGGAGATTGAAGGCCAGGGGCGTCGCGTGCGTCTCACTGGCATCAGCGACACGGGGCGTGAATGGCTGCAGCGGCTTCCCGAAGGTGGCGACTTGCAGGCCCTTTCTGTCGGCTGACGAGAACAAACACCGGCAGGTTACGGATTATTAAGGAAAAAGGTGTTGCATTCCGTTCAGTGCGGTGATTGAATCCTGAGTCATGCGCCCGGGGAATCGACTCATTGCCATCTGTGCCGCCGTCGGACTTGGTCTGGCGAGCGTCAGTGCGTGGGCCGGTGAGGTCCGCCAGGTGCTGCTGAATACCGGTTCTACCGGAACCCGTGCGGAAATCGCGCTGGTCGGCAGTGGCGGCTACAAGACCCTGTCGCTGGCCGGCCCGAACCGGCTGGTGGTCGATTTCCCCGATTCCAGCGCGGTGCGCAACCTGAAGATGCCGTCGCCGCAGGGCGTGGTGACTGCGGTGCGGACCGGGCAGCCGGTGCCGGGCACTTTCCGTGTCGTATTCGACCTGGCCGAGACGGTCGCCCCCTTCCGCCCGCAGATGCAGCGCGAAGGCAATGAATCCAAGCTGGTGATCGAGTGGCCGGGCGATGGCCCGGCCGTGGCCGCCAGTCGCCCCGCAGTGACGCCTGCACCGACGCAGCCGCCAGCGGCATCTTCGGTGAGTCCGGCTGCGGTCCCGGGCCCGACCCCGGCACAAACCGCACAGTCCCGTGGTGATGCCGCGCGAGCCACTGCGCTGTTGACCGCGCAGGTCCAGCAGCAGGCCAGTGCCAGCGCTGCGGCACCCGCCGCGCCGACGCCGGCGCCGAGCACCACCCCGGTGCAGATGGCGGCAGCGGGCACCACCGCCAGCAGCACCCCGACCTCATCGCCGGCAGCGATCCTGGCTGGTCAGGCCACCACTGCGGTGGTGGCCACCCAGCCGAAGCCGGTGCCGACACCTGTTGCGCCGACCGAGTCGCCGCGTCCGACCATGCCCAGCGATGCCTCGCGCATCCGCATGCAGCCGGGCATGCGTCACCTGGTGGTGGCGATCGATCCGGGCCATGGCGGTCAGGATCCGGGCGCCATCGGCCCGACCGGCAAGCGCGAGAAGGATGTCACTCTGGCGGTGGCGCGTGAATTGGCTCGCCAGGTCAACGCTACGCCTGGCCTGAAAGCCTTCCTCACCCGCGACAGCGATGTGTTCATCCCGCTGCCGATGCGTGCGCAGAAGGCGCGTGCGAACAAGGCCGACATCTTCATTTCGATCCATGCCGACGCCGCCGAAAACCGCTCAGCCACCGGTTCGTCGGTGTATGTGCTGTCGACCAAGGGCGCGTCTTCGCAGCGTGCACGCTGGCTGGCGGATAAGGAAAACGCGGCCGATCTGGTCGGTGGCGTGCGCCTGCAGCAGACCGAAGGCACGCTGGCCAACGTCCTGCTGGACCTAGCCCAGAGCGGCTACATGAAATCCTCCGAGGACGCAGCCGGGCACGTGCTGGGCGGCCTGAAGCGTATCGGCAACAACCACAAGCCGAACATCGAGCGCGCCAACTTCGCCGTGCTGCGCACTTCGGACATGCCGGCGATGCTGGTGGAAACCGCGTTCATCTCCAACCCGGATGAAGAGCGCCGCCTGATCGACCCGGCCTACCAGCGCAAGGTCGCCGGTGCGGTGCTGGATGGCGTGCACACCTTCTTCAGCCGCCAACCGCCGCCGGGCACGTTGTACGCCGCGCGCGCGCAGGCCGAGATCGACGCCGCAAGCACCGTGGCGGGCGGCAGCAAGTAACCCGCTGGATCGCCCGCTTCCGCTAGAGCCAGGCCACGCCTGGTTGGCGCCGCGTACGGTGGATCTCGACTCTACCTGGCGCCGCTCCGCTATCATCGTGGCATGACGTCTGCCTGCCTTGCTTGCCCATGAACGCGCCCGATCCGCGTCCGATCCGGCCGTTGCCGGAAATCCTGATCAACCAGATTGCCGCCGGTGAAGTGGTCGAACGACCCGCATCGGTGGTCAAGGAGCTGGTTGAGAACGCGATCGATGCCGGCGCCAGCCGCGTCGATATCGAGCTGGAAGAAGGCGGTGTGCGCCTGATCCGCATCCGCGACAACGGCAGCGGCATTGCCGCAGAGCAGTTGCCACTGGCGGTTTCGCGGCACGCCACCAGCAAGATCGCCAACCTGGACGAACTGGAAGCGGTGGCCACGCTGGGTTTCCGTGGCGAAGCGCTGCCGTCGATCGCTTCGGTCAGCCGTTTCACCCTGTCCTCGCGCCGTGCCCATGATGAGCACGGTTCGGCACTGCAGATCGAAGGTGGGAAGATCGGCGAGGTGACGCCGCGCGCGCATGCGCCGGGCACCACGGTGGAAGTGCGCGAGTTGTTCTACAACGTGCCGGCGCGGCGCAAATTCCTGCGCGCCGAGCGCACCGAACTGGGGCATATCGAAGAGTGGCTGCGCTCGCTGGCGCTGGCCCGTCCCGATGTCGAGCTGCGTGTCTCGCACAACGGCAAGGCCTCGCGTCGCTACAAGCCGGGTGACCTGTATTCGGACGTGCGCCTGGCCGAGACCCTGGGCGAAGACTTCGCCAGCCAGGCCGTGCGCGTGGACCACAGCAGTGCCGGCCTGCGCCTGCATGGCTGGATCGCGCAGCCGCATTATTCGCGCGCCAGCACCGATCAGCAGTACCTGTACGTCAACGGACGTTCGGTACGTGACCGCAGTGTCGCCCATGCAGTGAAGATGGCCTACGGCGACGTGCTGTATCACGGCCGCCAGCCAGCGTATGTGCTGTTCCTGGAGCTGGACCCGACGCGCGTCGATGTGAACGTGCATCCGGCCAAGCATGAGGTGCGCTTTCGTGACTCGCGATTGGTGCATGACTTCGTCTACCGCACCTTGAAGGATGCGCTGGCAGACACCCGTGCCGGCATGAGCGCGCAGGAGATCGGTGCAGGCGCGGTGCCTCCGGCCGAGGGCGGCAGCGCATCTGCGATGCCGGGGGCCACGGCCTCCAGCTTCGGCTACGTGCGCGGTCCGGCACCCGGCGCGGGGCAGGGCGGAAGTGGTGGCTTTTCCGGTTGGCGACCCCAGCAGCCGCTGGGCCTGCAGGTGGCCGACGCACCCGCTGCCTATGCTGCGTTGTATGCATCGCCTGCGGGTGCCGAGCGCGGTGCGGCACTACCGCCGATGCCGATGGAGAACGGACTGCCGGTCACCAGTGCCGACGCCGGGGTGCCGCCGCTGGGCTACGCCGTTGCCCAGCTGCATGGCATCTACATCCTGGCCGAGAACGCTGAAGGCCTGATCGTGGTCGACATGCATGCGGCGCACGAACGCATCGGCTACGAGCGGTTGAAGAATGCGCACGATGGCATCGGCCTGCAGTCGCAGCCGTTGCTGGTGCCGATCACCCTGGCGGTGGGCGAGCGCGAAGCCGACACCGCTGAAGCGGAGGCCGATACGCTGGCCGCCCTCGGGTTCGAGATCACCCGCGCCGGACCGGGCGCGCTGCACGTGCGCAGCATCCCGGCGCTGCTGGCCCATGCCGAACCCGAAGGCCTGCTGCGCGATGTGTTGACCGACCTGCGCGAGCACGGCCAGAGCCGTCGCGTCGCTACTGCGCGCGATGAGCTGCTGTCGACCATGGCCTGCCATGGTGCAGTGCGTGCCAACCGGCGCCTGACCGTGCCGGAAATGAACGCGCTGCTGCGCGACATGGAAATCACTGAAAGGTCCGGCCAGTGCAACCATGGCCGACCGACCTGGGCCCGTTTTTCGCTGGCGGAAATCGACCGCTGGTTCCTGCGCGGACGTTGAGGGGAGCACCGATGCGATTTTGGGGAATGGGCGGCCTGATGGCGGCCCTGTTGCTGGCGGCCTGCAGCCCGGCATCGAAGCCGGCGCCAGCCGTCGTTGAGGATCCGGCATTCGCCGCGCAGCAACAGCAATGGCGGGTGCTGCGTTACCAGGACCTGACCCGGGCCGATGGGTGGACCGCATTGGTCGGCCTGCACTGGTTGCAGAACCGATCGCACTTTGTCGGCAGTGGCGCCACCAGCGGCATCCGCCTGGCGGTGGGGCCGGCCAGGCTGGGGCTGCTGCGCCGTGAAGGTGACCAGTGGTGGTTCACGCCGGAGTCCGGCACGGATGTCACCCTCGACGGACAGCCTGTGCGCGGGCGTGTCCGCATGGATACCGACAAGGATCCGCAGCCGACCCTGCTGGCCTTCGATGGTGGCAAAGGCCAGCTCAGCCTGATCCGTCGCGGCCCGCGCGATGCGCTGCGGGTCAAGCATGCCGATGCACCCGCGCGCCGCGATTTCGCCGGCCTGCAGTACTGGCCGGGTGGCCCGCAATGGCAGGTGCAGGCGCGCTTCATCGCCCATCCACCAGGCAAGACCCTGCCGATCGTGGACATCACCGGCCTGACCACCGAGATGCCCAACGCCGGTGCCGTGGAATTCGATCGTGACGGCCGCAGCTGGCGGCTGGAAGCGATCGGCGAGCCGGGGCAGCCGCTGTTCCTGATCTTTGCCGACCGTACCAGTGGCCACGGCAGCTATCCTGCCGGCCGCTATCTGGATACCGATGCGCCCACCGCCGACGGCCACGTGGCGATCGACTTCAACCACGCCCACAACCCACCGTGCGCGTTCACCGCTTATGCGACCTGCCCGTTGGCACCGCCGGAGAACCGCCTGGATCTGCGCGTGGAAGCGGGTGAGAAGGCGTATCACCTGCCTGAAGGAGAGGGCTGAACATGTTGATGAAACTGTTGTTGCGCAGTGCCGTTTTTCTCGCTGCCTGCGCCGCCGGTCCGTTGGCCGTCGCGCGGGATGCGCCGGCCGAAGCCACGGCCGGCAAGCCGCCGGTGCCGCTGCTGTGGAAGGTCACCGGGCAGGGAGATGCACGCCTGTACCTGCTGGGCTCCTTCCATCTGTTGAAGCCGCAGGACTATCCGCTGTCGACCGATGTCGAGCAGGCCTTTGAAGCCTCGCAGCGCGTGCTGTTCGAGGTGACGCCAGAGGAACTGCAATCGCCGCAGATGGCCAGCCAGATGATGCAGGTCGCTATCCGCAAGGATGGCAGCGAGCTGAAGCGTGATCTGGATGCGCCGACCTGGCAGAAGCTGCAGGCGTATGCGACGCAGAACAAACTGCCGTTGGCCCAGTTGCAGGGCATGAAAGCGTGGTTTGTCGGTTTGACCATCACCGTGGCGCAGATGCAGAAGCTGGGCCTGGACCCTGAGCTGGGGCTGGACCGGCATTTCATGCAGCGGGCGCAGAAGGCGGGCAAGAAGACCGCAGGCCTGGAAGACATGTCCAGTCAGATCAACCTGCTGGATGGCATGAGCGTGCAGGAGCAGCGGCAGATGCTGTCCGAGGCGCTGGACGAAGCGGGCAAGGGCGATGGCCAGGCGCAGATGCTGCATGAGGCCTGGCGCCGCGGCGACGATCGCCTGCTGTGGAACCGGATGGGCGTGGAGATGCGCCAGAAGTATCCGCAGCTGTACCAGCGCATCAATACCGACCGCAACGACGCGTGGGTGCCCAAACTCCTGCCGTACCTGCAGGCCGGGCAGGGCGGCACGCTGGTGGTGGTGGGCGGCCTGCACCTGCTGGGCGGCGACGGCGTGGTCGAGAAGCTGCGCGCGAAGGGCTACAAGGTCGAGCGGGTGTGCTCGGCATGCAAGGCGAAACGTCCGTAGATCCACGCCACGCATGGCGGCGTTGAAAACAAAACGGCGCGCCCATGGCGCGCCGTTTTTGTATCAGCCGGGCCGATCGCCTCAGCGGCGGGTCTTGCCGCCGGTCCCCGCGCCACTGGTGGGGTCGCTCGGCTTGCCGGCCGCGCCGGTGCTGGTGCCCGTTCCGGTGCCACCCGGACGCGGGCCACCGAAACCGCTGCCCATGTTGCGCTGGAACTCCTGCCACAACTCCAGGTTGCGCTCGGTCAGCTGGTTCATCATCGCCCACGGCGTCTGCCCCAGCAGGTTGCCCATCTGCTGGCGGAACTGCTGCTGCTGGTCGAGGAAGACCTGCATGCTGCGCTCCAGGTAGTTGCCCATGAAGCCCTGCAGGGAATCGCCGTAGAAGCGGATCAGCTGGCTCAGCAGCTGGGTGGAGAGCATCGGTTCACCGTCCTGCTCCTGGTCGGCGATGATCTGCAGCAGGACCGATCGGGTCAGGTCGTCGCCGCTCTTGGCGTCGCGGACTTCGAAGTCTTCGCCGTCGAGGATCAGCTGACGCACGTCCTCGATGGTGATGTAGCTGGAGATCTCGGTGTCGTACAGACGGCGGTTCGGATACTTCTTGATGATGCGGGTCGCAGCCATGAAGCGGTACTCGTCACAGTAGACGCGCAGCATGGCGCAGTGCAGCAGCGGTTGCAACCGCCCCAGCCCCCGCCAGGCTTGGCTTTCCGTCGCCGGAATGTTGCGCAGCAAGGCTTTGCGTGCTGCGCAGCATGACCAACGGCAGGGTGCAGCACGGGCTTTCAGGCCCTGGCGCCGTTTACCACCCCATATGGTGGCCGCCGTTGATGTCCAGGTTGCTGCCGGTGATCCACGCGGCCTCTTCGGCTACCAGGAAGGACACGCCATATGCGATTTCTTCCGGCTTGCCCAGGCGCCCCGTCGGGATGTCGGCGATGATCTTGGCGCGCACTTCCTCGGGCACTGCCATCACCATGTCGGTGGCCACATAGCCGGGCGAGATCGTGTTCACGGTGATGCCGAAGCCTGCATTCTCGCGGGCCAGCGAGATGGTGAAGCCATGCATGCCGGCCTTGGCGGCGGCGTAGTTGGCCTGTCCGTATTGGCCCTTCAGGCCGTTGATCGAACTGATCTGGATGACCCGGCCCCAGCCGCGTCGACGCATGCCTTCGATGACCGGGCGGGTGACGTTGAATACCGAATTGAGGTTGGTGTTGATCACATCGTGCCACTGTTCCGCGCGCATGCGGTGGAAGGTGGTGTCGCGGGTGATGCCGGCGTTGTTGACCAGGATCTCGACCGGGCCCAGTTCGGCCTCGACCGCGCGGATCAGGCCTTCGGCGCTGGCAGAGTCGGAGACATCGCCCGGGAAGATCGCCACGTGGTAGCCGCGTTCGCTCATGGTCTGCTGCCAGGCGCGGGCCTTGGCCTCATCGCGGTAGTTGGTGGCGACGCGGTGGCCCTGGTCGGCCAGGCGTTGGCAGATGGCGGTACCGATGCCGCCGGTTCCGCCGGTGACCAGTGCGACGCGAGATGTCATGGAAAGCTGTCCGGATATCAGGTGGGGGAAGGGGGATTCTGCAACATCGGCGCGGAAAGTGCGCCCGCCGGCAGCAGGATGTCCGCGCGCGGCAACAGGCTGGGGTTGAAGCTGCGCCGGGTGGCGGCCAACAGCGCGTCGCGGTCGTCGATGCCTTCCAGAGCGCTGGTCGGCTGGCCCAGCAGTTCCCACAACCGGCGCAGCACCGGTACCGGCTCGCCGGCATCAACCGGCATCGCCGCCAGTGATTTGGACAGTTTGTGGCCCGGTGCATCCAGCAGCAGCGGCAGGTGCCAGTAGCGCGGCGTCGGCAGGTCCAGCGCCTGCTGCAGCAGGATCTGCCGGGCGGTGGAATCGAGCAGGTCGGCGCCGCGTACCACTTCGGTGACCCCCTGCGCGGCGTCATCGACCACCACCGCCAACTGGTAGGCCCAGCAGCCGTCGGCTCGGCGCAGTACGAAGTCGCCCACCTCGGCATGGACATCCTGTTGCTGCGGGCCGCGCAGGCCATCCTCGAAGCGCACGATGCTGCCGGGCGGCACGTGGAAGCGGACGGCCGGGTCCGGTCGTGCCTGCCGCGCGACGCAGTGATGGTGCAGGCCACCGTTGGCGGCAAGATCGCTGCGGCTGCAGTGGCAGACAAACGCGTGGCCATCGGCCAGCAGGCGGTCCAGCGCAGTCTGATAGGCGTCGCCGCGCGCGCTTTGCCAGATCACCGGCCCGTCATGGACCAGGCCGAACGCGGCCAGGGACTGCAGCTGCGCCTGTGCCGCACCAGCAACCGTGCGGGGTGGGTCGACGTCCTCGATGCGCAACCGCCACAGGCCGCCATGGTGGCGCGCGAGCAGCCAGCTGCCGAAGGCGGCAAGCAGCGAGCCGGGATGCAGCAGGCCGGTGGGCGAGGGCGCGAAGCGGCCGCAGGAGGGGGAGGAGGTCATGCAGCTGAATCGTCGGTCAGGTTGGCGCTTGAATTCAAGCTGACCACACCGCAAATTGACGGATATCGACCCCTTCCGAGCCGGAATTTCCCATGTTTACCCGCATTGCCCTGTTCCTGGCGACCAACCTCGCGGTCCTGATCCTCGCCAGCATCGTGATGTCGCTGATAGGGGTCGACCCCAGCCGGATGAGCGGCCTGCTGGTCATGGCTGCCATCTTCGGCTTTGGTGGCTCGCTCATCTCGCTGCTGCTGTCCAAGTGGATGGCCAAGCGCTCCACCGGTGCGGTGGTGATCACCGAGCCGCGCAACCAGACCGAGCGTTGGCTGCTGGCCACCGTCGAGCGCCAGGCCAAGGCGGCCGGTATCGGCATGCCCGAAGTCGCGGTGTATGACGGCCCGGAGATCAACGCGTTCGCCACCGGTGCCAACCGCAACAACGCGCTGGTGGCGGTGTCCACGGGCCTGCTGCACAACATGAGCGAGGACGAAGCCGAAGCCGTGCTCGGCCACGAGATCGCCCACGTCGCCAACGGTGACATGATCACGATGGCGCTGCTGCAGGGCGTGCTGAACACCTTCGTGATCGTGCTGGCCCGCGTGGTCGGCGGGGTGATCGACAGCGCGCTGTCCGGCAACCGCGAAGGTGGCGGCCGTGGCTTTGCCTACTACATCATCGTGTTCGTGCTGGAGATGGTGTTCGGCCTGTTCGCCACGATGATCTCGATGTGGTTCTCGCGCCACCGCGAATTCCGTGCCGATGCCGGCGGTGCATCGCTGGCCGGTCGCCAGAAGATGATCTCGGCGCTGGAGCGGCTGCAGCTCAACCACGGCCAGAGCACCCTGCCGACGCAGATCGCCGCGTTCGGTATTGCCGGTTCGACGGCGAAGAAGCTGTTCATGAGCCACCCGCCGCTGGAAGAGCGCATCGCCGCGCTGCGGGCGTCGACGGTGGCGTAAGCCTCCGCTTGTAGGGCAGTGCAGGAACGCCTGGCCTCGTGCCGGGCGTTTTTGTATGCGCGCCCACGCGTCGGTAGCGCCGGGCCATGCCCGGCGGATCATTTCCGCGACTGCGGAGGGGCGTCACTTTTCTTTTCGCGCGAAAAGAAAAGTAACCAAAAGAAACGCGCCGCCGGCCGCGAGCCGACGTGCTGTGCACGCCGGTACCCTGCGCTCCTCGGTCCGCCGAGGGACGGCGCGGGAACTCGCTACGCTCGGACACCCGCGCCTCTTCGCCCTCGCCGGACCTGCGGTGCTCGGCTTGCTATAAGGCGGGCCGGAAGATCAAGATCAACGGCAAGAGCATCCACGCATGGCGTGGATCTACTGGGTGCAGCTGTGGCGTTTGATCTTGGGTCCGCCGCAGCGAGCCGAGCATCGCAGGGGAATCAGGGGCACAGAGGCGCCGATGTCTGAGCGCAGCGAGTTCGGCGCCGTCCCCTGGTTCGCCGAGAAGCGCAGGGGACCGGTGCGTAGCACCGGCTTGCGTACTGGCGGCGTGTTTCTTTGGTTACTTTCTTGATGGCGCACATCCCTGTGCGCCACCCCGCGGGCCGGCTCCGCCGTTCCGCGCTGCTCGTGCAGCACGGTGCACACGCAAAGAAAGTGACACCCCTCCGCGGTGGCGGAAATGATCCGCCGGGCATGGCCCGGCGCTACCGACGCGTGGGCGCACAAACGAAAACGGCACCTTCGCAGGTGCCGTCTCCATGAACCGCTTTACGCGCGAACTCAGAACTTCGCGTCGAACTCGGCAGCGTAACCCGTGTTGACCAGCACCTTCTGCAGCGACTCGGCTACCTTCAGGTTGCCGGCCACGATCTGCTGGGTGTCCGGGCCACGGTTGTCCATGCGGGCCGGGGTCGCGCCCTTGAAGTCGCAGACCTTGCCACCGGCTTCGCGCACCAGCAGCACGCCGGCAGCGATGTCCCAGGCCTTCACGCCGGCCTCGAAGTAGGCGTCGGCGCGGCCACAGGCCACGTAGGCCAGGTCCAGCGCGGCCGAACCCGAGCGGCGGATGTCCTCGGCGTGCACCAGCAGGGCGTCCACCGACTTCAGCTGCGCACTGGCGCGGGCACGCTCGCGCGGGGCAAAACCGGTGTGGATCATGGTGCCTTCCAGATCCTTGCGGTCGGCCACGCGGATGCGGCGGTCGTTGAGCACGGCGCCGGCACCACGGCTGGCGGTGAACAGTTCATTGCGCAGCGGGTCGAAGATCACCGCGTCGGTCGGCTCGCCGTTCTCGACCAGGGCGATCGACACGCAGTAGTGCGGCACGCCGCGCAGGTAGTTGCTGGTGCCGTCCAGCGGGTCGATGACCCACATGTGGCGACGCTCGCTCTGCACGCCACCTTCTTCACCGAAGATGCCGTACTCGGGGTAAGCGCGCTTGAGTTCCTTGACGATCACCTTTTCCGCGTCCGCATCGACTTCGCTGGCGTAGTCCATGCGGCCCTTCTGGACTACATTCAGTGCCTCGAGCTTGTTGATGTTGCGCAAGAGGACGTTGCCGGCGAGGCGGGCGGCCTTGACCATGACGGTTACGGCGGGTTTCTGCATGGCATGGGCTCCCGGAAGGGCAGAAGAGAAGGGCTGGCGGGGGAAAAGAGCGGGTCCGGCGCAGTGGCCGGCCGCACAGTTTACCATTGGTCTTCGTCCAGCTCGACATTTTCCCTGTTCATGTCCCAGTTTCCTGTCGCCACCCGCCTCCGATTCGTCCTGGTCGGGACCCAACACCCCGGCAACATGGGGGCCGCCGCCCGTGCCCTGAAGACCATGGGCCTGGCCCGCCTGGTCCTGGTGGCGCCGGAGAAGCCGCTTGATGAAGAGGCCTTCCGGCGCTCGGCCGGCGCCGAGGACGTGCTCGGCGACGCGCCGGTGGTGGCCACCTTGGCCGAAGCCGTGGCCGACTGCCGCTTCGTGCTGGGGTGCACAGCGCGTGCGCGCCGGGTCCAGCTGGAGGAGTTCCTGCCGGCAGATGCCGCCGCCCGCGCAGTGGCCAAGGCCAGCGAGGGTGCCGAGGTGGCGCTGGTGTTCGGTCGCGAGCGTACCGGCCTGACCAACGAGGAACTGCAGCTGTGCCATGCCGCCGTGCACATTCCGTCCGACCCGGAGTTCAGCTCGCTCAACCTGGCCGCCGCAGTGCAGGTGCTGGCCTATGAAGTGCGCATGCAGCTGCTGGGCGCACAGCCGGTGGCCGCGACCGAGCCGGACAACCGCGAGCAGGCTGCCAGCCACGATCAGATGGAGAGCTTCTTCGCCCAACTTGGCGAGACTCTGGACGAGATCGATTTCCACAAGGGGCGCGCGCCCGAGTCGGCGATGCGCAAGCTGCGCCGTCTGTTCCTGCGCAGTGAGCCAAGCGAGCAGGAAGTGCGTCTGCTGCGCGGCATCCTGGCCGATACCCAGCGCATGGCGCGGCTGGCGCAGAAGATCGGCAAGGACAGCTGACGACGGTCTCATTTTTTCGGGTAGTCTGTCCGGATACCCTGGGGGATGATGCTTGTGTCGGGTCTGCGTAGGGCAATGCAGGGGGAACTGCTGAGCCTGGCCTTGGCCCTGCTGGCCGGGACGGCGCGTGCTGCGCCGGTTCCGCGATGGGGCCGTTGGGCAGCGAAGAGGGGCGACTCGCAATGACGCAGGATCATGCGCTTGGCAGTGAGCACCGGGAGGGTGCTGGACCGGCGCCGAAGGTGTCCGGCCGCGCGTCCGGCGTGCTGCCGCGTGTTGTCTGTCTTCGGCGGGTGCAGCGTGCGTTGCAGAAGGTGTTGGGGGCTTCCGGTTTCCGCCGCGTCGATGCGCATGCGCAACCGTGGCTGGATGATTTGAAACAAGGGTCGACGCGCGTGCGGATGGAAGTGGAATGAAGTTGCTCGGCTCGGGGATGCAGGCCCGGTTCCTGCTTGCGATGGGCGGGGCGATGCTGGTGGTGGTTGCGATCCTGGCCGTGCTGCTGGGGCGGCAGGCGGCGATGCAGGGCGAGGTGAGGTCGCTCAGCAACGGCGTCATCCACGAACTGTTCGACCGCAGCGTGCGCAGCCGTGGCGAGGCCATGGTGCGCGAGCTGTCCGATGCGCTTGCCGGTCCGCTCCACAACAACGACCTGGACCAGGTCGGGGCGCTTGTGCGCAGCATTTCGCGGCAGCCGGTGGTGCGCTACGTACTGGTGTTCGACGACCGCGGGCGGCTGGTCCACGACGGCTCGGCCGGGGTGCCCGGCTCCGGGCGGCCGATGACCGATCCGCTGGCGGCCGGGGCGGTTGCCGCGCAGTCGCTGGTGGTGCAGCAGTCGCCCACGGTGCTCGACAACGCGATGCCGATCAGGACGGGCAAACAGCGCATCGGTGGTGTCCGCGTCGGCATGGCGCTGGATGAAGTGCTGCAGCGTGAGCAGGCGGCCAACGCGACCCTCGGTGAGCGGCTGCAGCAGATGGGAAGCCGGCATCTGGGCTGGCTGCTGCTGATGCTTGGCCTGCTGGTGGTGATCGGCGTGGTGGTGATCCTGTACGTGCAGCGCACGCTGGTGGCACCGATCCGCGAGCTGGCCGCAGCCGCCCGGCGCATTGAAGCAGGCGACTACCAGGCGCCGCTGCGGGAAAACACCCGCGACGATGAGGTGGGGGAGCTCGTGCGCGGCTTTGCCCGCATGCGTGATGCGATCGCCCGCCACGACCGCGAAGTGCGGCGCATGGCCTACACCGACGCCTTGACCGGGCTCACCAACCGCCTGGCGTTCCGCGAGGCGCTGGACCATCGGTTGATGGCCGCACGTGCGTCCAATCACCGGTTGGGTCTGCTGTTTGCCGATATCGATGATTTCAAGCGGGTCAATGACACGCTGGGCCATGAGGCCGGCGACGAGGCGTTGCTGCAGTTCGCCCAGCGCATCGGCCGTGCCGTGACCGAGGCCGGCGGCGACGATGCCGTGCTGGCGCGGTTCGGCGGCGACGAATTCGTGATCCTCGTCGGTGATGGCGATGTTGCGGCCAATGCGCGGTTGCTGGCCGAAGTGCTGGTGCGCGAGCTGGGCAAGCCGCTGGTGGTGCAGGGCAGGGAACTGTTCCTGGGCACCTCGATCGGCGTGACCCTGTTCCCCGACGATGCCGCGGATGCGACGACGCTGCTGAAGAACGGCGACATCGCGATGTACCAGGCAAAGATGGCCGGCAAGAACTGCTATCGCTACTACAGCCGGGCCATGGATCACGCGGTCGAGCGCCGCGTGCACATGGAGCAGGAGCTGCGCGGTGCCTGGGAGCGCGGCGAGCTGCGGCTGGCCTACCAGCCAATCTTCCGCATGCGCGACCGTCGCATGGTCGGTGTCGAAGTGCTGCTGCGCTGGCAGCACCCGACGCTGGGCACGATTCCGCCATCGGTGTTCATCGAGGTGGCCGAGCAGAGTGGCCTGATCGAGATCATCGGTCCGAAGGTGCTGCGTGCTGCCTGCATGGAGGCGGTGCAGTGGCCGCGCGGTGTGGCCGGTGACGAGCTGTTCGTCTCGGTCAATGTGTCGCCACGGCAGCTGCGTGGCGGTGAGCTGCCGGCGTTGGTTGCGCAGTGCCTGCAGGAGTCGGGCCTGCCGGCCTCGCGCCTGCACCTGGAGTTGACCGAGACCGCAGTGATCGGCGATGAAATGCTGGCCGCGCAGCTGCTGGACCGCCTGCACCGGGCAGGGGTGAAGGTATGGCTGGACGACTTCGGTACCGGCTTCTCCGGTCTCAGCCACCTGCGGCAGGTGCCGGTGGACGGCGTCAAGATCGACAAGAGTTTCGTCGCCGACATGCAGCGCGACCCGGACGATCTGGCCTTGACCACGGCGATCATCGCCATGGCCCACGCACTGGGCATCACGGTGGTGGCCGAGGGTATCGAACAGGAGGCACAGTTCGAGCTGCTGGCCCAGCGTGGCTGCGACCTCGGCCAGGGCTACCGGTTGAGCCACCCGGTCACCGCCACCGAGGTGGTGCGGATGATCGAGTCGGGCGTGTGAGGCGCTACAGCGGGCGCTTGCTCGGGTCGCCGGGCAGCTCGCGGACCAGCTTGGGCACCAGGTAGCCGGACAGCCGGGCAGTGAGGCTGGCAATCAGGGCCTTGGCCTGGACGTCATCCACTTCGAAATGGGCCACGCCCTCAACCCGATCCAACTGATGTAGGTAATACGGCAGCACGCCGGCGGCGAAGCTGCGTTCGCTCAGGTCCTGCAGCGCCTGCACGCTGTCGTTGACCCCGCGCAGCAGCACTGCCTGGTTCAGCAGCTGGGCGCCGATGCCACGCAGGCGGGCCATCGCCGCATCGACGCTGGCATCGAATTCATTGGCGTGGTTGGCGTGGACCACGATCGCCAGTGGCCACGGCAGGCTGCCCAGCCAGGCCAGCAGTTCCTCGTCCACGCGCTCGGGCAGCACGATCGGCAGGCGCGTGTGGATGCGCAACCGGCGGATGTGCGGGATCTGGCGCAGCGCATCGGTCAGCTCGGCCAGCTTGTGGGTGGCCAGCGACAACGGGTCGCCGCCGGACAGGATCACCTCATCGATGTCCGGGTCTGCGGCGATGGCCTCCACGGCCTCCTGCCAGCCCCCCTTGGCGGCGTTTTCGGCGCCATAGTCGAAATGCCGGCGGAAGCAGTAGCGGCAGTTGATGGCACAGCTGCCGGTGGCCACCAGCAGGGCGCGGCCACGGTACTTCTGGATGACCCCGGTGGCCTTCTTTGCTGCGCCGTCGCCCACTGCGTCAAAGCTGAACCCGGGCGCCGGGCGCATCTCGGCGTCGATCGGCAACACCTGCCGCAGCAGCGGATCGTGGGCGTCGCCACGGCGCATGCGGGCGACGAAACCCTCCGGCACGCGCAGCGCGAACTGGGCGATGGCCGCCTCCGATACGCCCAGCGCCGCGGCATCCAGATCCAGGCGGGCCAGCAGCGTCTGCGGGTCGCGCAGGGCCTGCCGCCACAGCTGCTGCCAGCGCGCGGGCGTGCTTGGCGACTGGGTCCGGGGGAAGGCGGAAAGCTGCATGGAGAGGGGGCCTGCGGTTATCATGGACACATAAACAGTTGCCCGCCGGGGTTCCGGTGGGCTTTCCATTCTATCCGGCTCGCCGCACGCGCGGCGGTTTCGCCATTTGAGGAGCTTGAGCATGGCCACTGCGGGCATGAACGATGTCAAGAACGGGATGAAGATCCTGGTCAACAATGAACCGGCCGTCATCTCCGAGACCGAGTTCATCAAGCCGGGCAAGGGCCAGGCCTTCACCCGCGTGCGCTATCGCTTCATCAAGTCGGGCCGCACGGTCGAAATGACCATGAAGGCGACCGACGACGTGGAAGTGGCCGATGTGGTCGATACCAACATGGACTACATGTACAGCGACGGCGAGTACTGGCATTTCATGGACCCGG
The DNA here is from genome assembly GCF_056399165.1 of Stenotrophomonas sp. 01N47. NCBI lineage: Bacteria > Pseudomonadati > Pseudomonadota > Gammaproteobacteria > Lysobacterales > Lysobacteraceae > Stenotrophomonas > Stenotrophomonas sp. 01N47. Next base: position 20,449 of record NZ_JBFTQU010000016.1, read on the forward strand.
AAACCTTCGAGCAGGTGCAGGCCGACAAGGCCGGCATGGGCGGCGCCGAGAAGTGGCTGAAGGGCGAGGAGTCCTGCATCGTGACCCTGTTCAACGGTTCGCCGATCTTCGTGCAGCCGCCGAATTTCGTTGAACTGAAGATCACCGAGACCGATCCGGGCGTCCGCGGTGACACCTCGGGCGGCGGCGGCAAGCCGGCCACCCTGGAAACCGGCGCCGTGGTGCGCGTGCCGCTGTTCGTCAACCAGGATGAAATCATCAAGGTCGACACCCGTTCGGGCGAGTACTCCTCGCGCGTCAAGTAATCCGGCGCAGCCGGATTACGGTAGTGCCGGCCGCTGGCCGGGTACGCGCCATCGCATTCGCGCTGGCGCTCCCATGATCTGCTTCGGCAGATCATGGGCCCCGCTTCACGAGTCTCCAGACCCCGCCGCTTAGCGGCAGCCCCTGACTCAGGGGCGTGTCCCCCAGCAGTATCTCGCCGCCCCACCGCCAGTGAGCCCGCATGAGCGATAGCCCGCACCTCCCCGAAGCCTGCGACCTGCTCATCGAAGCCGGTTATGTCGTTCCGATCGAGCCGCATGCGGTGGTGCTGGAAGACCATGCCGTGGCCATCCGTGGCAGCGAGATCGTGGCCATCCTGCCGCGCGCCGAAGCGCGTGCGAGGTTCCGCGCCACCCAGGTTGTCAGCCGCCCAGAGGCGGCGCTGATGCCGGGCCTGGTCAACGCACATACGCACAACCCGATGACCCTGCTGCGCGGCGTCGCTGACGACCTGCCGCTGATGACCTGGCTGCAGCAGCACATCTGGCCGGTGGAAGCGGCGGTGATCGGGCCCGAATTCGTGGCCGACGGCACCACCCTTGCCATCGCCGAGATGCTGCGTGGCGGCACCACCTGCGCCAACGAGAACTATTTCTTCGGTGACGTGCAGGCCGCCGTCTACAAGAAGCACGGTTTCCGCGCGCTGGTCGGCGCGGTCATCATCGACTTCCCCACTGCCTGGGCCAAGACCGACGACGAGTACTTCGCCAAGGCCGGTGAACTGCATGACCAGTGGCGCACCGACCCGCTGATCGGCACCGCATTCGCGCCGCATGCGCCGTACACGGTCAACGATGCCAATTTCGAGCGGGTGCGGATGCTGTCCGACCAGCTGGACATGCAGGTGCATCTGCATACCCATGAAACCGCGCAGGAAATCACCGATTCGATCAAGCTGCACGGCCAGCGTCCGCTGGCGCGGCTGGATCGCCTCGGCCTGGTCAACGACCGCCTGATCGCGGTGCATATGACCCAGCTGACCGAAGCCGAGATCCACCTGTGCGCCGAGCGTGGCGTCAGCGTGGTGCATTGCCCGGAATCGAACCTGAAACTGGCCTCTGGTTTCTGCCCGGCCTGCGCCCTGCAGCGCGCCGGTGTGAACCTGGCCATCGGCACCGACGGCTGCGCCAGCAACAACGACCTGGACATGTTCAGCGAGAACCGCACCGCGGCGATCCTGGCCAAGGCTGTGGCCGACGATGCCACCGCGCTGGACGCGGCGACCACGTTGCGCGCGTCCACGCTGGGTGGCGCCCGCGCATTGGGCTTCGGCGAGCGCATCGGCTCGATCGAGGTCGGCAAGCAGGCCGACCTGGTCTGCGTTGATCTGTCCGCGCTGGAGACCCAGCCGCTGCACAACGTGCTGTCGCAGCTGGTGTACGCCACCGGCCGGCAGCAGGTCAGCGACGTCTGGATCGCCGGCAAGCCCAAGCTGGTGCAGCGCGAGCTGGTCGGCATGGACCTGCCGGGCATCATCGCCAACGCGCGCCAGTGGCGCGAGCGCATCCGTCATATCCGCGCCTGAGTGCAGGCGCCGCAAGGACAACCGTCATGACTGCCCCCCACGCTTCTTCCAATTTCGATCAGGCCGAGCTGGACAAGTTCGCTGCGCTGGCCAACCGCTGGTGGGACGCCGACGGCCCGCAGAAGCCGCTGCACGCACTGAATCCGGTGCGCCTGCAGTACGTTGCCGACCGCGCGCCGCTGCGAGGTGCGCGTGTGCTCGACATCGGTTGCGGTGGCGGGCTGCTGAGTGAAGCGCTGGCCCAGGCCGGTGCCGAAGTGACCGCCATCGATCTGGCGCCGGAGCTGGTCAAGGTTGCGCGTCTGCATGCCCTGGAAAGCGGCGTCAGCGTCGACTACCGGGTGCAGGCCGCCGAGGACCTGGCCGCCGAACAACCGGGCAGCTTCGATGTGGTGACCTGCATGGAAATGCTCGAGCACGTGCCCGATCCGGGCGCGATCATCGAGGCCTGCAAGCGTTTGCTGAAGCCGGGTGGCCATCTGTTCCTGTCCACCATCAACCGCACCGCAGCCGCATTCGCCGTGGCCATCGTCGGTGCCGAGTACGTGGCACGCCTGCTGCCCAGGGGCACCCACCACTACCAGGAATTCATCAAGCCGGCCGAGCTGGCACGTTGGCTGCGCGAGGCCGACCTGCAGTTGGCCGATGTCAGCGGCATGGCCTATGAGCCGTGGCGCAACCGCGCCCGCCTGAGCAGCCGCACCGACATCAACTACCTGGCCCACGCGGTCAAGGCCCCGTGACCGCCGCCGTGTTCCCGCGTGCGGTGCTGTTCGACCTGGACGGTACGCTGCTGGACAGCGCCCCGGATTTCGTCGCCACCCTTGATGCGATGCTGGCCGAGCGCGGCCGCGCACCGATCGATCCGGCGCAGTTGCGGCCGGTGGTGTCCAAGGGCTCACGGGCGATGGTGTCGGCCGCGTTTCCAGAGCTGGAAGCGGCCGAGCGCGACGCACTGATTCCCGAGTTCCTGCAGCGCTACGAAGCCTCGATCGGCCAGCACGCCGTGCTGTTCGACGGCGTCGCCGGCATGCTCGATGCGCTGGACGCTGCTGGTACGGTGTGGGGCATCGTCACCAACAAGCCTGAATACCTGGCGCGGCTGATCGTGCCCCAGTACGGCTGGCAGCAGCGCTGCGCCGTGCTGGTCGGTGGTGACACCCTGGCCGAGCGCAAGCCGCATCCGTTGCCGCTGCTGCACGCCGCGCAGCTGATCGGCATCGCAGCGGAAGACTGCGTGTACGTCGGCGACGATGAGCGCGACATCATCGCCGCGCGTGCTGCCGCCATGCCGTCGGTGGCGGCGCTGTGGGGCTACCGCCTGCACAGTGATGACCCGTTGGCCTGGCAGGCCGATGTGCTGGTCGAGAACGCCGGACTTCTGCAACTGGCCAGTCTCTGGCCGACCCGGCCGGCGACCCCGGCCCAGCCGTAAGGAACAACGTAGTGAGCAGTACCGCGCTGGATAGTTTCCTCGACAAGTGGCGCAGCCGCTGGCCGGAATGGTCGGTGGCCGAGCCGTTCGTGGCCGAACCGCAGCGCCATGTGGCGCTGGCGTGGTTCGCGCTGCTGCAGGAATTCGACGACATGCTCAACACCACTGGCGACCCGCTGCCGGCGGACGCCAAGCTGGCATGGTGGGGCGAGGAACTGCGCAGCTGGGCCGCGCAGCGTTCGCGGCATCCGCTGGGACGCGTGCTGGAGCCGGTACGGGCACCGTGGGTGCAGCTGGCCGAGGCGCTGCCGGATCTGGTCGAGGCGCGCACCGTAGCGCTGGACGCTGCCGGAGCCGAACGCGCACTGGGCAACTATGCCGACGCGGTGGCTGCGGTCGAGGTCGTGGTGTTTGCCGACAAGCCGCGCAAGGGGGCTGGCCATGCCGTGCTGCTGCAGACCCTGGCCCAGCGCCTGCAGGACGCTGGCGTGGCCGGAGTTCCGCGCAGCCTGCTGGACGAAGATGCCGGCAACGCTGCACAGCGTTGGGCGCAGCAGTTGCTGAAAGGGTGGGGCACCCGCGTGCCCGGTCCACGCGCACGCCGGGTGTGGGCGAGCCTGGCGCGTGCACGTCTGGCGGCGCAGGCCGCCGGCAAACCGATTGAAGCCACGCCCGTGCGCACGTTGCTGCGCGTGTGGTGGGCCGCGCGCGGCTGAACCCTCACCTGGTAGTGCCGGCCGCTGGCCGGCAATCCGGGTAGGTTGGTGAACACCATGAGGTTGCCGGCCAGCGGCCGGCACTACCGTTACTTGCGCTCCAGCACCAGCAGCGGATCGATGCGGGTGTCGAACCAGTTCATGCCCCAGTGCAGGTGCGGCCCGGTGGCACGGCCGGTGGCGCCGACGGCGGCGATCACCTGGCCCTGTTCGACGCGATCACCGACCTTCACGTCGATGCGCGACAGGTGCAGGAAGTTCGAACTGACGCCGAAGCCGTGGTCGAGCAGCAGGGTGCCACCGGTCAGGTACAGATCCGGCCCGGCGAACGTCACCACACCAGCCGCCGGTGCCTTCACCGGGGTGCCGGTCGGCACTGCGATGTCCATGCCGGAGTGGCCGGCGCCGGGCTGGCCGTTGTACACGCGGGCGTTGCCGAAGCGGCCGCTGATGCGGCCCTGCACCGGCCAGATGAAGGTCTGGGTGAAATCGGTGCGGTTGTCGTCGCGCGCACGCGCAGCGGTGACCTGCGCCTGTTCGCGCTTGATCCGCTCGGCGATGGCCGGCGGCGGATTGACCGTCTTCGGCGGTACGCCGTTCACCCGCTCGGTCGGCCAGTCGCGTGGGGTCACGGCGATGGCGGCCGTCTCGCTGCTGCCATCCGGTCGGCGGATCTGCACCTGCAGCGGGCCCTTCTCATCGCGACCGATGCCGAGCACCACGCTGCCGTAGCTGCTCACGCGCAGGTCGCGACCTGCATAGCGCACGCTGCTGCCGGCAGGAACCTTGCCGATCACCAGCGCGCCCTGCGACGCGCTGGCCGGGAACACCACGCGGCTGTCGATCAGGTCGCCGATGCCGTCCTGTGCCTGGGCTGCGGGTGCGGAGAGCAGGGGCGCTGCCAGCAGCAGCGCCGCGAACATGAGTGCCGGACGCATCAGCGGTCGTAGGTCATGCGCTGGCCGGCGGGCTTGCCCACCAGCGTGCTGCCGTCCCAGACCAGCTGGCCGTTGACCCAGGTGGAGGCGATGCGCGAACGGAACGTGGTGCCTTCGAACGGCGACCAGCCGCACTTGGACAGCACGTCCTCGCGCTTGACCGTGAACGGCACATCCTCCACCAGCACCAGATCGGCAAAGTAACCTTCGCGCAGGAAGCCACGCTCTTCCACATCGAACAACTGGGCCGGGGCATGGGCGAATTTCTGCACGACCTGCTCGCGGGTCAGCTTGCCTTCGTGCACGCGTTCCAGTGCGGCGACCAGCGCGTACTGCACCAGCGGCAGGCCGGACGGCGCCTGCGCATAGGGCTTCTGCTTCTCTTCCCAGGTATGCGGGGCGTGGTCGGTGGCCAGCACGTCCAGCACGTCGTCAGCCAACGCGGCCGTGATCGCCTCGCGATCGGCCACGTCCTTGATCGCCGGATTGCACTTGATCAGGTTGCCCTTGGTGGCGTAATCCGGGCGGGCGAAGTGCAGGAAGTGCACGCAGGTTTCGGCGGTGATCTGCTTGCGGCTGCCGTCGGCGCGGATCAGCGGGCCCTTCTCGAACAGCGCCAGTTCGTCGGCGGTGGAGATGTGCAGCACGTGCAGGCGGGTGCCGTGCTTGCGCGCCAGCGACATGGCCAGCCGCGTTGATTTGATGCAGGCTTCGCGCGAACGGATGTCCGGGTGCATCTCCGGGGTCAGTGCGTCGCCGTACTTTTCCTGGAACGCTTTCAGGTTGGCATCGATCATCGGCGTGTCTTCGCAGTGCGTGATGATCGGGGTCGGGCACTCGCGGAAAATCGCGTCCAGGGTTTCCGGGTTGTCGACCAGCATGTTGCCGGTGGAGGCGCCCATGAATACCTTCACGCCCGGCGCCTTCTTCGGATCGAGCGCGCGGATGGCGTCCAGGTTGTCGTTGCTGGCACCGTGGTAGAAACCGTAGTTGGCCCAGGCCCGGCCGCGTGCCAGCTCGTACTTGGCTTCCAGGATGGTCGAATCCAGGGTCGGCGGGTTGGTGTTGGGCATGTCCATGAAGCTGGTCAGGCCACCGGCCACGGCTGCAGCCGATTCGCTGGCGATGTCACCCTTGTGGGTCAGGCCGGGTTCGCGAAAATGCACCTGGTCGTCGATCATCCCGGGCAGCAGCCAGCGCCCGGCCGCATCCACCACCTGTTCGCTATCACGCGGGGTCAAACCCTTGCCGATCTGCGCGATGCGGTCGTTCTCGATGCGCAGGTCGCCTTCGAAGGTGCGGCCTTCGTTGACCAGGCGGGCGTTGGTGATGAGCGTGGAGGACATGTCAGTGTTTTCCTGTGCAACGGCAAGAAGGGGCGTTGGGAGATTCGGGCACTGGATCGAAGCCGCCGGGATGGAACGGATGGCAGCGGCCCAGCCGTCGCGCGGCCAGCCAGGTGCCGCGCAGCGGACCGTGCCGGGAGATGGCTTCCATGGCGTATTCAGAGCAGCTCGGCACGAAACGGCAGCGAGGCCCCAGCAGGGGGCTGATGAAGCGCTTGTAGAAGCGCAGCAGGGCGATGAGCAGGCGCGAGATCACGCAGTCATCTTAAGCCAGTTGGCATGAAGGCCGCATTTGTGCAGGATGGGCCGTTGGTCGCATGTCGTAGATGGCCTGCGACCGCTAGCGGCACCCCTCCAGGTGCCGGACAGGTTCCGTACCGCGCAAGGCGGTCCGTGTTCGTCGGACCGCACCTTGGACCCGTTGACTCCTGGACTGAATGGAGCGGGCCCCCAAGGTTGCTGCTGCGGGTCGGGTAGGCTATAAAGGCCCGCTTTCCCGGGCCCCGGGGAATCCAAGGAAGAGCGTTTCGTGGCTGCTAAAAAAACTGCAAAGAAGGCCGTCAAGGCCGCCAAGAAAACCGCCAAGCCTGTTGTGAAGAAGTTGGCGGCCAAGCCCGTTGCCAAGAAGCCGGCCAGCAAGCCGGTGACCAAGGCGGCATCCTCACAACCGGCGGCCAGGAAGGCCACCGCAAAGAAAACGCCGGCCAAGTCCGGCAAGCCGGCAGTGGCGAAGAAACCCGCTGCGCCGGTCAAGGCCAAACCTGTCGCTGCCAGCAAGAAGGCGCCGGCGGTGAAGAAGGTTGCCAGCAAGGCTGCGCCGGTGAAGAAGGCCGCTGCCAAGCCGGCACCGAAGAAGGCAGCAGCCAAGCCGGCGCCGAAGGCGGTGGTGAAGAAGGTTGCCGCCGCGCCTGCTGCCAAGCCGGCAGCAAAGAAGGTGGCGCCTGCCAAGCCGGCACCGGCCAAGAAGGTTGCCAAGAATGTCGCCCCGCCGGCCGCCAAGCCGACGCCGGCCCCTGTAGTGAAGTCCGCACCGAAGCCAGCTGCGAAGCCGGCCCCGGCCAAGTCTGTCCCGGCCAAGACCGCGGCAGTGGCAGCAGCCAAACCGGCCCCCAAGCCGGCCACGGCCGCCGCTTCTGCAGCATCGACCGCCCCGCAATCCAAGAATCCCGTGCCCGTTTCGAAATCGCCTGCTAAAACCGCCGTGAAATCCGATTCCGCTCCGAAGACCGTGACCCGCCCCGTGGGCAAGGTTGCCGTGGCCGTCGCTGCCCGTTCGGCAGCGCCTGCGCCGCGTAGCAAGTACAAGGTCGTCGAATACAAGACCGATGAGGCCACCGGCCGCCCGATCCTGCCCGCAGGCTACAAGCCGGCCTCGGACGAGGAGTACATGAGCCCGCTGCAGCAGGAGTACTTCCGCCAGCGCCTGCAGAACTGGCGCGCCGACCTGGTGGAAGAGTCCAAGCAGACCATCGAGAACCTGCGTGAGGAAGTGCGTGACATCGGCGATGAAGCCGAGCGCGCGACCCGCGAAACCGAGAACTCGCTGGAGCTGCGCACCCGTGACCGTTACCGCAAGCTGATCGGCAAGATCGACAGCACCCTCAAGCGCCTGGAAGCAGGCGATTACGGGTACTGCGTGGACACTGGTGAAGAGATCGGCCTGGAGCGCCTTGAAGCGCGCTTGACCGCCGAGCGCACCATCGACGCCCAGGAGCGTTGGGAGCACCTGCAGAAGCAGCAGGGCGACTGATTCCGGTTCGTTGTGATGTCATGCAAAAAGCCCGGCTTCGGCCGGGTTTTTTGTTGGGTTCGAGTTGGCTGTGTAGAGCGGCGCCTTGCGGGTATCGGGGTGAGCCTGCGGGTGGGGCCAGGCAGGACACGCTGCAAGTACATCCCTGTAAGCTCGGCCGCGGCATCCATGCCGCGGACGGTCTTGCCCGGACCCACCCGCAGGCTCTCGACGGTTTCCTGCGTGCGCGGTTGCTATAAAGCCGAGCCCATGCTTGGCTCGGGCCGAAGGCGGAGGGCAAGGAAGAGCAAAAGCAAAAGCAAAAGCAGCCAAGCATGGCTTGGCTCTACCAGGAGCGGCCATGCGTGCGCTCGCGGCTGTTGGGTCCGCCTTGTAGCGAGCCGAGTACCGCAGGGGAATCAGGGGCGAAGAGGCGCCGCTGTTTGAGCGCAGCGAGTTCGGCGCCGTCCCCTGATTCACCGAGGAGCGCAGGGCACCGGTGCGCAGCACCGGCTCGCGGATGGCGGCGCGTTTCTTTGGTTACTTTCTTTGCGCGCGCAAAGAAAGTGACAAACCTATTCATCGAGGGAGCGTGACGAGGCCAGTCCAATGCCCGGCGCCGCCGAACCCGCTCTCCGCGGGATCACTGCAGATCGCGCAGATTCAATTTGCGCAGCGTCGGGTTCTTCCATGCGGTGACCCCGGCCACGCTCAGCACCGCGAATCCGCCCAGTACCACCGCCGGTACCAGCCCCAGCACCTTGGCCATGGTGCCCGCATAGAACGCGCCCAGTTCGTTGGACGAACTGATGAAGATGCCATTGATCGACGATACCCGGCCGCGCATCTCTTCCGGCGTGGCCAACTGCAGGATGGTGGAGCGGATCACCACCGACACGCCGTCGAAGGCGCCGTAGAACAGCAGGATCAACGCCGACAGCCAGAAGTGCTGGGACAGGCCGAAGCCGATCACGCACAGGCCGAAGCCGGCGACCGCGAACAGCAGCACCCGACCGGCATTGCGGTGCAGGGGGTGGCGCGCCAGCCACAGGCCCACGCACACCGAGCCCAGTGCCGGCGCCGCGCGCAGGATGCCCAGGCCCTCCGGGCCGTGATGCAGGATCTCGTGCAGGAACGCCGGCAGCATCGCCACCACACCGCCCAGCAATACCGAGAACATGTCCAGTGCCATGGCGCCGACCATGATCCGGTTGCCGACCACGAAGCGCGCGCCTTCGGCAATGCTCTTGAAGATCGGGGCGGCTGGACCGGCATGCACCGGCTCTTCCACCTTCAGCGTGGCCAGGCAGCCCATCGCCACCAGCGCGAAGGCCGTGGCCACCGCATAGGACAGGCCCTTGCCACCGAAGCCGACCAGCACGCCCCCCAGTGCCGGGCCGGCGATCATGCCGGTCTGGAACACCACGGCGCCGAGGCCGGCGCCACGGGCGAAATGTTCACGTGGCAACACGCGGGCGAACAGGGCGTTGTAGATCGGCGACAGGAAGGCGCGGACCATGCCGGTCAGGGCGATGGCTGCATAGATCGGCCACACGCCTTCAACCGGCAGCCAGCCCTTGGCTACGCTGGTCAGCACCAGCGCGGTGGCGACCAGGCCGGAACAGGCGACCATGCCCAACTTGCGGCGCGGCAGATGATCCACCAGGTAACCGGCAAACGGGGCCACGCAGAAGAACGGCAGCACCTCGGCCAGGCCGATCAGGCCCAGCGAGAACGGATTGCGGGTGACTTCGTAGATGTGCCAACCGACGGTGACCGCGACCACCTGGTAGGACAGCATCGCGAAGATGCGATACGCCAGCAGCCGGGCGAAACCGGGCCGGGACAGCAGGCCCAGCGCGGTGTCTTCGGCCGTGGCGGGCTCGCTCACGACGGATCGCGCTGCAGCTGGGCCTGCGCGGTCTCGCGGATGAACGCCAGCATCGCCGCCACGCCGTTGCTGCGGGTCGGCGACAGGTGGCGGGCCAGGCCGATATCCTGGATATAGCTGGGTTCGGTGGCCAGGATCTCCTGCGCGCTGCGCCCGGAGTACACGCGCAGCGCCAGGAAGATCAGGCCGGAAACGATGGCCGAATCACTGATGGCGTGGAAACGCAGCGACTGCGCATTGCCTTCCGGCACGATCCAGACCATCGACTGGCAACCGAGCAGGCGGTGCTCTTCGGTCTTCCATTCTTCCGGGAAGGCGGGCAGCTTGCGGCCGAGGTCGATCAGGTACTGGTAGCGCTCGGACCAGTCGCCGAAGAAACCGAATTCCTCGGCGATGGCCGTCTGTGCCTCGGCGGCGGTGGGTTCAAGCGGGAACGGGGAGTCGATCACAACAGTCTCTACAGTAGGGAGCGTGACCGGCGGACCGGCCACGGGGCAGGGCAGGTCAGCCGCGCTTGCGCGACCAGCGCACGCCCTGCGGGGTGTCTTCCAGCACGATGCCTTCGGCGGCCAGCTGGTCGCGGATGGCGTCGGAACGGGCGAAGTCGCGCGCCTGCTTGGCCGCCGCACGTTCGTCGATCAAGCCCTGGATGCGCGCGTCGTCGTCGCTGTCGCCAGCGGCGTTGCCGAACCACTGCGCCGGATCGGCCTGCAGCAGGCCCAGGGCGAGGCCGGCGCCGAGCAGTTCACTCTTCAAGCGTGCGCGTTCGGCAGGATCGGTGGCGCGGCGCGCTTCACCGGCAATACGGGCCACTTCGGCCAGCGCCTGCGGCGTATTGAGATCGTCATCCAATGCCGCTTCGATCTCTGCCGGGATCACCGCGGTGGCGGCAACGTCGGCCAGCTCGCGCAGGGTGCCGTACAGGCGGTCGAGGGTGCGGCCGGACTGTTCGATCAGCGCGTCGGACCAGTCCAGCGGCTGCCGGTAGTGGGCCGACAGCAACGCCAGGCGCAGCGCCTCGGGGGCATGCCTGCGCACCAGGTCGTGGACGCGCTCGATGTTGCCGATCGACTTGCTCATCTTGGCGCCGCCGAAGTTGAGCATGCCGTTGTGCAGCCAGAAGCGCGCGAACACCTTGCCGCCGTGCGCGCACTCGCTCTGTGCGATCTCGTTTTCGTGGTGCGGGAACTGCAGGTCGACGCCGCCGGCATGGATGTCGATGGTCTCGCCAAGGTGCGCGGCGGCCATCGCCGAGCATTCGATATGCCAGCCGGGACGGCCGCGGCCCCAGGGCGACTCCCAGCCCGGCAGGTCGTCGCCGGACGGCTTCCACAGCACGAAGTCGCCAGGCGCGCGCTTGTAGGGAGCGACCTCGACACGGGCACCGGCCAGCATCTCTTCCGGGTCGCGGCGCGACAGCTTGCCGTAGCCCTCGAAACTGCCGACGGCGAACAGCACGTGCCCCTCGGCGGCGTACGCATGCCCGCTGCTGACCAGCTGCTCGATCATGGTGATGATCTGCGCCATGTGCGCGGTCACTTCCGGCTCGATGTCCGGCGGCACCACGCCCAGCGCGGCCATGTCTTCACGGTAGGCCGCTGCGAAGCGGTCGGTGATGGTGCTGATCGGCACCCCCTGCTCGCGCGCGGCGGTGTTGATCTTGTCGTCCACGTCGGTGATGTTGCGGGCGTAGCGCAGGGCACCGAAGCGCCGCCGCAGCAGGTCGGCCAGCACCCCGAACACCACAGGCCCACGGGCGTTGCCGATGTGCACGTAGTTGTAGACCGTCGGGCCGCACACATACAGGGTCGGACAGGCCGGATCGAGCGGGGTGAACGGTTCGAGCTGGCGAGTCAGGTTGTTGTGCAGGCGCAGGGTCATGGGTCTGTGACTGGGGGACAAGCCTGTGATTTTAGAACGTGTCGGGGCCCTTTGGGGGGACCGTTGCCACCGGTGGACGTCACCGGCGGCCGGGATGGGGTGGGCAGGAACGGCGCGGACGGGTAATGTTCAGCCCCTTGCGGTCACCACTGCCTACACTATTGCCGTGTCCCTGCTCCCTTCGCCAATGAAAACCACCGCGTTGCTGACCCTGGCCTGCCTGTCGGCGCTGCCCGCCGTGGTCCAGGCCCAGGAGGCCGAGCCCCGCAACCGGGTGGTGATCGTGGAGAACGTGAAGTTCGACTACGCCCAGGTGCTCAACGTGGAGCCGGTGTTCCAGACCCTGCGTGCAACCCGCACCGAGGAGCACTGCGAGCCGGTCTCGACCCGTACCCTGGCGCCGGTCAACGTCACCGGCGAGGAGCCGGTGGAGGACAAGGGCCGCATCGGCCGCCTCTGGGATTCGGTTCGCTCGATGTTCAAGCGCAGCGACGAGGAGGTGCTGGAGGAACTGCCGGCGGAAGCCCCCGCCCCGGCGCCGGCCAACACGGGCCCGATGCTGACCCGGGACTGTCGTATCGTGCCTGTCGGACGCGAGTTCCGCCGCCCCATCGCCTATGACGTGGACTATGTCTACAAGGGCACCAAGTACCGTTCACGTCTGCCGGAAGACCCAGGCAACCGGCTGAAGATCCGGGTTTCGATCACCCCGTGGGTGGGCCCGGAGCAGGCTGCCGCCGGCACCCCCTGATTCTGCGACGCCGGCCTCTTGCGCCGGCCCCGGCCGCATGTAAAGATTGCCGACCAATGAAGCTCACCGACTTCCAGCACGACAGCAGCGCCGCCCGCCAGGCCACTGGCATGACGTCGCGTGCCCGTCGACCGGAACCCCACATTCTCGCTGGGTAATCCGGAGCTTTCTGCTGTTCGTCCGAAAAAAACCCAGCCCGCCGGCTGGGTTTTTTCGTTTCCGCGTTTTGAAAGCTTCATCTGCAACCTTTTCGTACCACCCTGGTTCCCGGTTTTCCCTTCCACCTTCCACCGCGTCGACCCTCGGCGCCGCTCATGCAAGGAATGATGATGTCCCCCAAGCACTTCCTGAACACCCAGGACTGGAGCCGCAGCGAACTTGACGCGCTGCTGACCCAGGCTGCGCTGTTCAAGCGCAACAAGCTCGGCGACCAGCTCAAGGGCAAGTCGATCGCGCTGGTGTTCTTCAATCCGTCCATGCGCACCCGCACCAGCTTCGAGCTGGGCGCATTCCAGCTCGGTGCCCACGCAGTGGTGCTGCAGCCGGGCAAGGATGCGTGGCCGATCGAGTTCAACCTCGGCACGGTGATGGACGGCGATACCGAAGAGCACATCGCTGAAGTAGCCAAGGTGCTCGGCCGCTACTGCGACATCATCGCCGTGCGCGCGTTCCCGAAGTTCGTCGACTGGGCCTACGACCGCCAGGACGTCGTGCTCGAGAGTTTCGCCAGATACTCGCCGGTGCCGGTGATCAACATGGAGACCATCACCCATCCGTGCCAGGAACTGGCGCACGTGATGGCCCTGCAGGAGCATTTCGGTACCCAGGACCTGCGCGGCAAGAAGTACGTGCTGACCTGGACCTATCACCCGAAGCCGCTGAACACCGCGGTGGCCAACTCGGCGCTGACCATCGCCACCCGCATGGGCATGGACGTGACGCTGCTGTGCCCGACCGCCGACTACATCCTCGACGAGCGCTACATGGGCTGGGCCGAGCAGAACGTGGCCGAGAGCGGCGGTTCGCTGAAGATCAGCCATGACATCGACAGTGCCTATGCCGGTGCCGACGTGGTCTACGCCAAGAGCTGGGGCGCGCTGCCGTTCTTCGGCAACTGGGAGCCGGAGAAGCCGATCCGCGACCAGTTCAAGCACTTCATCGTCGACGAGCGGAAGATGGCCCTGACCAACAACGGCGTGTTCAGCCACTGCCTGCCGCTGCGCCGCAACGTGAAGGCAACCGACGGCGTGATGGACTCGCCGCAGTGCATCGCCATCAACGAAGCCGAGAATCGCCTGCATGTGCAGAAGGCGATCATGGCCGCCGTTGCCGGGCGCTGATTTCTCCATTCGAACATTTCCGCCGGGCATGGCCCGGCGCTACCAGGACATAACCCCCATGAGCAACAAAGACGTCGTTCTCGCCTTCTCCGGCGGCCTTGATACCAGCTTCTGCGTGCCGTACCTGCAGGAGCGCGGCTACAACGTGCATACCGTGTTCGCCGATACCGGCGGCGTGGATGACGAAGAGCGCGATTTCATCGAGAAGCGTGCTGCCGAGCTGGGTGTCACCAGCCACCAGACCGTCGATGGCGGTCCGGCCATCTGGTCCGGCTTCGTCAAGCCGTTCGTGTGGGCCGGTGAGGGCTACCAGGGCCAGTACCCGTTGCTGGTGTCGGACCGTTACCTGATCGTCGATGCCGCGCTCAAGCGCGCCGCCGAACTGGGCACCAACATCATCGCTCACGGCTGCACCGGCATGGGCAACGACCAGGTGCGTTTCGACCTGGCAGTGAAGGCCCTGGGTGACTACCAGATCATCGCGCCGATCCGCGAGATCCAGAAGGAACACACCCAGACCCGCGCCTACGAGCAGAAGTACCTGGAAGAGCGTGGCTTCGGCGTGCGCGCCAAGCAGCAGGCCTACACCATCAACGAGAACCTGCTGGGCCTGACCATGTCCGGCGGCGAGATCGATCGTTGGGAAGCACCGGGCGAGGGCGCCCGTGGCTGGTGTGCACCGCGCAGCGAATGGCCGGAAGCACCGCTGACCGTCACCCTGAAGTTTGTCGAAGGCGAAGCCGTCGAGCTCAACGGCAAGGCACTGCCGGGCGAGCAGATCCTGGCCCAGCTCAACAAGCTGTTCGCCCCCTATGGCGTCGGCCGTGGCGTGTACACCGGCGACACCGTGATCGGCCTGAAGGGCCGCATCGTGTTCGAAGCCCCGGGGCTGGTCTCGCTGCTGGCCGCGCACCGCGCGCTGGAAGATGCGGTGCTGACCAAGCAGCAGAACCGCTTCAAGCCGGACGTGGCGCGCAAGTGGGTGGAGCTGGTGTACGAAGGCTTCTACCACGACCCGCTGAAGACCGACATCGAGGCGTTCCTGAAGTCGTCCCAGGCCAAGGTCAACGGCGAAGTGGTGCTGGAAACCCGTGGTGGTCGTGTCGACGCCGTTGCGGTGAAGTCGCCGCACCTGCTCAACACCAAGGGCGCCACCTATGCGCAGTCGGCCGACTGGGGCGTGGAAGAAGCCGAAGGCTTCATCAAGCTGTTCGGCATGAGCTCGACGCTATACGCGCAAGTCAATCGCTGAGCGATTGACTTGCGCGTGCGTCTCCCGCGCATTCCACCTAATCCCCGCGCCGTTGGCGCGCCCCCTTGAACATCAAGGGGGCTCTCCTCCAGCCGGTACACGTTGTACTGAAGGATCTTTGATTCATGCTTGAACAGACGATCTCGCATCTGCAGGCCCTGGTGTCCTTCGACACCCGCAACCCGCCGCGTGCGATCACCACCGGTGGCATCTTCGATTACCTGCGCGACAACCTGCCCGGGTTCAATGTGGAGGTGATCGACCATGGCGCCGGCGCGGTCAGCCTGTATGCCGTGCGCGGCACGCCGAAGTACCTGTTCAACGTGCATCTGGACACCGTGCCGGACTCGCCGCACTGGAGTGCCGACCCGCACGTGATGCGCCGCCTGGACGACCGCGTGGTCGGCCTTGGCGTGTGTGACATCAAGGGCGCGGCTGCGGCGCTGGTGGCGGCCGCCAATGCCAGTGATGGCGACGCGGCCTTCCTGTTCTCCAGCGATGAAGAAGCCAACGATCCGCGCTGCATCGCGGCGTTCCTGGCCCGGGGCATTGCGTACGAAGCGGTGCTGGTGGCCGAACCGACCATGAGCGAGGCGGTGCTCGCGCATCGTGGCATCAGCTCGGTGCTGATGCAGTTCGCCGGCCGTGCCGGCCATGCGTCGGGCAAGCAGGATGCAGCCGCCAGCGCGCTGCACCAGGCGATGCGCTGGGGCAACCGCGCGCTGGACCATGTCCAATCGCTGGCCTCGGCACGCTTCGGTGGATTGACCGGCCTGCGCTTCAACATCGGGCGCGTGGAAGGTGGCATCAAGGCCAACATGATCGCACCGGCCGCGGAAGTGCGTTTTGGTTTCCGGCCGCTGCCGTCGATGGACATCGACGGGCTGCTGGCGACCTTCGCCGGCTTCGCCGAACCGGAAGCGGCGCTGTTCACCGAAACCTTCCGTGGCCCCAGCCTGCCGGCAGGGGATATCGCCGAAGCCGAGCACCGCCGCCTGCTGGCGCGCGACGTGGCCGATGCGCTGGACCTGCCGATCGGCAACGCGGTGGACTTCTGGACAGAGGCGTCGCTGTTCTCGGCCGGTGGCTACACCACGATGGTGTTCGGTCCGGGCGACATCGCCCAGGCCCACACCGCCGATGAGTTCGTGACGCTGGAGCAGCTGCAGCGCTACACCGACGCCGTACACCGGATCATCGCCGCCGGCGCCTGATCGACCCACAACGCCGCTGCGCTTCTGCGCGGCGGAACTGCAACGCGGCGACCGCCGCCTGTGACGAAACCGAAATGTCTCCTGCCCTCCAGCCCCACCGCCAGACCCGCCAGACCATCGTGCGCCTGCTCTCGAGCATGGCCAGCGCGAAGGAGATCAGCCAGTACCTCAAGCGCTTTTCGCAGCTGGACGCCAAGCGCTTCGCCGTGGTCAAGGTCGGCGGCGCGGTGCTGCGCGACGATCTCGACGCGCTGACCTCCTCGCTGTCGTTCCTGCAGGAAGTCGGCCTGACCCCGATCGTGCTGCACGGCGCCGGCCCGCAGCTGGATGCGGAACTGTCGGCAGCTGGTATTGAAAAGCAGACGGTCAACGGCCTGCGGGTGACCTCGCCGGAAGCGCTGGCGATCGTGCGCCGGGTGTTCCAGCAGTCCAACCTGCGCCTGGTCGAAGCACTGCAGCAGAATGGCGCGCGCGCCACCTCCATCACCGGCGGCGTGTTCGAGGCGGAGTACTTGGACCTGGATACCTACGGCCTGGTCGGCGAGGTGAAGAAGGTCAACCTGGCGCCGATCGAGGCCAGCCTGCGTGCCGGCTCGATCCCGGTCATCACCAGCCTGGGCGAGACCGCCGGTGGGCAGATCCTCAACGTCAATGCCGACTTCGCCGCCAACGAACTGGTGCAGGAGCTGCAACCGTACAAGATCATTTTCCTGACCGGCACCGGCGGCCTGCTGGACGAGCAGGGCAGCGTGATTGATTCGATCAACCTGTCCACCGAGTACGACCACCTGATCGCACAACCGTGGATCCACGGTGGCATGAAGGTGAAGATCGAACAGATCAAGTCCCTGCTGGACCGGTTGCCGCTGGAATCGTCGGTGTCGATCACCCGGCCGGCCGACCTGGCCAAGGAACTGTTCACCCACAAGGGCTCGGGAACGCTGGTGCGCAAGGGCGAGAAGGTGCTGCGTGCAACTGCCTGGAGCGAGCTGGACCTGCCGCGCCTGAAGGGCCTGATCGAATCCAGTTTCGGCCGCACCCTGGTGCCGGACTATTTCGAGAGGACCACGCTGCTGCGCGCGTACGTCAGCGAGAACTACCGCACGGCGGTGATCCTCACCGATGAGACCGAGGGCGTGTACCTGGACAAGTTCGCCGTGCTCGATGATGCGCAGGGCGAAGGGCTTGGCCGCGCGGTCTGGAACGTGATGCGCGAGGAAACCCCGCAGCTGTTCTGGCGCTCGCGCAACGGCAACCCGATCAACCACTTCTACTACGCCGAGTCCGATGGCTGCTACAAGCAGGGTCATTGGAAGGTGTTCTGGTACGGCGCCGATGGCATCGACCGGATCAGGACCTATGTCGACCACTGCGCGGTGCGTGCACCGAGCCTCGAGGGCTGAGCGCGATGAACCACGCAGACTGGACCCGGGTACCCACGTTGACCGGCACGCATGCGCGGCTGGAACCGCTGCAGATGAGCCACATCGACGGCCTGCGCGGCGCGTTGGGCGAAGGCGCGCTGTCCAGGCTCTGGTACACCCAGGTGCCCGATGCGAAGGCCATGACCGGCTATGTGCAGGCCGCGCTGCAGGCACAGGCCGAAGGCAAGGTGTTGCCGTTCGTGGTGTTCGATGCCAACGACCAGATCGTCGGCACGACCCGTTACTACGATCTGCAACCGGACGTACCGCGGCTGAGCATCGGCTACACCTGGTATGGCGAGTCGGTGCAGCGCACCGGGGTCAACTCCGAAACCAAGCTGATGCTGCTCAGCCATGCCTTCGAGCGGCTGGAATGCCTGAGCGTGGTGTTTGAAACCAGCTGGTTCAACTTCACCTCGCGCACCGCGATCGCACGCCTGGGCGCCAAGCAGGATGGCGTGCTGCGCAATCACCGCCGGCATCCCGACGGCACGCCGCGCGACACCGTCATCTTCTCCATCATCGATGCGGAATGGCAGGGCGTGAAACGCCACCTGCAGCACCGCCTCGATTCGCACGCATGAGCACGCACGCATGAGCACTTCCTCCTCGTTCACCGTCGGCATCGTCGGCGCCCGCGGCCATACCGGCGCCGAGCTGATCCGCCTGGTGGCAGCGCATCCGAACCTGCAGCTGGGCTTCGTGTCCTCGCGTGAACTGGCCGGGCAGCGCGTGTCCGACCACTACCCGCAATGGCAGGGTGAACTGCAGTTCGAGAATCTCGACGCCGACGCCGTTGCCGCCAAGGGCGTGGATGCGGTGATCCTGGCCCTGCCCAACGGCCTGGCCGCACCGTTCGTGGCGGCGCTGGAAACGGCGAAGCCGGACACGGTGATCGTCGACCTGTCGGCCGACTACCGTTTCGACAACACCTGGTACTACGGCCTGCCCGAGCTTACCCGCAGCCGTTACAGCGGGCAGAAGCACATCAGCAACCCCGGCTGCTACGCCACCGCGATGCAGCTGGCGATCCATCCGCTGCTGGATCTGCTGGCTGGCCCGCCGCAGTGCTTCGGCGTGTCCGGCTACTCGGGTGCGGGCACCTCGCCGTCGGACAAGAACAACGTTGAACTGCTGGCCGACAACCTGATGCCCTACGCGCTGACCAACCACGTGCATGAGCGCGAGGTGTCCGTGCAGCTGGGCGTGGCGGTCGAATTCATGCCGCACGTCGCGCCGCATTTCCGTGGCATCACCCTCACCGCCAACCTGTGGTTGAACCGCGTGCAGACCCGCGAGCAGATCGTCGAGCGCTTCCAGCAAGCCTACGCCGGTGAAGCCCTCATCGAGGTCGTGGACGAGGTACCGTGGGTAAGCCGCATCGCTGGCCGCCACGGTGCCCAGGTCGGCGGCTTCACGCTCGCCCCGGGCGGCAAGCGGGTGGTGGTGGTGGCGACCCTGGACAACCTGCTCAAGGGCGCGGCCACCCAGGCCATGCAGAACCTCAATCTTGCGCTGGGCATCGACGAACTGACGTCGATCCCGCACTGAAACCGTACAGGAGCTCCCCATGGCAGACCTTCTTTGGCAGAAGCCAGGCGTCGCTGTCGATGCCCAGATCCAGACCTTCCTCGCCGGCGACGATGTGATCCTCGATCGCGAGTTCTTCCTGCATGACATTGCTGCCAGCGCAGCGCATGCGCAGGGCCTGCAGCACATCGGCATCCTCAGCGCCGACGAACTGGCCGGGTTGCTGCGTGAACTCGAGGTGCTGGCGCAGGACTTCCGCGAAGGCCGCTTCGTGCTGGATACGCAGTATGAGGATGGCCATTCGGCGATCGAGGCACGGTTGACCGAGCGCCTGGGCGATGCCGGCCGCAAGATCCACACCGGCCGCAGCCGCAATGACCAGATCCTGGTCGCCACCCGGTTGTGGTTGAAGGAGAAGCTGCAGCGCGTGGCGCAGGTCAGCGCCGAGGTGGCCAAGGTGGCGCTTGACCGTGCGCAGGCCGAGCAGCATCTGCCGATTCCCGGTTACACCCACATCCAGCGTGCCGTGGTGTCCTCGGCCGGCATGTGGTGGGCCGGTTGGGCCGAAGCCTTCATCGACAACGCCGTGCGCGCCCGCGATACCCATGCGCTGGTCGATGCCAATCCGCTTGGCACCGCCGCCGGTTACGGCGTAAACCTGCCGCTGGATCGCGAGCACACCACCGCCGCGCTCGGCTTTGCGCGCATGCAGATTTCGCCGATCTACGCGCAGCTGTCGCGTGGAAAGTTCGAACTGGCCGCGCTGGAAGCGCTGGGCGGTGCCACCCTGGACCTGCGCCGCATTGCCTGGGACCTGTCGCTGTTCACCAGCGCCGAATTCGGTTTCGTCGCGTTGCCGGCGCAGTACACCACCGGCAGTTCGATCATGCCCAACAAGCGCAATCCGGACGTGATCGAGCTGATGCGGGCGACCCATGCCAGCGTCGCCGCTGCACGCACCGAAATCGAGCAGCTGCTGTCGCTGCCGTCGGGCTACCACCGCGACCTGCAGTCGTCCAAGGGTGCGATCTTCCACGGTTTCGGGCGCGGCCTGGCCGCGCTTGAACTGCTGCCGGCGCTGCTGGCCAACCTGGAATGGCGCGATGACAAGCTGCGTGCAGCGATCGATTCGGGCATGTATGCCACCGATGTCGCGGTGGAAGCTGCGGTAGCGGGCGTGCCGTTCCGCGAGGCCTACAAGGCCGCTGCTGCCGGTGCCGACAGTGCAGGGCAGGGGCGAACGCCAGAAGGCAGCCTGGCGGCGCGCGTATCGCCGGGTTCGGCGTCGGACCTGCGCCTGGATGAACTGCGCGCGCGCTGGCAGGCGCTGTCCTGATGGCCGGCACCGTCTACCTGGTGCTGGCGATGCGCCTGCCGGGCTTCAACGACGCCGTGGTGCAGCCGCACCGCGACTTCCTCGATGCGTTGCAGGCCGAGGGCCGGCTGCAGCTGACCGGCGGCTTTGCCGACGGCAGCGGTGGCGCCTATGTGCTGTGCAACCTCGACAGCCTCGCGCAGGCGCAGGCCATCATCGCCACCGATCCGCTGGTGACGATGCAGGCATCGGCGCTGAGCGTCCATGAATGGAATACCCGCTGAGGCGCCCCTGATGACTGTCCACGCCGCCCACGTTGCATCGCCGTTCCCCGAACAAGCGCTGCCGTCGTGGCGGCGTGCCGTGCTCAAGGTTGGCAGCAGCCTGCTGGCCGCCGACGGTGGTGGCCTGTCGCCGCGCCACGCGCTGGGCCTGGCCCAGTTCGTTTCGGCCAACGTGCTGGCCGGGCGCGAGGTCGTCATCGTGTCCTCCGGCGCGGTCGCTGCCGGCCGCGCGATCCTGCCCCGGGCCGATGAACCCGGTGCCGCGATGGCGGCGCGGCAGGCGTTGGCGGCTCTGGGCCAGGCGCAGCTGATCGGTCTGTGGCAGCGCTTCTTCGAGCGCCCGGTGGCGCAGGTGCTGCTGACCCATGACGATCTGCGCAACCGCCGCCGCTATCTCAATGCGCGGGCAACGCTCAACGAGCTGCTGCGGCTGGGCGCGCTGCCGGTGGTCAACGAGAACGACACCGTTTCGGTGGATGAGCTCAAACTCGGTGACAACGACAACCTGGCCGCGACGGTGGCGGCGCTGGTCGATGCCGATGCACTGTTCATCGCTACCGACATCGACGGTCTCTACAGTGCCGACCCGCGCACGCATGCCAATGCCCGGCCACTGCATGAAGTAGTCGAGTTGAATGACGCCGTGCTGGCGATGGCTGGCGGCGCCGGTTCGGTCGCCGGCACCGGCGGCATGCGCACCAAGCTGGAGGCCGCAGCCAAGGCCGGCCGTGTCGGCATCGAAACCTATCTATTCAATGGCCGCAGCGGCGAGGTGGTACGCGCGCTGGCGCAGGATCGCCTGCACGGCACCCGCATCCATGCCGCGCGCAGCCGCGAGGCGGCCCGCAAGCACTGGCTGCGCCACGCTCCGCTCGCCGAAGGCGCGATCCTGATCGATGCCGGCGCCGCCCAGGCGATGCGCGAGAAGGGGGCATCGCTGTTGCCCGGTGGCATCACCGGTGCCGACGGCGCGTTCCGGCGCGGTGACATGGTGCAGGTATGCTGGAACACCGACGCCGGCCGGGTGTGCGTGGCCCGTGGTGTGAGCCAGTACGCCGCCGATGACGTGCGCCGCATTGCCGGCCGCCACACCCGCGACATCCAGACCGTGCTCGGCTACAACTACGGCGGTACCGTCGTCCATCGCGACGATCTGGTGCTGCCATGAACCCACTGCAGGATATGCCGATGAGTGAGATCGAATCGCAGGCCCGTGCCTGCCGCGAGGCGGCGCAGGTGGTTGCCGGCCTGGACAGCGATGCGCGCAGGGCACTGCTGCAGGCGATGGCGCAGGCGCTGGAGGTCAATGCCGGACAGATTCTTGCAGGCAATGCACGCGACCTGGCCGCCGCCCGCGACAAAGGCGTGGGCAACGCGATGCTCGACCGTCTGGCACTGGACCCGGCGCGCCTGCTGGCGATGGCCGACGCCGTGCGCGAGGTGGCCGGCCTTCCGGACCCGGTCGGGCAGGTGACCCGCGACGACGTGCGTCCGAACGGCATCCGCGTGCAGAAGGTGCGCGTGCCGCTGGGAGTGATCGCGATGATCTACGAAGCACGCCCGAACGTGACCGCCGAAGCCGCCGCGCTGTGCCTGAAGGCGGGCAACGGCGTGATCCTGCGTGGCGGCTCGGAGGCGATCCATTCCAATACCGCCATCGCCCAGGCGTTGGCGGGGGCATTGAAGGCCAACGGCGTGCCCCCTGCCGCTGTGACGGTGCTGACCGACCTGCGCCGCGAAGCGATGCTGGAACTGCTGCAACTGCACGAACTGATCGACCTGGCCATCCCGCGCGGTGGCGAAGGCCTGATCCGCTTCGTCGCCGAGCACGCGCGCGTGCCGGTCATCAAGCACTACAAGGGTGTCTGCCACCTGTTCGTCGATGCCAGCGCCGATGCAGCCAAAGCGCTCGATCTGCTGGTGGACGGCAAGTGCAGTCGCCCCTCCGCGTGCAATTCACTGGAGACCCTGCTGGTGCACCGGGACATTGCCGCAGCGTTCCTGCCGCGTGCTGCACTGGCGCTGGCCGAAGGTGGCGTGCAGCTGCGTGCAGACGAGCGCGCGCGGCCGTTGCTGCCGGGAAGCACCGCGGCCAGCGAGGACGACTATGCCGCCGAATTCCTCGATCTGATACTGGCGGTCTGCGTGGTCGACGATCTTGATGCAGCGATCGCGCACATCCGTACCTACACCTCCGACCACACCGAAGTGATCGCCACTGAAGACGTGGCCAGTGCCGCGCGTTTCGTCAGCGCATTGCGCTCGGCGGTGGTGATGGTCAACGCGTCTTCGCGTTTTTCCGATGGTGGCCAGCTTGGCCTCGGCAGCGAGATCGGCATCTCCACCACGCGCCTGCACGCCTATGGCCCGATGGGGCTGGAAGCGCTGACAGTCGAACGGTTCGTGGTACGGGGCGAAGGCCAGGTCCGAAGGTAGGTTCATCGCCGGGCTGCGCCCGGCACCCGCAGAGGCCACGGCAACAGCCGAAGCAACCGCCGAAGCAACCGCAAATGCAACGGCAACGGCAACAGCGGGGTTCCTGCGGGATGGCGGGGTGGGTCCGGTTGCGGGGGACGCTGCAAGTACGTCCCTGTAAGCTCGGTCGCGCCATCCATGGCGCTCACGCCCCCGCAAC
>NZ_JBFTQU010000017.1:0-59742 GCF_056399165.1 Stenotrophomonas sp. 01N47
CCGTAAACCCGTCCATGGGGGCTCGATGGCGCCATCCATGGCGCCAACGGTCCTGCAAGCCCACACCGCCCCACCCCCGACAGATTTCCGGTGACGGTTGGTAGATCCACGCCATGCGTGGATGAAATCTGTCAGATATCGACAAATAAAATGGGGTCGGATCCGTTTTCCTGCGGAAAACGGATCCGACCCCAAGCTTTAAGAGTTGGCCCGACAGATTGCGGAAGACTGTCGAAGGCGGGGTGGGTCCGGTTGCGGGGGCGTAAGCGCCATGGATGGCGCGACCGAGCCTACAGGGACGTATTCACGGCGTCCCCCGCAACCGGACCGACCCCGCCTACCCACAGGAAGCCAGCTTTTGCTCTGGCTCTGGCCTTGGCTTCAAGGCCTCTGCAGGTGCAGGGCGCAGCCCTGCCGAACCACCCAAAACCTTTACTGGAGCAGCGAGCGCAGCATCCACGCGTACTTCTCGTGGGTCTGCAGGCGCTGGGTCATCAGATCCTCGGTCGGGGCGTCGTCAGCATCGTCGGCCACATCCAGCACTTCACGTGCCGTACGGCATACCGCTTCGTTGGCGACCACCAACTGGCGTACCATTTCACGCCAGTCCGCACTGTCGGTCAGGCCCGGCTCCTCGACGATCGAGGTCAGCGCAGCAAATTCCCGGTAGGAGCCCGGGGCATTGAAGCCCAGTGCGCGGATGCGCTCGGCCACATCGTCCAGTGCCGCCCACTGCTCGGTGTACTGCGTCTCGAACATGGTGTGCAGCGAGTTGAACATCGACCCGGTGACATTCCAGTGGAAGTTGTGGGTCTTCAGATAGAGCGTGAACGCATCGGCCTGGAACCGCGCCAATCCGTCGGCGATCTTCTTGCGGTCGCCTGGGGTGATCCCGATATCGATGTTGGGGGCCGACGGCGCGGAAGCCGCAAGCTTCTGCTTGCCGGTCTTGGGCTTGGTCGTGCTCTTGGTCTTCGCCATGGGGTTCCTCCTTGTGGAATCGTTGGCCTTCACAATAAATCAGTCGTGATGACTGGTCGCATTCAAAGTTTTAAACGAACCGATTGATGAACGCTATCGACAAAATGCCGCAGTCCCGCCAGCGCCAACAGCGTGCCGCCATCGACGGCGCCATGAGCCGCGACCGTGGACGATTGCTGGGAATGCTCTCGCGTTGCCAGGCCAAGCCACAGGATGCGGCGTTGGCCGCCAGTTTCGAGCAGGCCTTGCAGGTTTCGGTGCAGCGCCGGCAGGCGCGGGCGCAACAACAGCCGGCCATTACTCTGGACCCACAGCTGCCGATTGCGCGTGAAGCCGAGACCATCACCCAGTTGATCCGCGACCACCAGGTGGTGGTGATCGCCGGTGAAACCGGCTCGGGCAAGACCACGCAGCTGCCGAAGCTGTGCCTGGCCGCCGGCCGTGGCCAAGCCGGCATGATCGGCTGCACACAGCCGCGCCGGATCGCCGCACGTGCGGTGGCCAGCCGTGTCGCGCAGGAACTGCAGAGCGAGCTGGGCCAGCTGGTGGGCTACCAGGTGCGCTTCAACGACAAGGTCGGCGAAGACACCCGCATCAAGTTCATGACCGACGGCATCCTGCTGGCCGAGATCGCCAGCGATCGCTGGCTGTCGAACTACGACACGATCATCGTCGACGAAGCGCACGAACGCAGCCTCAACATCGACTTCCTGCTTGGCTATCTCAAACAGCTGCTGCGCAAGCGCCCGGACCTGAAGCTGATCGTCACTTCGGCGACCATCGACACCGAGCGCTTCGCCCAGCATTTCGACAATGCGCCAGTGATCAGCGTCGAAGGCCGTACCTATCCGGTCGAGGTGCGCTATCGCGCGCTGGAAGGCGAGGGCGAAGACCAGGGCGAACGCACGGTCAACGATGCGATCGTTGCGGCCATCGACGAAATCACCCGCCTGGATTCCCGTGGCGACGTGCTGATCTTCCTGCCGGGCGAGCGTGAGATCCGCGATGCGCACCAGTCGCTGGAGCGGCGCAAGTACCGCAATACCGAAGTGCTGCCGCTGTACGCGCGGCTGTCCAACCAGGACCAGGACCGCGTGTTCAATCCCGGCCCGAACCGGCGCATCGTGCTGGCCACCAACGTTGCCGAGACCTCGTTGACGGTGCCGCGCATCCGTTATGTGGTCGACCCCGGTTTCGCCCGCGTCAAGCGTTACAGCCCGCGCAACAAACTGGACCGGCTGCACATCGAGCCGATCTCGCAGGCCAGTGCCAACCAGCGCAAGGGCCGCTGTGGCCGCGTGGCCGAGGGCATCTGCTATCGCCTGTATGCCGAGGCCGATTTCCAGGCGCGGCCGGAGTTCACCGATCCGGAAATCCGTCGTTCCAGCCTCGCGGGGGTGATCCTGCGCATGCTGCAGCTCGGCCTGGGCCGCATCGAGGACTTCCCGTTCCTTGAGGCGCCGGATGAGCGGGCCGTCGCCGATGGTTGGCAGCATCTGACCGAGCTGGGGGCGATCGACAGCGAGCGCCACTTGACCGCGATCGGCAAGCAGATGGCGCGCCTGCCGGTGGACGTGAAACTGGCGCGCATGCTGGTGGCGGCGCAGGCCGCGGGCTGCCTGCGACCGATGCTGGTGATCGCCTCGTTCCTGGGCATCCAGGATCCGCGCGAGCGACCGCCCGAGGCGCGCGGCGCGGCCGACAACGCACATGCGCAGTTCGCCGATGGCCGCTCCGAGTTCGTCGGTGTACTGCGCCTGTGGGACGCCTATCGCCAGTCCCATGAGGATCTGACCCAGTCCAAGCTGCGCGACTGGTGCGGCCGCCACTTCCTCGGCTTCCTGCGCATGCGTGAATGGCGCGAGCTGCATCGGCAGCTGCGCCTGTTGTGCGAGGAACTGGGCTGGAAGGAAGAGGCCAACGAGGCATCGATGGCACCGCTGCTGGCCGGCAGCAGTGCGCCGGCTCCGGCGCGCGATGATGCTGCTGCGGTGAAGGCGACCCGTGGCCAGCTGCACCGTGCTGCGCGCCTGGCCCGCGAGGGCAAGGCCGAAACGGCGCCCGCGCCGGTCGCTGCCCGTGCGCAGAAGGACCAGGCGCCCGACGGCGGTGGTTACAGCGAACGCGTTCGCGCCACGGCTTACCAGACCCTGCATCGGGCCTTGGTGGCGGGCCTGCCCACGCAGATCGGCCATCGCAGCGAGAAGGGTGATTTCCAGGCGCCGCGCCAACGCCGTTTCCTGCCGTTCCCCGGTTCGACGCTGTCCAAGCGGCCGCCACCGTGGCTGCTGGCCGCCAACCTGCTGGATACGCAGAAGGTGTGGGGCATGACCCTGGCGGCGATCGAGCCGGACTGGGTGATCGCCGAACTGCCGCACCTGCTGCTGCGCAAGCACTTCGACCCGCATTGGTCGCGTGCGCAGGGCCAGGTGCTGGCCTCCGAGCAGATCAGCCTGTTCGGGCTGGTGCTGGCGCCGAAGAAGCCGGTGCATTACGGCCGCATCAACGCCGGCGAGGCGCATGACATCTTCGTGCGCCAGGCACTGGTGACCGGTGAGATCAACACCCGTGCCAGCTTCGTGGCCGACAACCAGAAGGTGCTGGAGCAGGCACGCGAGGAAGAAGCCAAGCTGCGCCGTGCCGGCATCGTTGCCGACGAGGACTGGCAGGCACGCTGGTACCTGGACCGGGTGCCGCCGCAGATCCACTCCGCGTCAGGGCTGGATGCGTGGTGGAAGGCGTTGCCGCCGGAACAGCGCAAGGGCCTGCACTGGTCGTTGATGGATCTGCTGCCGGGCGAAGGCAGCGAGCAGGAGCGCTACCCGAAGTACCTGGCGTTGGGCCAGGCGCGGTTGCCGCTGCACTACCGCTTCGAACCCGGGGCCGAAGATGACGGCGTGACACTGGACGTCCCGCTGCACCTGCTCAATGCATTGGATGCGGTGCAGTTGGGATGGTTGGCGCCCGGTTTCGTTGCCGACAAGGCGGCCGCGCTGATCCGCAGCCTGCCCAAGGCGATGCGGCGCAACTACGTGCCGGCGCCGGATTTCGCGCGCGCGTTCTACGAAGCGTTCCCGCAGCCCAGTGCCGATGCGATCACCGGTGAGCTGGCGCGCTTCCTGTCACGGGCAACCGGGGCAACGGTGGCCGCGATCGATTTCGAGCCCGGTTCAATCGAGCCGCACCTGCACATGAACCTGCGCCTGCGCGATGAGCAGGGCAAGGTGCTGGCAACCTCGCGCGACCTCGATGTGCTGCGTGCGAAGTTCGGTGGCCGTGCCGGCGATGCGTTCGCGGCACGTGCCGGGCGCGAGATGGCGGCCGATGGCCTGCGCACGTTCCCGGCCTCGCCGATTCCGCTGCAGGTACCGGGCGAGGCCGGCGTGCCGGCCTATCCCGCGCTGAAGGATGAGGGTGACAGCGTTGCACTACGCATCTTTGCTGATCGCCAACAGGCCGAGGAAGCACACCCGCTGGGCGTGCGTCGACTGCTGGAGATCGGCCTGGGCGAGAAGATCAAACAGGCACGCAAGCAGTTGCCGGTAGCAGCGAAAACCGGCCTGTTGTACGCCTCGATCGAAACCCAGGAACGCCTGCGTGGCGATCTGGTCGATGCGGCGCTGAATGCCGTGCTGGCCGACGGCCTGAGCGATATCCGCGATGCGGCGGCGTTCGAGCAGCGTCGCGAACACGCCGCAAAAACGCTGTTCGGCGAAGCCATGCAGCGGTTGAAGCTGGCCGAGTCGATCCTTGCCCTGGTGGCCGAGTTGAAGCCGATGCTGGAGGCGCCGTTGATGGGCTGGGCGCGCGGCAATCTGGATGACATGGAAGCGCAGCTGGTTGGGCTGATCCATCCGGGTTTCCTGCGCGACACGCCGGCTGATGTCCTGGCGCAGTACCCGCGCTACCTCAAAGCGATGATCCTGCGTACCGAGCGTGCCAAGCGCGATCCCCCGCGTGACCAGGCGCGCATGCTGGAACTGCACCCGTTCCTGGAGGCGTTGCAGGTGGGCGAGCAGCAGGGCCTGCGCGAACGGCCGCAGTGGCAGGCATTACGCTGGGACCTGGAAGAGCTGAGGGTATCGCTGTTCGCCCAGGAACTGGGCGCACGCACCGGCGTTTCGGCGAAGAAACTGGCACAGCGGGTGACCGCACTGCGCCAGGCCTCGTAACCCCTGGGCTGACCCCGCCGGGTACTGGCTGGCGGGGTCAAGCGGAATGGCATCCACGCATGGCGTGGATCTACTGCGGGACGTGGCGCAGCAGGTTGCCGCCGAGCATGGTCTCGGCGGTACCGGCTGACAGCGTCGTTACTTGGTGCGGCGCACCTTGGGCTGGGTGTTCACGCCTTCGACCTTCAGGTACCACACGCCCATCACTCCGGGGCTGATGCTGACCTTCGGCGACTGCTTGCGTACGCCGGAAATCGAGGTGGCATCGGTCTGTTCCCACTGCTGGCCATTTTCCAGCACGTAGATCCGGCCCTTGCCGAAACCGCGGAACTCGCCCTGCAGCACGCCGCTGATCGGCTCGCTGCTGCCGAAGTCGAAGAAGCCGCGGTTCTTCACGATCACTTCCTGGCGGCCTTCCTCGCGCGCTTCTTCGCGCACCGCAGCGACCGCCTCGGTGGTGGCAGCTTCAACCTTGCCCTGCAGCCAGCGGTTGAGCGTGGCCAGCTCGGCGGCATTGAGCTTGTCCAGGCCTGCGGCCTTGAATTCGGCCGGCGACATCTGCTGCTGCAGGTCGCCCTGCACCACGCGCTGGGCCAGCGCGGGTGCCGACAGGGACAGCAGCACGGCGGCACAGGCCAGAAGGCGAGGGCGGAAAGACAGGGTGATCGAAGGCATGGCGGAACTCTCCCGTGGATGTCGGCGAGTGTAGCGGCATGTCCACATTCCCGGCGATGCTGGCCGCGGCGATTGTTCCTGAACGGCTGCGGCGCTAGTGTAGGGGCTTCTGTCTTGCCTGCTCGATGCTGTGAACCGCGCTTCCGTCCCCGGCCTGGATGCCTTGTTGAACCGCCCCTCGGCAGCCGTGCTGCCGGCTCCGCTGCGCCAGGCCCTGCGCGGGCATTGGGAAGCGCCCGACTGCGACCCGCAGATGCGTGCCAGCTGGTCGGTGCTGGGCGATACCCTGGACGCGCTGGCGATGCTCTCGGCAGACGAGGGTGCCGTGGTGGCGGCCCTGCTGTTCGATCTGCCGGGCCTGCGCGTCCATCTCGATGCACTGCCGCTGGGCAGCCACAAAGCGGCGGTGATCGGCCTGCTCGATGGACAGGATGCGGCCGATCCCGTCTGGGCACTGCATGCCGGTCGCGAGGCCGGCCGCAACAGCGAAGGCCTGCGCCGGTTGCTGCTGGCCATCATCCGCGACCTGCGGGTGGTACCGATCCTGCTGGCCCGGCAGCTGGCGCGCATGCGCGCGGCCGACAAGCTCGATGAGGAGCAGCGCCGCGCGCTGGCCCAGTTGACCCGCGACATCCATGCGCCGCTGGCCAACCGGCTCGGCATCTGGCAGTTGAAGTGGGAGCTGGAAGACCTGGCCTTCCGTCACCTGGAGCCGGAAACCTACCGGCGCATCGCGCGTGAGGTCGACGAAACCCGCATCGCCCGCGAGCGCTACGTCGAGAATGTGAAAAAGGTGCTGTCGCGCGAACTGGGCGTGCAGGGCATCCGCGCCGAGGTCAGCGGCCGGCCCAAGCACATCTACAGCATCTGGCGGAAGATGCAGAAGAAGCGCCTGGCTTTCGACCAGCTGTATGACATCCGTGCGGTACGAGTGATGGTCGACGACGTGGCCGCCTGTTACGCCGCGCTCGGCGTGGTGCATGCGCTGTGGGCGCCGGTGCCGAGCGAGTTCGACGATTACATCGCCCGGCCCAAGGCCAACGATTACCGCTCGCTGCACACGGCGGTGGTTGGCCCGGAAGGGCGCACCATCGAAGTGCAGATCCGCACCCACGACATGCACGCGCAGGCCGAGCTGGGCGTGGCCGCGCACTGGAAGTACAAGGAAGGCGGCAAGGGCGCGGAGAAGTCGTTCGATCGCAAGATCACCTGGATGCGGCAGCTGCTGGAGCAGGCGCAGGACGGGCAGGGCAATGAACTGGCCGGGGCGCTTGATGCCGAGCTGACCGAAGACCGGGTCTACGCGCTGACCCCGAAGGACGAGGTGCTGGACCTGCCGCAGGGCGCAACGCCGCTGGATTTTGCCTACCAGGTGCACACCATGGTCGGGCACCGCTGCCGTGGGGCCAAGGTCAACGGCCGCATCGTGCCCTTGACCTACCGTCTGCGCAGCGGGGATCGCGTCGAGATCCTCACCGGCAAGGAGGCCGACCCGCGCCGCGACTGGCTGATGCCGGCCAACGGCTTCCTGGCCAGCAACCGCTCGCGCGAGAAGGTGCGCAGCTGGTTCCACAAGCTGGACCGTGCGCGCAACGTGCAGGCAGGGCGCGAGCTGCTGGAGCGCGAACTGAAGCGGCTGGGCCTGCAGCATTCGGACCTGTCCGCGGCGGCGAAGAAGTTCCATGCCGACAGTGTCGACGACCTCTACATCCAGGTCGCCCTGGGTGATACCGGCCCCAACCAGGTCAGCCGTTCGCTGCTGGAAGCCGAGCGTGCGGCCAGCCAGCCGGCGCCGACGTCGGCATTGCCGCGGCCGACCGCGCGCCGCGAGAACCTGGGCAAGTCCAAGTTCACCGTACAGGGCGTGGGCAATCTGCTGGTGCAGCTGGCGCGCTGCTGCCAGCCGGTGGCGGGCGAACCGATCGTCGGCTACCTCACCCGTAGCCGTGGTGTCACGGTACATCGTGCAGACTGCGTGGCACTGGCACGGCTGGCTGCGTCCAGTCCGCAGCGGATCCTGCCGGTGGAATGGGGCCAGGCCGGCGGTGGCTATGAAGTGGACGTGGTGGTCGATGCGGTCGACCGCCGCTGGTTGCTGAAGGACATCACCAATCTGATCGCACAGGAAGACGCCTACGTGCTGGACATCCACAGCGACAACGTCCGCAACAGTGGCCGCGCGCATCTGCGCCTGCGGCTGAAGGTCAGCGACTACGGCCAGTTGTCGAATCTGCTGGGCAAGCTCGATGCGTTGCCGGGCGTCAGCGAGGCGCGTCGTCTGGGCTGAGCTTCACGCTGCCCCGGCTACCCTGCACGCATGGAACGCGAGCCCCCGCATCGCTCACATAGCGCCGCACATCCGGCGCTCGATCGCGTTCGCCGTGAAAGCCGCTGGTGGTGGCTGCAGGCGCGCCATGCACGCCGGGTGTGGCGTTGGGCGCTGTTGACGGCTGCAGCCGTGTTCGTGCTGCTGGTGCTGGTGCGCAAACCGCTGGCGGACTGGTTCTGGGATGAGCCACAGATAGAGCAACTGCTGGCCGAGGGCGATCGTGCGCTGGCAGAAGGTCGCTTGACCGCGGGCGACGGCAGCGGCGCGCGAGAACGCTATCAGGCGGTACTGGCCCTGGATGGCGACCGTCCGCAGGCACGACAGGGCTTGGCCCGCACCGGTGCGGCAGCGCTGCAGCACTCACGCGAGCGGCTGCAGGCGGGCGACCTGGACGGCTGCGCGCAGGCGCTGGCGCTGGCGCGTGAGCTGCAGGTGCCGCGTGCCGAGGCAGACGCGGTGGCCCAGCAACTGCAGGCGCGTCGTCGTGCCGGGGCTGGCATCGGCGCCTTGCTTGCGCAGGCCCGCAATGCCTTTGCAGCGGGGCGGCTGGACGACGGCGACAGCAGTGCGTTGCCGTTGTTCCAGCGGGTGCTGACGCTGCAGCCGGACAACCTGCCTGCGCTGGAAGGTCGCGAGGATGCATTGAGCGATCTGCTGCAGCAGGCGCGTGCACAGGCCGCGCGCGGCGAATTGGCCACGGCGGCTGCGATCCTGCAGCGCGCACGTCAGTTCGATGCAGGTCATTCCGAGCTTCCTGCCAGCCAGGAGGCGCTCTCCCAGGCCGTCGATCAACGGCTGCAGCAGGGTCAGCGTGCGCTAAAACGGCAGCAGCTTGAGACGGCTGCGGATAGTTTCCAGGCCGTGCTGGCGGTCACGTCCGATGATCCCACTGCACTGCGTGGGCGCGAGCAGACCGTGCAGGCATTGCTGGCGCGCAGCCAGAAGCGGGCCGACGATTTCCAGTTCGAGGCGGCCGACAAGGATGCTGCGCTGGCGGCAGGTCTGGGTGCCTCGCAAGCGGCGCAGCAGCAGCTTGCACAGCGCCTGCAGCGTGCGCGGCAGGCACGCCAGTCGTTGCAGCAGCCTGGCATCAGCGCTGCCCAGCGTGAGCGCCAGCTGCGTGATCGGTTGCGCCAGATCGATCGCGCCGAGCGTGCCGGGCAGTGGATCAGCCCCCCCGGGCACAGCGCCTTCGATGCGCTGCGCGAAGCGCAGGCACTGGCACCGCGCGACAGCCGGGTCAAGGCGGCGGCAGCGCGCCTGCTGCCCGCCAGCAGGTCCTGTTTCGATGACAACCTGCGACAGAACCGGGTGCAGGCCGCAGGTGCCTGCCTGCAAGCGTGGCAGACCCTGGCGCCGACGGCCGCAGGATTGCCCGATGCGCGTTCCCGCCTGGCCCAGCGCTGGCTGGCGATCGGCAGCGAACGGCTGGGTCGCGGTGATGTGGAATTTGCCGCCTCGGCCGTGGAGCAGGTGCGGCGGTTGCAGCCGGATCTGGCCGAGCTTGCCGCGTTCGAGGACCGCCTGCGGCACGCAGGCGGCCACATCGACTAGTCGAAGAACACCCGCTGCACGGTTGCCGATGCGGCATCCAGCGAGAAATGTTCGGCCACGTTGGCCAAGCCAGCGGCGGCCAGCTGCTGCCAGAGCACAGGGTCCTGGTACAGGCGGACCACCGCATCGGCAAAGCCCGCTGCATCGTCGGCCACCAGCACGTCCTGGCCGGCACGCAGGTGCATGCCTTCCACCGCGCAGGTGGTGCCGACCACGGGCTGGCCATGGGCCATGCTCAGGTTGATCTTGCCCTTCACGCCGGCGCCGAAACGCAGCGGCGCGATGGCGATCCGGGCACCGTCCATGTACGGAACGATGTCTTCGACGAAGCCATGCATCACTACGCCCGGCTGGTTGGCTGCCAGGGCAAGCAGCGTGTCCGGTGCACCGGCACCGATGCAATGCAGGCGCACCTGCGGCAGCGCCGCGCGGACGTGCGGGAACACATCGCCGATGAACCACTCCATCGCATCCAGGTTCGGCGGATGGCGGAAGCCGCCGACGAACACCAGGTCGTGGCGCTGCGCGAACGGTGCACCCGTGCCGGCGACCTCATGCAGGTTGGAGATCAGCTCCACCCGGACCTGGGGCGCATCGGCCTGCAGCTGTTCGCGCTCGGCGGCGCTGACCAGCACGGTGATGTCGCACCGGTCCATCACTGCCAGTTCGCTGGCGCGGGTGCGTTCGGCGTTGCGCAGCAGGCCAGCATCGCCCGCCACTTCCGCACCCCTGCGTTCGCGCAGGTAGTGCAGGTCGACGGTGTCGAACACGGTGCGCGCCTGCGGCGCATAGCGCTCAAGCAGCGGCAGGCATTCATTGGCGACGTGGTGGCGCACCATCATCACCACGTTGAAGCGGGTACCGTGGCTGCGCAGCCAGCCTGCAACACCGTCCAGGAAGGGCGTATACCAGACTTCCACGCCCATCCGCTGCAGGGCTTCGGTCGCCACGCCGCCGTGTTCGCGCCGGGTGGGCACGAATACCACGTGGGCGCCGCCCTGCAGCAGCAGGCGGATCAGGTTGACCTGCCGCAGCGAGCCGGAGTCGCGCTCCGGGCGCGGCACTTCCTCATCCAGGATCAACACCTGGCGACGGCCGCGCAGCAGCAGCGCCGGCGAGGGTACCTCGCCGAGCTTCGGATGGGAGGCCAGTTCAGCGGCCCATCTGGCTGCGAAAACACCTTGGTTGCGTACCTGGTAGGCCTTCACGCCGCTGCCGGTATCGGTGCCGTTGCTGGTGCCTTCATCGTGGATCACCCGGCTGGCCGGTTGCACCAGCACGCGCAGGCCCTGTGCCCGCACGCGGAAGGCCAGGTCGGTATCTTCGTAGTAGGCGGGCTTGTAGCGGGTGTCGAAACCGCCCAGCTGCTGCCACAGGGCACGCGGCAGCATCAGCGCGGCGCCGGAGCAGTAATCGACGTCGCGCAGGCTGGCGAAGCGGGGATCATCGGCGGCTTCGAAACGGCCGTAGCTCCAGCCGCTGCCATCGCTGAAGATCACCCCGCCCGATTCCTGCAGGCGGCCGTCGGGGTACAGCAGCTGGCTGCCGACCAGACCGGCATCGGCGACGGTCGCAAAGGTGTCCAGCAATGCCTCCAGCCAGCCCGGCTGCGGCACGGTATCGTTGTTGAGCAGCACCACATAGCGGCCGCGCGTGCGCGACACGCCATCGTTGCAGGCCTCGATGAAACCACCGTTGTGCTCGCGGACTTCGTAGCGCAGGCCACTGATCTGCGGCATCCACTGCACCGTTGCGTCGCTGCTGCCGTCGTCCACCACCAGGATTTCGCAGGCCACCGACGGCGGGTGCGCGGCCAGGGCGCGCAGGCAGGCCAGGGTATGGTCGACGTGGTTGTACACCGGAATGACGATGCTGACGTCCGGGGTATCGCTGGTGGGCACCGCAAAGGGAGCGAACGGCTGTGCCGGTGCCAGGTAGAGCGGCTTGCGCGGTGCCGGCACCGCGCGCTGGGCGTGGACCCGGATCCGCTGCCATGTGGCCCGCCAGCCGCGGGTGCGCAGGCTGGCCAGGCTGCGGCGGGCCAGGCCGGTCAGGCGATTGATCAGGTAGCGGATTTCGGCCAGGGACATCGCCATCCGGTTGCAACTCCAGCTTAAGCAGGGGGGCCGGGAGAATTCGCCTGCCGCAGCGGCTGGGGTAGACTCGCCAGACCCTACATTGTCGCATTCCCGTGCCCCGACGCTACGATTCAGACGATATCGACGATTTCGACGACGACGACCAGCAGGACACCGGTCCGCTCTGGCGCCGCCGGCTGATCACCTGGAGCATGGCGGCGGTCGCGTTGGGATTGGGTTTCCTGATCCCCTATACGCTGTACCTGAACCAACAGGTGACGCAGCGCTTCGGTGAACTGCGCTGGCAGATCCCGACGCGGGTCTATGCACGCCCGCTGGTGCTGCTGCCCGGCAAGGCGATGGATGCGGCAACCCTGAAGACCGAACTGGCCGCCTCGGCCTATCGCGATGATGGCCAGGGCAAGGATCCGGCAACCTATGCGGTGCAGGGCGGGCGCTTCGTCATCTCCAGCCGCGGTTACAACGATGTCGATGGCCACGTTGCTGCGCGCCGGGTCGAGCTGTCGCTGTCCGGCGGCAGCATCGCCTCGCTGCGCGACGCCGACAGCCGCAAGGCGCTGAAGGCAGCCCGCATGGATCCTGCGCGCATCGCCACGCTGTATGGGCAGAAGCAGGAAGAACGCCGCCTGATCCGCATGAACGAGGCCCCGGACCTGTTGGTCACTGGCCTGCAGGCGGTCGAGGACAAGGACTTCAACCGCCATCACGGCATCGATCTGTCCGGTATCGCGCGCGCGGTCTGGGTCACGGTTCGCTCCGGTGGGCAGAGCCGCCAGGGTGCCTCCACCCTGACCCAGCAGCTGGCCCGCAGCGGCCTGCTGGGAATCGGCAAGGAACAGACCGTCACCCGCAAGTTCAACGAGGTGCTGTATGCGTTGATCATGGAAGCGCGCTATGACAAGCGCACCATCTTCGAGGCGTACCTCAACCAGGTGTATCTGGGCCAGCGCGGCAGCCAGGCGATCCACGGCATGTCCTCCGGTGCCGAGTTCTGGTTCGGCCGCGATCTCTCCTCGCTGGAAACCGAGCAGATCGCGCTGTTGATCGGCCTGGTCAAGGGGCCGTCCTACTACGACCCGCGGCGTAATCCCGAGCGGGCGCTGGACCGTCGCAACTTCGTGCTGGGCAAACTGCACGAGGCGACCTTGATCGATGATGCCGAGTACCAGCGTGCGTTGAAGGCGCCGCTGGGTGTGCCCAAGACCCCGGGCCTGGTGGCGGCCAACCGCTTCCCGGCCTACGTCGACCTGGTGCGTCGCCAGCTTGCCCACGACTATCCGGAATCGGCCCTGCAGGGCGCCGGCCTGAGCGTGATGAGTGGTATGTCGCCGTCCGCGCAGGCCTATGCCGAAGGCGCGGTCACGCGCACCATCAAGTCGCTGGAAAGCAAGCGTCGCCCCGAGCTGCAGGCCGGCCTGGTGATGACCGACGTGCACAACGGTGACGTGGTGGCGGTGATCGGCAGCCGCGAAGTGTCCGAGGTCGGCTTCAACCGTGCCATCGAGGCGCAGCGCCCGGTCGGCTCGCTGCTCAAGCCGTTCGTGTACCTGCTCGCGCTCGCGCAGCCGGACCGCTATTCGCTGGCCAGCTGGGTCGATGATTCACCGGTGACCGTGCAGCTCAGCCGCGGCCGCAACTGGAACCCCGGCAATGCGGACAACCGCAGCCACGGCACCGTGCGCCTGATCGATGCGCTCGCCCACTCCTACAACCAGGCGACGGTACGGGTGGGCATGCAGGTCGGCCCGGAACGGGTGACGCAGCTGATCCACGTGCTGGCCGGCATCAAGGCCGAGGCGAACCCGGCGGTGATCCTCGGCTCGACCGACCAGAGCCCGTACGCGATGGCGCAGCTGTACCAGTTCCTGGCATCGGGCGGCGAGATCCAGCCGCTGCACGCGGTGCGTGGCGTCCTTGATCCGCAGGGCAAGCTGCTCAAGCGCTACGACAAGACCCCTGCACCGGCACAGGAAGGTGACTCGATTGCCGCCAACCTGATCAGCATCGGCCTGCAGCAGGTGGTGGCCAGTGGTACCGCGCAGCGTTTGAATGCCGACGGCCTGGGCCGCCTGCAGCCGGCCGGCAAGACCGGCACCACCAACGATGGCCGCGACAGCTGGTATGCCGGTTACACCGGCGATCATCTGGCGGTGATCTGGATGGGCAACGACCAGAACGAACAGGCCGGCCTGTACGGCGCCACCGGCGCGATGCGCGTCTGGTCAGGCATCTTCCAGCGCCTGCCGACCGCGCCGCTGAAAGTCAGCAACAAGGGCCTCGACTGGCAACCGGTCGCAGCGACCGGGACCAACAGCACTGACGAAGGCTGCCCGGGCGCGCGGCGATTCCCGTTCGTGGTGGGCTACGCGCCTGCTTACGAGCCGTGTGCACCGGCCGCCGTGCCGGACGCGCAGGGTGGTGCCGAAGGCGAGGGCGGCGGCTGGCGCAGCTGGTTCGGCCTTGACCGTAAACCGGAACCCGCCGCTGAACCTGCCGCAGCACCCGCTGCAGCGACTCCTCCCCCAAGCCGATGATGCCGATGACTATCCGTTCGCTGTTCCAGCCCCTGGTCCTGAGTGGCCTCAGCCTGGCCCTGGCGGCCTGCGTGAGCAGCGCGCCGCAGGTGGTCAAGCCGGTGGACACCACTACGCCCGCACAGCGGCTGGCAGCCGTGGAAGCCGCAGCCGGGCCGGATGACAAGGAACTGTCGGTGCAGCCACTGCGCGATTCCCAGGTTGAGGATCTGCGGCAGACGGCGCTGACCCAGCGCAAGGGCAATGATCTGGCTGGCGCGGCCGGCAGCCTGGACCAGGCGTTGCAGATCGTGGCCGGTGATCCGTCGGTATTGCAGGAACGCGCGGAACTGGCGCTGCTGCAGGGCCAGTGGGCGGAGGCGGAAACGTTCGCACGCAAGGCTGTGGACCTTGGCTCGAAGACGGGGCCGTTGTGCCGCCGGCACTGGGCGACGATCGAGCAGGCGCGCCTGGCGCGGGGCGAGAAGGAGAATGCGGTGTCCGCGCACGCGCAGATTGAAGGCTGCACGGTGCCGGGGATCAAGCGGTACTGAGTTTCCAGCCAACGGCGCAGCCCCTCGTGGCTGGCTGCCTGGTCGCGTAAGGCAAAAGCCGCGCTGGGCCGGGCAGGTTGGATTCGCGGGGGACGCCGTGAACCCATCCCTGGGGGCTTGGCCGCGGCATCCATGCCGCGGACACCCCCGCGAACCCAACCTGCCCGGCCTCTGACAGTTTCCGTGTGCGGTCAGCCACGGAAAAGAAAAAGAAAATCAATAGCGGGTCGCGCGCTGCGCGCACTCGCAGGGGTCGGATCCGTTTTCCGCAGGAAAACGGATCCGACCCCTTCTACTTTCTCCGTTACACCAACCGCTTCCGCTCTGCCTTTGCATTCCGTCACCGGGAAACTGTCGAAGGCGGGGGGCTGTGGGTTTGCGGGGTGTCCGCGGCATGGATGCCGCGGCCAAGCCCCCAGGGATGGGTTTACGGCGTCCCCGCAAACCCACAGCCCCCCGCCAGCCCTCAGTACAACCCAGAGCCATGAACAAACGCTGTTGCCGTTGCTTTGCTTGTGCTCTGGCCTGAAACGGGTGCCGGGCAGCGCCCGGCCGGGTATCCTTTCCCTGATGTCCGACCTTGTCCATGCCAGCCGCGAAGCCCTCAGCGAAGGCGGCGCGCTCGCCTCCCATCTGGATGCATTCGTTCCGCGTCCTGCGCAGCTGCGCCTGACCGAGGCCATTGCCGCGTCGATGCAGCAGCGCGACCTGCTGCTCGCCGAAGCCGGTACCGGCACCGGCAAGACCTTTGCCTATCTGGTGCCGGTGCTGCTGTCCGGAATGCGCACCATCATTTCCACCGGTACCCGCGCGCTGCAGGACCAGCTCTATCACCGTGACCTGCCGCGCGTGCGCCAGGCGCTGGGCGTCGGCCTGCGTAGCGCGTTGCTGAAGGGACGCAGCAACTACCTGTGCCGCTATCGCCTGCAGCAGGCACGCGGTGAACCGCGATTCTCCAGCCCCGAACAGGCGGCACAGTTCCAGCGCATCCTGGCCTGGTCCGGCCGCTCGGATTCGGGCGATATCGCTGAACTCGATGGCCTGGCCGATGACTCGCCGCTGCTGCCGATCGTCACCTCCACCGTCGACAACTGTCTGGGCAACGAGTGTCCCTTCTGGGATGACTGCTTCGTCGTGCGTGCCCGCCAGCGTGCTCAGGCCGCCGACCTGGTCGTGGTCAACCACCATCTACTGCTCGCCGATCTCGCGCTGAAGCAGGAGGGCTTCGGTGAGCTGTTGCCCGGCGCGCAGGCCTTCGTCATCGACGAGGCCCATCAGTTGCCCGAGCTGGCCGCGCAGTTCTTCGGCGAGGGCTTCGGCATGCGCCCCTGGCAGGAGCTGGGCCGTGACTGTCTGGTTGAAGCGCGCGGCGTGGGTGGCGCGCAGTCGGCATTGCAGGAACCGGTCGATCATCTGCAGCAGGCCTTGTCTGCGCTGCGTGCTGCGATGGAGGGCTTGCCCGCGCGCGGTACGCAGTGGCGGGCGTTGGCAATGCCGCAGGTGCGCGAGGGTTTCGATGCGGTGATGTCCAGCCTGGTGGTGCTGGAGCAGGCACTGCAACCGTTGCGCGAAGCCGCTGCCGGCCTGGATGCCTGCCATGCGCGTGCGCGTGAGGCGATCTCGCGGCTGGGCCGTTGGCTCGGCGATGAAGAGCCCGCACTCGACTTCGATGCCGATCCCGCCGAAACGAGCGCCGCCGCCGGCGACGTGCTCTGGTACGAGTTGACCCCGCGTGGTTTCCGCTGCCAGCGCACGCCGATGGATGTGTCCGCGCCGCTGCGCGAACATCGCGAGCGCAGTCATGCTGCATGGATTTTCACCTCGGCCACGCTGACCGTTGGCGGCGGCTTCGAGCACATCGCCACGCGCCTGGGCCTGGACGATCCACAGACGCTGGTACAGCCCAGCCCGTTCAACTGGCCCGAGCAGGCACTGTGCTATCTGCCTGAGGGTCTGCCCGATCCGGCCGCACGCGGTTTCGGAACCGCATTGATCCAGGTGCTGCGTCCGGTGCTGCAGGCGTCGCAGGGCAGGGCGTTCCTGTTGTTTGCTTCGCATCGTGCGCTG
Organism: Stenotrophomonas sp. 01N47; assembly: GCF_056399165.1. Lineage (NCBI taxonomy): Bacteria > Pseudomonadati > Pseudomonadota > Gammaproteobacteria > Lysobacterales > Lysobacteraceae > Stenotrophomonas > Stenotrophomonas sp. 01N47. The sequence goes on from NZ_JBFTQU010000017.1 coordinate 16,945, forward strand.
CGCGAAGCAGCCGAGGCATTGCGTGATGGACCCTGGCCGCTGTTCGTGCAGGGCGAAGCGCCGCGCGCGACCCTGCTGCAGCGTTTCCGCGAATCCGGCAATGGCGTGCTGCTGGGATCGGCCAGCTTCCGCGAGGGTGTGGATGTGGTTGGCGAGGCATTGAGCGTGGTGGTGATCGACAAGCTGCCCTTCGCTACGCCCGATGATCCAGTGTATGAAGCGCGGCTGGAAGCAATCCGTACCCAGGGCGGCAATCCGTTCCGCGACGAGCAGTTGCCGCAGGCGGTCATTGCCCTGAAACAGGGGGTTGGCCGGCTGATCCGCAGCGAGACCGACCGCGGCGTGCTGGTGCTGTGCGACCCGCGTCTGCTCAACCGTGGCTATGGCAAGGTCTTCCTGCAGTCGCTGCCGCCGTTCCGGCGAACCCGGGCACTGGCCGATGTGCAGGCCTTCTTTGCGCCACAATGGGCCCCCGTGGCAGATGCCGCAGCCCCGACCGCCGCCGTGGCGGGCCCGGAGCCGGCCCCCGGTGCCACGTTCCCCCTGTTCTGACCCGATCCGATGAAACTGCTCGCCTTTGAAACCGCCACCGAAGCCTGTTCCGTAGCCCTGCATGTCGATGGGCAGGTACTGGAACGCTTCGAGATCGCCCCCCGCCGGCATGCCGAACTGAGTCTGCCGTGGGCGGAGGAGCTGCTGGCCGAGGCCGGCATCAGCCGCCGCCAGCTGGACGGCATCGCACTCAGTCGTGGTCCCGGTGCGTTCACCGGCGTGCGCCTGGCGATCGCCTTGGCGCAGGGCATCGCGCTGGCGCTGGATCGCCCGTTGCTGCCGGTGTCGACGCTGCAGGTGCTGGCACTGCGCGCGCCGATGGAAGAGAAGCAGATCCTGTCGGCGATCGATGCGCGGATGGGCGAGTTGTACGTGGCACGTTTCGAGCGCGTGGATGGACTGCCGGTGGCGCGTGATGCCGAGCGCGTGTGCGTACCGACGGCGGTGTCGTTGCCGGAAGACGCATCCGTCTACGGCGTCGGCACCGGTTTTGCCGCGGCGGAGGGCGCGCTGGTCGCGCAGCTGGGTGCGGGTCTGCGCCGCTTCGATGCGACGGCGCTGCCGCATGCAGCGGATGTGCTGGCACTGGCGGTGCCGGCGTTCGCACTCGGCGAAGGCATTGCTGCGGAGAAGGTCGAGCCGGCGTACCTGCGTGACAACGTGGCGCTGACGCTGGTCGAGCAGCAGGCTGCGCGGGACGCGAAGGCGAAAGCCAACGGCTGAGCCCCTCGTGGTTGGGTTGGTCGCGTAAATCAAAAGCCGTGGGTTGGCCGGGCGGGTGGGCTGCGCAGGGGACGCCGTGAATACGTCCATGTAGGCTCGGGCGCGCCATCCGTGGCGATTACGCCCCTGCACAGCCCACCCGCCCGGCCACGGACAGTTTCCGTGCGCGTTCGCCACGGAAAATCAAAAAAAATCAAATTCAAAAGCCGGTCGCTTCGCTCGCATCCACGCATGGCGTGGATCTACCGTGCAGGCATGGCGTGGATGCATCGTGTCGACCAAGGTCGACAGCTACCAACAGCAAAGATGCGCCGCGATCTGTCAGGGGTGGGGCGGTGTGGGCTTGCAGGACCGTTGGCGCCATGGATGGCGCCATCGAGCCCCCATGGATGGGTTTACGGCGTGTCCTGCAAGCCCACACCGTCCCGCCAAACCGACCAGCCCAACCGCCGCTCTTGATCTTGCCGTTGCAGTTGCCGTTGCCGTTGCTGTTGATTGCAGCGGGTCCCGGGCCGCAGGCCCGGGCAGAAAACCTTACCGGTCGTCGCGCAGTTCGCCACCGGGCAGGAACACCCACGTGCGGGTGACCTGCAGGATGTCGATCTGGTCTTCGCTGTCGGGCAACGGCGGGAACGGTTGCGCCAGCTGGATCACCCGCAGCGCCGCCTCATCCAGCAGTGGCGTGCCGCTGGAGCGCAGGATGCGGCTGCTTTCCACGCTGCCATCGCGGCGCACCCCCACGCTGATCACGACCTGCCCGCCCAGCCGGCGCTGCCGCGCTTCGTCGGGGTAGTTCAGGTTGCCGACCTGCTCTGCGCGGTCCACCCACGCGCGAAGGTAATTGGCGTAGGCGTATTCGCGCGTACTGGCCGAAACGAATTTCCGGTTCGGGCGCTTGGCGTACTGCGCCGAGCGCAGGTGCACTTCCGCCGCCAGCCGAGCCATCTCGGCATCGCGCTGTTCGCGCGCGGTCATCGGTGCATCCGGTGTTGGTTCCAGCGGGGTAGGGCGCGACTGCGCCACGGCCACGGTGTCCTGGCCATTGCGGCTGCTGACCACCCGCGCCTGCGGTGGTGGCACTGGTGCTGCCGACTGTTGCTGCTGGGGTACCGGACTGATGCCGGACTGGGCCTGCGGCACGATGCCGGCCTGGTTGTCGCGGGGGCGCTGCGCACGATCGTGCTCGCCACCGCCTTCCTGGCTGGCGGCAGCCAGGAAATCGGCCTGCTTCGGGGTCAGCGCGGTGCGGGTCTGGCTGAAGATCACTTCCAGGGTCGGCACCAGGGGCGCGTCGCCTTTCACGGCAAAGCCGACCCCGAGGATCAGCAGGGCGTGCACCAGCACCGACAGGGCGATGGTGGCGCCCAGCCGCTGCGCTTCGCGCGGCGGCGGGGCGAGGACGGCAGGTGCGGCATCCATCAGTGCAGATCGGCCTCGATCGCGTCGAACAGGGTGCCGGCGATGTTCAGGCCGTACTGCGCGTCCAGCTCGCGCACGCAGGTCGGGCTGGTCACGTTGACCTCGGTCAGGTAGTCGCCGATGACGTCCAGGCCGACGAAACGCATGCCGCGACGCTTCATTTCCGGGCCGACCTGGGCGGCGATCCAGCGGTCGCGTTCGCTCAGCGGACGGCCTTCGCCGCGGCCACCGGCGGCCAGGTTGCCGCGGAACTCATCGCCCTGCGGAATGCGCGCCAGGCAGTAATCGACCGGCTCGCCATCGACCAGCAGGATGCGCTTGTCGCCGGCGGTGATGTCGGGAATGAACTTCTGGGCCAAGGCGAGCTTGCGGCCGCCGTCGGTCAGCGTTTCCAGGATCACGTTCAGGTTGGGGTCGCCCTGGCCGCTGCGGAAGATCGAGCGGCCGCCCATGCCATCCAGCGGCTTCAGTACCGCCTGGCCGTGTTCCAGTGCGAAGGCCTTCAGTGCCTTGGCGTCGCGGCTGACCAGGGTCGGTGGGCAGCACTGCGGGAACAGCAGCGCGGCCAGCTTCTCGTTGTAGTCGCGGAGGCCCTGCGGGTTGTTGACCACGCACGCACCGGCGGCGGCAGCGACATCCAGCACCTGGGTGTCGTAGACGTACTCGGCGTCCACCGGTGGGTCCTTGCGCATCAGCACGATCTGGCCGGGGCCGAATTCAGTCCGGCTGAATGGGCCCAGCTCGTACCAGCCGGCCGGGTCGTCGCGCACCTGCAGGGGGGCGGTCCAGGCCACGGCCACCCCGCCTTCCAGCGCCAGCCCGCCCGGGCGCACGTAGTGCAGGGCATGGCCGCGGCGCTGGGCTTCCAGCAGCATGGCGAACGTGGTGTCCTTGGCGATCTTGATGTGGGCGATGGGGTCCATCACCACGATGACGTTCAACGGCATGGGTGCACCTGTCAGGCAAGGCGTTGATGGTAGCGGCAACGCCGGCCGTGCGCCTCCCCGGCGATGTGCAACGCAGCGTCCCTTGCCGGGCTGCGCAGTGATTGCCAATCCGGTCACGTTCAGCCAGGCGCCACGCCCCGCGCCACGGACCGCCCTTGAAGCGGGCGCGGGAAGTGCGATATAGATACGCTTTCGCAGCGGCTCCCGCCAAAGATTGGGCCGTGCGCTTGGGGAATGGCAATGACTGAAAACACGACTGCGGGCGGGGAGCTCGCAGGACTCCGGGTGATGGTCATCGATGACTCGAAGACCATCCGCAGGACTGCGGAAACACTGCTGAAGCGCGAAGGCTGCGAAGTAGTGACCGCGACGGACGGTTTCGAGGCGTTGGCCAAGATTGCCGACCAGCAGCCGCAGATCATCTTCGTCGACATCATGATGCCGCGCCTGGATGGCTACCAGACCTGCGCACTGATCAAGGGAAACCAGCTGTTCAAGGCGACCCCGGTGATCATGCTGTCGTCCAAGGATGGTCTGTTCGACAAGGCGCGGGGGCGCATCGTCGGCTCGGAGCAATACCTGACCAAGCCATTCACGCGCGAAGAACTGCTGGGTGCCATCCGCACGTACGTCAACGCCTGACCAGGGGGAAAGGCACAATGGCTCGTATCGTCCTGATCGAGGATTCACCGACCGACCGCGCGGTGTTCACCCAATGGCTGCGCCGTGCCGGCCATGAGGTGCTGGAAGCGGACAATGCCGAAGATGGCCTGCAGCTGGTCCGCGACCAGGTGCCGCAACTGGTCCTGATGGACGTGGTGCTGCCGGGCATGAGCGGATTCCAGGCGACCCGGGCGATGGCCCGCGACGCAGCGATCAAGCACATCCCGGTCATCATCGTCAGCACCAAGGCGATGGAAACCGACAAGGCCTGGGGGCTGCGCCAGGGTGCCGCCGACTACATCGTCAAGCCGCCGCGCGAGGAAGAACTCATCGCCCGGATCAACGAGCTGGTGGCCTGATGCGCTCGCCCTTCGACATTCTTGAAGCCTACGAACGGCGCAGCCTGGCCCACGCGGTGCAGCTGCCCGGGCGGCAGTTCGCCCAGGACCTGTGGCGTGGCGTCGGTTTCCGTGTTGGCCAGCGTCGGCTGGTGTCCGATTTCCGCGAAGTGGTGGAGATCGTGCCGATGCCGCCGGTGACCCCGGTGCCATGCGCGCAGCCGTGGCTGCTGGGCGTGGGCAACCTGCGCGGCAACCTGTTCCCGGTGGTCGACCTGAAGTACTTCCTGGAAGGGGCGCGCACCGTCCAGCAGGAAGGCCAGCGCGTGCTGATCATGCGCCAGGCCGGTGGCGACGTCGCCCTGACCATCGATGAACTGTTCGGCCAGCGCAGCTTCGAGCTGACCCAGCAGATCGAGGCCGGTTCACTGGCCGAGGGACGCTACGGCCACTTCGTCGATCGCGCTTTCCATGCCGATGGCAACAATTGGGGCGTGTTCTCGCTCTCGCTGCTGTCGCGTACCCCTGAATTCCGGCAAGCCGCGGCCTGAGGCCGGGCATCGCCCCCTGCATTGAAAATCGAGGTTGAACGATGAGTACTGCTTCGGATGCCACCAAGTCCGGCAAGCTGCGGCTGGGCGGCAGCAACCTCTGGCTGGCGCTGCTGGCCCTGTCGATGATCCTGTTCGGTGTGAACACCGGCGTGTCCACCTGGCAGGGCAGCCGCCTGGCCGATGCCGGTTCCAAGGCCGCGGACCTGCAGGTGCTGTCGCAGCAGCTGGCCAACCAGGGCCGTGACGCGGTCGGCGGCAACGCGCAGGCCTTCACCGCCTTCAAGGCCACCCGCAACGCGATCGAGCAGAACGTGTCGACCCTGCAGGGCCGCTACGGCAACGAGCCGGGCGTCTCCCGGGCGATCTCGACCCTGGCCGACACCTGGACGCCGCTGGGCAAGCAGGCAGGCCAGCTGGTGGCCAGTGAACCGGCAGTGCTGGCCCTGGCCGGCAACGCCAACAACTTCTCCGGTGCGGTGCCGGGCCTGCAGGCCCAGTTGAACGAACTGGTGCGTGCGATGTCCGCCTCCGGCGCCCCGGCGTCGCAGGTCTACAGCGCCCTGCAGCAGGTGGTGGTCGCCGGTTCGATGGCGCGTCGCGTGACTGAAATCCGCGCCGGCGGCACGGCTGCGGCCGCTGCCGGTGACGCGCTGGCCCGCGACATCACCGTGTTCTCGCAGGTGCTCGATGCGCTGCGCAATGGCAACGAGGACCTGGGCATCACCGCCGTGCGCGGCGCTGCCGCCGTCGCTGCGCTGGAGCAGTCGCAGCAGAAGTGGCAGGCGATGAAGCAGGACGCCGACGCGATCCTGGCCAGCTCGCGCCAGCTGTTCGCCGCGCAGTCCGCTGCCTCCGCACTGGGCCAGGGTTCGGCGAAGATGCTGACCGACAGCCGCAAGCTGTTCGAAGCCTTCTCCTCGTTCGGTTCGGTGTCCGACACCCGCCTGTTCCCGAACTTCTGGATCGGCGTGGTGTCCGGTGCGCTGTCGCTGATCGCGATCATCGGTTTCGTCTCCACCAACGTGCGCAGCCGCTCGCGCGAGCAGGAACTGCGCTACCAGACCCAGGTGGAGTTCAACAGCCGCAACCAGCAGGCGATCATGCGGCTGCTGGATGAAATCTCCTCGCTCGGTGAGGGCGATCTGACGGTGAAGGCCTCGGTGACCGAGGATATGACCGGCGCGATCGCGGACGCCATCAACTACGCGGTGGATGAACTGCGCCACCTGGTGACCACCATCAACGACACCTCGGCCAAGGTCGCGCTGTCGACCCAGGAAACGCAGGCCACCGCGATGCAGCTGGCCGAAGCGGCCGGCCACCAGGCCAACCAGATCACCTCGGCATCGGACCGGATCGGCGAAATCGCCGCCAGCATCGAACAGGTATCGCGCAACTCGGCCGAGTCGGCCGACGTGGCACAGCGTTCGGTGGTGATCGCCGCCGAAGGTGCCGGCGTGGTCCGCGAGACCATCCAGGGCATGGACCAGATCCGCGACCAGATCCAGGAGACCTCCAAGCGCATCAAGCGACTGGGCGAATCCTCGCAGGAGATCGGCTCGATCGTGGAACTGATCAACGACATTTCCGAGCAGACCAACATCCTGGCATTGAACGCGGCCGTGCAGGCGGCTTCGGCCGGTGAAGCCGGTCGTGGTTTCGCGGTCGTGGCCGACGAAGTGCAGCGCCTGGCAGAGCGCACCTCCGGCGCGACCCGACGCATCGAGAACCTGGTGCAGGCCATCCAGGCCGACACCAACGAAGCGGTCACCTCGATGGAACAGACCACCGCCGAAGTGGTGTCCGGTGCACGCCTGGCCGAGGACGCCGGCACCGCGCTGACCGAGATCGAGCGCGTGTCCAACGCACTCAATACGCTCATCAAGAACATCTCCATCGCCGCCCAGCAGCAGTCGTCGGCGGCATCGGACATCACCCGCACGATGGGCGTGATCCGCCAGATCACCGGCCAGACCTCGCAGGGTGCCGGGCAGACCGCCGAGTCGATCGGCCACCTGGCGCAGCTGGCGGCCGACCTGCGTCGTTCGGTCGCCGACTTCAAGCTGCCGGCGTGACACGGGCAGGGCGGCGAGCAAGGAACCAGTCGATGAAGCATTTCCATTCCCCACGCCAGGATCCGCGCGACCGTCGCGCGGCGGCGACCGGAGCGCATCCATGAGCAGCCTGCGCGATGCGATGAGCCACGCAGCCCTGGGCTGGGTCAAGCCCGAGCTGGACGAGACCCTGCGCCTGGTGCGCAACGAGGTCGAGTACTTCGCCGAAGATCCGGCCGACAGCAGCCGCATGCGCATCTGCGCCGGCTACCTGCACCAGGTGCAGGGCACGCTGCGCATGGTCGAACTGTATGCACCGGCGATGGTGGCCGAGGAGCTGGAACAGCTCGCCATCGCCGTCGGCAAGGGCGAGGTCGCCGAGCGCGACGAGGCCTGTGCCACCCTGATGCGCGGCAGCGTGCTGCTGCCCGATTACCTGGAGCGCCTGCAGAACGGACACCGTGACATCCCGATCGTGCTGCAGCCGCTGCTCAACGAGATCCGCGCCGCCCGTGGCGAAGCGCTGATCAACGACAGTGTGCTGTTCGCGTTCGCGCCCGATTCGGTGACCGCCACCGAAGCGGAACTGGACCATGCACGCGGCAGCCTCAGCGGCCGCAACCGCGAGCTGCTGGACACCGTTGGCAACGCGGTCAAGGAAGAACTGCTGCAGGTCAAGGACGCGCTGGACCTGCACCTGCGTACCGACGGTTCGCCGCAGCAGCTGCAGGAGCAGGTGACCAAGCTGGGTTCGGTGGCCGATACGCTGGGCATGCTCGGCCTGGGCGCTGCGCGGGGCGTGGTCGTGCAGCAGCGCGACGCGCTGCGCGGAGTCGTCGAAGGCCGCCAGCAGATCGACGAAGACATGCTGCTGGATATCGCCGGTGCGCTGCTCTATGTCGATGCATCGCTGGACGACCAGGTTGCACACCTGGGTGCCAGTGGCAGTGGCCAGGATGATCCGAGCGCGGTGGAGAACCGGCGCACGGTGGAAGTGCTGGCGCACGAGGCGATCGCCAATTTCGCCGCCGCCCGCGAGCATTTCGTCGCTTTCATCGAAACCAGCTGGAACCACGCCGAACTGCAGGACGTGCCACGCCTGCTCGGCGATGTCTCCGGCGCATTGCGCATGCTCGACCTGGGCACCGCAGCAGACTATCTGCGTGGCGTGCAGCAGTACATCGAAGCTGAGCTGATCGGCCGCCAGCGCGTGCCCAGTGGACGCCAGCTGGACACCCTGGCCGACGCCATGGCCAGCCTGGAGTACTACCTGGAGGCCCTGCGTGACCGCCGTCCGGGTCGCGAGGACATCCTCGACATCACCCGCAGCAGCCTGGAGGCCCTGCGCTACTGGCCGCTGCCCGAGCGTGACGTGGTCACTGCCGAAGCCGTGCAGCCGGTCGTGCGTGAGGCCGTGGCCGTGCCGGCCGCGCCACTGCAGATCGAACCGCTGGATATCGACGTGCAGGCCTCCGCGCCGGCACCGGGTGACGTGCCGGCGCCGCTGCCCGATTTCACCTTCGACCCGCTGCCGGAGGCTACGCCCGCCGACAACGGCCTGATGTTCGGATCGCTGGGTACGCCAGCGTTGTCGGCCGAACCGCACGGCACCCCGCCGCCCCTGTTGTTCGCTGCCTCCAGCGCCCCCGCGCCGGAAGTGCCGCAGTGGGAACTGGGTGGATTCGACGCGCCGGCAGGGAGTGCTGCCGAACGCCGCGACGAGCGTGCGCCGACGTTCGACAGCTTCGATCCGGTCAGTTTCGACCCTGTGTCAGCCGAACAGTCCGACGCTGCTGCCTGGATGTTGTCCGAAGCGCCGGTGCTGGATGAGGGCGACACCCAGCTAGCCGCCGTAGACGGCAACGATGACGCCCTGCTGGCGACGTCGTTGGATGAGTCGACGTTTGCCGCGCCGCTGGATGCAGTCGTTTCACCGGCATTCGATCCGGTTGCCGCCGAGCAGGACGGCCAGACGTCGCTGAGCGACGACGTGGTGTTCCGTTTCGACAGCAGCCTGTTGCACAACGCCGATGACGTGTTGTCGCTGGAGGCAATGGAGACCCTGTCGCTGGACGATGAACAGGAGTCGCCTGCGGCGGTGGAGCTCATTGACGCAGTTGCGGTGTCCCAGGCCGACGATGGCCTGGCCATCGCAGAGCTGACCGACGCCAGCGCTGGGACCGATGCTGACGCTTACGTCGCGCCGACCGCTGATCTGCGCGCGTCCGAAGACCTGCCGGCATCGGCGGCTGTGCCGACCGTGGCCCTGGTCGATGTGGATACCATCGCGCCGATCGACTTCAGCGAAGCCGATGCGCAGTTCTTCGCAGAGCTGAATGCTGCCGCCGCCGGCTTCAATCCCCAGGCCATGCCGGCCACCGTCGTGGCGAGTGAAACCGTGCCGCCGACCGTGGCCGAGGGCGGGTTCGATGCGGGTTTCGACGACGATGCCGAAAACATCGACCAGGACATCCGCGAGGTGTTCCTGGAGGAATTTGACGACGAACTGGGCAATCTCGGCACGCTGCTGCCGGCATGGCGCATGCAACCGGACAACATGGACCGGCTGCGGCCGATCCGGCGCATTTTCCACACACTGAAGGGCAGTGGCCGCCTGGTTGGCGCACGTACCCTGGGTGAGTTCGCGTGGAAGATCGAGGGCATGCTCAATCGCGTGCTCGACGGCAGCCGTGCCCCCACGCCGGCGGTGCTGGCGATGGTCGATCACGCATATGCGGCACTGCCGCAGTTGAACGCGGCACTGCGCGATGGCCAGCGGGTCAGCGTCGACCTGCAGGCGATGCAGGCCATCGCCGATCGCGTGGCTGCAGGCGAAGAGACGTTCTACGTTGCGTTGCCGGGCGCCACTGCGCCGATGGCCGTGGCGCCGGCCGATGCGGTCGAACCGCTGGGCAGCACTGAGCCGCTTGTCGATGTGCCGGCAGAGAGCGCTGTCGAAGTGGCAGGTACTCCGGCCAACATCGACAGCGTGCTGCGCGAAATCCTGGAGGCCGAGGTGGAACTGCACCAGGCCACCCTGCAGGGCTGGTTGCGCTCGGCGCAGCAGGCGCCACAGCCGGTCAGCGACGCGTTGCTGCGTGCGGTGCACACCATGAATGGCGCCTTCGCGATGACCGAAGTGCCGGAAATCACCGCCGTTACGGGCGGCGCCGAGTCGTACATCAAGCGCGCCCTGGCCGCCGAGGTGGTGCCCGGTGATGACGCCGTGGCGGCACTGGACGAGACCGCACAGGCGATCAACGCGACCATGGACGCGCTGCAGGCCGAACAGCCGCGGATTGCGCCGCAGGCTGAACTGGCGCAGCGCCTGCAGGCGCTGGCCGGTGAACTGCCGGAAGCACGCTGGCCGATGGCCGGGCTGGAACTCGATGAAGACGAAGACGATCAGCTGCTTTCGCTGGTCGCCGATGCCGACGTGGTCGAGTCGCCCCATGGGCTTGAGATCGAGCCGGAAGCCGGCCGTGACACCGATGGCGCCGATGTCACCGATGCCGAGGTGCTGGAGGCGCTGCAGCTCAGCGAGGACGCGTTGAGCGATGCGGGCCTGGAGTCCGCTGAATTGACGGGCAGCGATGATCTGTCGCGCTACTTCGATGCAGGGTGGCCTTCGATGCCGGACGCCCCGGCGCCGGAGTCGACGTTGGAAGTGGCTGCTTCCACGATCGTTGCCGAGGAGATTGAAGCCGGACAGGCGGTGGCGACATCGGAAGACACCGCATTGGAAGACGCCGCGCTGACTGCGGTGGATGATCTGTCGCCGTATCTGGATGCCAGCGCACTGCCGGTTGACGACCGCGATCTGGATGTCGCAAACGACCTGAATACGTCGCTGCCGTTTACATCTGAAACGGCGGTGGATGATGACGCTGCTGCAGTGCCGCTCGACAGCGAGCTGTCCAGCCTGCAGGATGAAATGGCTGTGCCGGGCTTCGCAGACCCGGTCACGCTGGAAGCCGCGCTCGAGGCCGGCCTGCACGTGATCGACGAGGAGCAGGGCCAGGACGAAGACGGGCAATGGCCCGTGCTCGGCCTGCAGGCCAGCGAACTCGCGCCTGGCGAGGCGGAAGCCTTTGCCGAGGATGCGGACGTCGGCGGGGAGGCGGCGGTCGGTGAAGGAGAGAGCACCGACCAGCCGTCCCCGGCGACGGTGGAAGACGTCGGGCCCGTGGAGACGGCGCAGGACGCCATTTCGCCCTCGCGTTTCTTCGAACTGGAAGATGCTCCGGGCCAGGATGCCGCGGCGGACAGCGGCATGATCGTGGTGCCGATCGCGGCGGAGGCAGCGGCAATCAACGCCGAACCTGTTGCTGTCGACAGCGCCGATGCGGTGGTGCCGGCGGATGCGGTTCTGCTCGGTGCTGAGACCGAATCCGAATCCGAATCCGAATCCGAATCCGAAGACAGCGCCGACCTGCTCGACTTCAGCATCTATGACCGCGAGCTGGTCGACATCTTCGTCGAGGAAGGCAAGGACCTGCTGGATCATTGCGATGGGCTGATCAGCGAACTGCGCGAAGCGCCGCAGGATCGCGAAGCCCTGGCCGGCCTGCAGCGCGATCTGCATACGCTCAAGGGCGGCGCGCGCATGGCGGGCATCAACCCCATCGGCGATCTCGGCCACAGCATCGAATCGCTGCTGGAGGCCGTCGCTGGCGGGCGCACCGAGATCGAACGTCGTGACGTGCAGTTGCTGGAACGCGGTTTCGACCGCCTGCACCAGCTGCTGACCCGTACTGGCGAACACCGCGTTGTCGAGCCGGCACAGGATCTGCTCGATGCCTTTGAAGCACGCACCACAACCGACATCGCTGCTGCCGGCGCTGCTGCTGCCGCCGCCGCCGTGGCAGAGCAGACCCCGCAGGCGACTCCGGCCGTGGCCGTGGTCGACGCCCCGTTGTCGGCACCGTTGCCGGTGGAAGGTTCCAGCGAGGAAGACCCGCTGGCCCGTCCGCAGCAGGAACAGGTGCGTGTGCGCGCCGACCTGCTCGACCGCCTGGTCAACCACGCCGGTGAAGTGGCGATCTACCGTTCGCGTCTGGAACAGCAGCTCGGCGCCTTCCGCGGCGCGATGGGCGAGCTGGAGCGCACCAACGCGCGTCTGCGCGACCAGTTGCGTCGCCTGGACCTGGAAACCGAGGCGCAGATCGTTGCCCGCTACCAGCGCGAGCAGGATCAGGCCGACCAGAAGTTCGATCCGCTGGAACTGGACCGTTTCTCCACCCTGCAGCAGCTCAGCCGCGCGCTGAACGAGTCGGCCGCCGATCTGGGTGGCCTGCAGGGTGTGCTGGATGATCTGTCGCGCCAGTACGATTCGCTCCTGCAGCAGCAGTCGCGTGTCAGTTCGGAACTGCAGGATGGCCTGATGCGCGCGCGCATGGTGCCGTTCGACGGCCTGGTGCCGCGCTTGCGCCGCGTGGTCCGCCAGGCCGGCATGGACACCGGCAAGCAGGTCCACCTGACCCTGGAAGGTACCCACGGCGAACTCGACCGCAACGTGCTTGATCGCATGGTCGCGCCGCTGGAGCACATGCTGCGCAACTCGGTTGCCCATGGTCTGGAAGCACCGGAGCAGCGTCGTGCCGCCGGCAAGCCGGAAGAAGGTGAAATCGCCATCCGCCTGCACCGCGAAGGCTCGGAAATCGTGCTGGACGTGGCCGACGATGGCGCTGGCCTGGATCGTGAGGCGATCCGACGTCGTGCCATCGAGCGCGGCCTGCTGCCTGCCGATGCGCAGCCGAGCGAGCAGGAACTGGACAACCTGATCTTCGCCTCGGGCTTCTCCACCGCCGACCAGGTCAGCCAGCTGGCGGGCCGGGGCGTCGGCATGGACGTGGTCGGCAACGAAGTGCGCCAGCTCGGCGGCTCGGTCGACATCCAGTCGGTGCGTGGCCAGGGCGTGCGCTTCACCCTGCGCCTGCCGCAGACGCTGGCGGTCACCCAGGCGGTGTTCGTGCAGATCGGCGAAACCACCTTCGCAGTACCGGTGGCGTCGGTCAGCGGTATTGGACGGCTGTCGCACGAACGCTTCGAAGCGGCCGACAGCAGCTACCGCTACGGCGGCGAAGACTATCCGCTGTATGACCTCGGCAGTCTGGTCGGCCAGGCCCCGGCGCGCGCAGACGGCCAGGCCCAGGTGCCGCTGCTGCTGGTCCGCGCCGGTGACCTGCGCGCCGCCGTTGCGATTGATCAGGTGCTGGGCAACCGCGAAGTCGTGGTCAAGCCGGTGGGCCTGCAGATCGCCTCGGTACCGGGCATCTACGGTGCCACCATCACCGGCGATGGCCGCGTGGTGGTGATCCTGGACGTGGCCCCGCTGGTGCGCCGCTTCCTGGCCAACCCGACCGCGCCAGTGCTGATCAATGCACCGCGCCAGGAACGGCAGGTGCCCTTGGTGATGGTGGTGGACGATTCGCTGACCATGCGCAAGGTCACCGGCCGCATCCTGGAGCGTCACAACTTCGAGGTGAGCGTCGCCCGCGATGGCGTCGAAGCCTTGGAACAGCTGGAAGAACGCGTGCCGGACCTGATGCTGCTGGACATCGAAATGCCGCGGATGGACGGTTACGAGCTGGCCACCGCGATGCGTGCCGACCCGCGCTACAAGGACGTGCCGATCGTGATGATCACCTCGCGCAGCGGCGACAAGCACCGCCAGCGCGCCTTCGAAATCGGTGTGCAGCGCTACCTGGGCAAGCCGTACCAGGAGCTGGACCTGATGCGCAACGTGTACGACTTGCTGGGGATTGCCCGTGTCCGTGAGTGACCTCGATCCGGTTCCGGCCGTAGCCCTGCTGGCCCGCCCGGGTGCGGCGCGTGAGCGCCTGCGCGAGGCGTTGGCCCATGCCGACGTGCAGATCGTGCTGGAAGACGATCCCATGACGCTGGAACCGCAGGCGCTGCATGATGCGCGCCCGCAGTTCGTGGTGATCGCGCTGGAAGCGGCCATTGAAGACGCGCTGGAGCGCCTGGAACCGGCGCTGTCGGCGCCCGGCTTGACCCTGGTGTTCGATGAGGCTGAACTGGCCGCGCGTCGCGATGGTTGGGAAGCGCAGCGCTGGGGCCGTCACCTTGCCGCCAAGCTGCACGGCCACCAGCAGGTGCTGCCGCCCGGCGCCGAGGACGAACCGGCACTGCAGCTGGAGCCGGGCCTGCCGTCGACGCCGCCGGTGCCGAAGGAAACCGCGCTGCAACCGCACCTGGAACAGGCCCGTTCGTGGGCCGACGACGTGCCGGCTGATGGCCTCTATTCGCCGCCGACACATCTGCACGAGCCGATTGCGCTGGAGCAGGCGCTGGCTGCGCTGCAGCCGGTGCTGCCGGAAAGGGCAGCGCCCGTGCAAGCAGCACCGGAACCGCCGCCGGTACCGGCAGCTGCGCCGTCGGTATTCAACGACCACACGGCCTGGTCGCTGGTTGACGAGGCCAGCGACGCGCCGGCAGTTGCATCGGCTGCCACCTCGACCGAATCGGCGGAACCTGCATTCGATACCGGACATCTTTCACTGGTCGACCTGGACGCTACCGCGCCTGCAGGCAGTCGCTCCGGCGCACTGCTGGTACTGGCCGGTATCGGCGGTCCCGATGCGTTGCGTCGCCTGCTCGCTGCACTGCCCAGCGGGCTGGCCGTGCCGGTGCTGGTGCACATGCGCCTGGACGGCGGCCGCTACGGCAACCTGGTCAAGCAGATGGCGCGCGTATCGCCGCTGCCGGTGCAGCTGGCCGAAGCCGGCCAGCGCGCCACCGCTGGCGAAGTGCACGTGCTGGCCGATGACATCGGCGTGCACGCTGCTGCCGATGGCCTGTATTTCCAGAGCGAAGCGCAGGGCATCTCGATTGCCGCGTTGTCGGCCGAGCACAGCGCGCTGGTGCTGCTCAGCGGTGCTGACCTGGCCCATGTGGGCCCGGCGTTGGACCTCGCCGCCGCCGGCGCCTGGGTAGCCGGGCAGGTGGGCGAAGGCTGCTACGACCCGGCTGCGGCGACGGCCGTGGTCGCTGCCGGCATGGTGGCCGGTGAACCGCAGGAACTGGCGCAGGTGATCGCCGCGCGTTGGGGCCTGGATGACGACGGAGATGCCGCATGAGTTACGCCAGCAATGATGAGATCCGCGGCGTCCTGATCTCGGCCGGTGCCGAACGGGTCCTGCTGCCCAATGCAACCGTGGCCGAGATGATGTCACGGGTGCCGGTGCAGGCGGTCGCCGACGCGCCGCGCTGGCTGGTGGGTGAGATCGGTTGGCACGGCTGGCAGGTGCCCCTGGTGTCGTTCGCACGGCTCTCCGGCTTGGGCGAAGAGACGGTGGCCGGCCACAACAAGGTGGTGGTGCTCAAGACCCTCAACGGCAATGCACAGCGCCCTTACTACGCACTGTTGACGCAGAGTTTCCCGCAGCTGATTTCGGTTCCGCGCGACGGCCTGCTGGCCGACGCGTCCGAAGAAACCCTGCCCGACATCGTGCACATGCGCGTGCTGCTGGGTGAACAGAGCGCGCTGTTGCCGAATCTCGACGCGCTGGAAGCTGCGCTGGATTCGCTGACGCCCTGAATCCTGCCGATCGGTAGTGCCGGCCGCTGGCCGGCAGCCACGGGATCAAGAGGTTACAGAGTGAGGCCCTACCCCAGATCGCGCAGCCGTGACGGCATGAATACCGAACGGTAGTGCCGGCCGCTGGCCGGCAGCCATGGGATCAAGAGCGTTGGCGCCGGGCCATGCCCGGTCAACGGTCAACGCAGTGGTCGCGCGATCCGTCGCTTACCCCAGATCACCCAGCCTTGCCTGCAACGCCGCGATCGCGGCCAGGCCTGCGGTCTCCGTGCGCAGGATGCGGGGGCCCAACTGCAGGCCCTGGAAGCCTGCGGTGGCCAACTGCTCACGGTCACGCGGTGACCAGCCGCCTTCCGGCCCGATGGCGATCACCACGCCGCCGGCCGGTGCCGTCTGCAGTGTCGACAACCGGTGCGCTCCCAGCGGGTCCAGGGTCAACCGCAACGTATGGTCTGGCAGCGCCGCGCTGGCCTGTGCCAGCGACTGCGGCGGTCCTACCTGCGGAATGCGCGCACGACCGGACTGCCCGCAGGCCGACTGTACGACGTTGTTCCAGTGCGCCACGCGTTTTTCCGCGCGTGCTGCATCCAGCTTAACTTCGGTGCGCTCGGCATTCACCGGCACGATGGCGCTCACCCCCAGTTCGGTGGCTTTCTGCAGGATCAGGTCCATCTTTTCGCCGCGTGCAATGCCCTGCAGCAGGGTGATGGTCAGCGGCGATTCGTTGGCGATCGGCTGCACCGCGTCGATGCGTACCTGTACCTCGCGTTTGCCGGCCATGGTCAGCGTCGCGGTGTAGTCATGGCCATCGCCGTTGAACAGCACGCAGGTGTCACCCTCGCGCAGGCGCATCACCCGTACCAAGTGGTTGGCCGTCTCTTCCGGCAGGGTCACGGTCTGGCCGCTGTGCAGCGCCAGGTCGATGGGGCAGCGGGTCACGCGCATGCAATCGCCTCGTCGATGGCCGCCAGCGTGGTATGCGCCAGCAGCTCCAGTTGTTCGTCGTCCACGCAGTACGGTGGCATCCAGTACAGCACGTTGCCCAGCGGGCGCAGCACTACGCCGCGCTTCAGCGCCACCTTGTAGGCGTGCAGCCCCAGCCGCAGCGCCGGATCGAAGGGCGTGCGCTTGTCGCCGTTGCGGGTCAGTTCGAAGGCCACCACCATCCCGGCCTGGCGCACATCGGCCACGTGCGGATGGTCGGCGAACGGTGCGGCCAAGGTGCCCATCACCGAGGCGATGCCGCGGTTGCGCGCGATAACATCGTCCTCGCCGAAGATGTCCAGCGTGGCCAGCGCCGCCGCGCAGGCCAGCGGGTTGCCGGTGTAGCTGTGCGAATGCAGGAAGGCACGTTCGCGCGAATCATCAAGGAAGGCGTCGTACAGCGCCTGCGTGGCCAGCACCGCAGCCAAGGGCAGGAAGCCACCGGTCAGGCCCTTGGACAGGCACAGCAGGTCCGGCATCACCCCGGCCTGCTCGCAGGCGAACATCGTGCCGGTGCGGCCGAAGCCGGTGGCGATCTCGTCGGCGATCAGGAACGCACCATGGGCATCGCACAGTTCACGTACGCGCTGCAGATAGGCCGGATCGTGCATGCGCATGCCACCGGCACACTGCAGCCGTGGCTCCAGGATCACGGCGCAGATCTCGCCCGGATGCTGGTCGAACAGCGTGGCCAGGCCATCGGCGGCCTGGCGTGCGCGGTCGGCCGCACTCTGCCCGGGCTCGGCCAGGTAGGCGTCGGGCGAGGGCGCAAACAGGCCCTCGGCCAGCAGCGGTGCATAGACCCGGCGGTACAGCGGAATGTCGGCCAGTGCGAGGGCGCCCAGCGTCTCGCCGTGGTAGCCGTTTTCCAGCGAGACGAAGCGCGTGCGCCGGGTCTCACCGCGGTTCTGGAAATACTGGAAGGCCATCTTCAGCGCCACTTCGACGCCGGCCGACCCGTTGTCGGCGTAGAACACCTTGGCCAGTGGCGCGCGGCCGGGCTGGCGCGGCGCGAGGGCCAACAGGCGCTCAGCCAGGGTGATCGCGGGCTCGTGGCCGAAACCGGCCAGCATCACCTGTTCCAGCTGTCCGGCCTGGGCGGCGATGGCACCGCCGATGCGCGGCTCGGCATGGCCGAACAGGTTGGTCCACCAGCTGCTGACCGCATCCAGGTAGCGGTTGCCGTCGTGATCGATCAGCCAGGCGCCTTCGCCGCGGGCGATCGGCACCAGCGGCAACGTGTCCGGATGCTCTCGCATCTGCGTGCACGGGTGCCACAGGACCTTGAGGTCGCGTTGCCGCCAGTGCTGGACCAGCGGAGAGGGGGTTGGGTCTGCTAGCATTTCGGGCTCATGAACATGTTGCTGCCTGCACATTCTATCGGCCTCGGCGCACGCGCCGGCTGCCACGGAGATTCCGCATGAACGATGACCGCGCCAGGCGTCCTCTGCCGATCATCCATCGGATCACCGACGAGGAGAACGGGCCCTTCCAGCGCCAGCACCTGGACCTGGAGTTCTCAAATGGTGAACGCCGCCGCTTCGAGCGCCTGGTCAGCCGTGGCCATGGCGCGGTGGTGGTGGTGCCGATGCTCGATGATGAAACCGTGCTGCTGGTGCGTGAATACGCGGCCGGCATGCACCGTTACGAGCTTGGCCTGGTCAAGGGCCGGATCGATGCCGGCGAAACGCCGGAGCAGGCCGCCGACCGTGAGTTGAAGGAAGAGGCCGGCTACGGCGCTCGGCAGGTCGACGTGCTGCGCGCGATGACCCTGGCGCCGACCTACATGAGCCATCAGTCCTGGCTGGTGGTCGCGCGCGACCTGTACCCGGAGAAGCTGGCCGGCGACGAGCCGGAGGAACTGGAAGTGGTGCCATGGAAGCTGGCCGATCTGGACCAGCTGATGCTGCGCGAGGACTTTTCCGAAGGGCGTTCGCTGGCGGCACTGTTCATTGCCCGCCAGTGGCTGCAGGGAGCACGATGATCAAGCTGACCACGGAACTGCGCGAGACCGCGATCGCCATTGCCCAGGAAGCCGGGCAGGCGATCATGCAGATCTACAGCAACGGTTTCGACGTGACACTCAAGGACGACGACAGCCCGGTCACCGCTGCCGACCTGGCTGCCGACCGGGTGATCCAGCAGGGGCTGCGCCAGCTGACCCCGGACCTGCCGATCCTGTCGGAAGAGTCGCCGCTGGTGCCCTGGGAGCAGCGTCAGCACTGGGGCGCGTACTGGCTGGTCGACCCGCTTGATGGCACCCGCGATTTCGTCAAGCGCAATGGCGAGTTCAGCGTCAACATCGCGCTGATCTACCAGGGCGCCCCGGCCTTCGGCGTGGTCCAGTCGCCGGTCACCGGCATTGTCTGGCACGCGATGCGGGGCGAGCTGGCGTATCGCCGGCAGGGTGTACATGACACCGTGCTGCGTACCCGTACACCCGCGACTGCGCCCCTTCGCGTCGCCGCCAGCCGCTCGCATCGTTCAGCGGAGACCAATGCCTTGCTGGCCCGTATGGGAGACATCGAGACCGTGGTCCAGGGCTCTTCGCTGAAATTCTGCCGGATCGCCGAAGGCGGACTGGATGTCTATCCGCGGCTGGGCCCGACCTCCGAATGGGATACCGCTGCTGGCCAGTGCGTGCTGCACGCGGCCGGTGGCGCGGTGCTCTCGGTCGGGACCGGCAAGCCGTTCCGCTACAACCGCCGGCCGACGCTGTTGAACGGCGATTTCATGGCGCTGGGCGATACCAGCCTGCCGTGGCGGGACTGGTTGTCCGATTGATCCAGGAGAAACGCATGAGCACGCACGAAACCCCTGCCACCGGCAACGCCAGCGCGGAGCTGGAGCGCCTGCTGGCCATCATGGCGCGCCTGCGTGACCCGCAGGGGGGCTGTCCCTGGGATCTGGAGCAGAACTTCGCGACCATCGCCCCTTATACGATCGAGGAAGCCTACGAAGTGGCCGATGCGATCGATCGGGGCGACCTCGACGACCTCTGCGATGAACTGGGCGACCTGCTGCTGCAGGTCGTGTTCCATGCGCGCATGGCCGAAGAGCAGGGCGCGTTTGCCTTCGCCGAGGTCGCGCGCGCGATCAGCGACAAGATGCAGCGGCGGCACCCGCATGTGTTCGCCGATGTCAGCGTCGACGATGCGGACGGCGTGATGCGCAACTGGGACGCGATCAAGCGCGCCGAACGCGCGGCAAAGGGCGATCAGGACACCTCGGCACTGGCCGGGATCTCCCGTGGCCTGCCGGAATGGCAGCGGGCGGTGAAGCTGCAGTCGCGCGCGGCCAAGGTCGGATTCGATTGGCCCGGTCCGCTGCCGGTACTGGACAAGGCGGCCGAGGAACTGCAGGAACTGCGCGAAGAGTTCGAGCGCGGCGATATCGCCGGCAACAAGGCGCGCCTGCAGGAGGAACTGGGTGACCTGCTGTTTGTGTGCGCCAACCTGGCGCGGCATGCGGACATCGATCTGGGCGCGGCGCTGCGTGGGGCCAACCACAAGTTCGAACGTCGCTTCCGTTCGATGGAGGCGCAGGCCGAGGCACAAGGCGATTCGCTGGCCGCACTCGATCTGGATGCGCAGGAAGCGCTCTGGCGGCACGCCAAGGCCACCGAAAAAGCGTGAAAACGCTCGGTCTGTTCCTGCTGACCGCGCTGGCCGAGATCGTCGGCTGCTACCTGCCGTGGCTGTGGCTGCGCAAGGGTGGCAGTATCTGGCTGCTGTTGCCGGCGGCGGCCAGCCTGGCGTTGTTCGCCTGGCTGCTGACCCTGCACCCGACCGCCAGCGGGCGCGTGTACGCAGCGTACGGTGGCGTGTACATCGGCACGGCGCTGTTCTGGCTGTGGCTGGTCGACGGCATCCGTCCCAGCCGCTGGGACATGCTGGGGGCTGCGCTTTGCCTGGCCGGCATGGCGGTGATCATGTTCGGGCCGCGGCAGCCGGGGTAAACCGGGCAGGTGTAGAGTCGAGCAATGCTTGGCCGCTGTTGTGGCAACAGCAGCCAGGCGTGGCTCGGTACCACCCTCAACGAACGGAGCACGCGCATGTCCCGCTTCGCCAGCTTCCGCGAGTTCTACCCGTTCTATCTCAGCGAGCACCGCAACACGGTCTCGCGTCGGCTGCACTTCATCGGCAGCTGCGGCGTACTGCTGCTGGTCGCCATCGCCGTGCTGCGAGGGCAGCCGCTGCTGCTGTTGGCGGCATTGGCCTGCGGCTACGGCTTTGCCTGGGTCGGTCACTTCTTCTTCGAGAAGAACCGCCCTGCAACATTTCGTCATCCACTGTATTCGTTCATCGGTGACTGGGTGATGTTCGCCGACATCCTGCGTGGCAGGGTGAAGTGGTGATCTCGCCGTGCGCGCCGGCCGGCGCCGTACGACTCAACGCGCGTTGCAGCCCAGCGCCGCCAGGTTGATCGCGTCGGCCATGCGCCGGTAGCCCTCGTCGTTCGGGTGCAGATGATCGCGGGTGATGTCCGCCGGCAATGATTCCGGCTGTTTCGGATCACGCAGCGCCGCATCGAAATCCACCACGCCATCGAATCCGGTGTCCTGGCCACGCGCCCACTGGTTGATCGCGGTGCGGGTGGCGGCCGATACCGGCTCGTAGCGCTCCGAATCGCCGAAGGGCGTCAATGTGCCGAGATGAGCGCGGATGCCATGCGCATGCAACCGCGCGGCCACCTGACGGTACCCCAGCAGCATGTCCGTCGCGCTGCGTCCCGGCAGGGGCTGTGCACCGCCACCGTGGCGGATGTCATTGATGCCTTCGAACAGGATCACCTGGTCGGCGTCGGCCACTGCGATCACGTCGCGATCCAGCCGCGACAGCGCGCTGTGGCTGCGGCCGTGGTCCAGCAGCTTGTTGCCGCTGATGCCCTGGTTGAGCACCACGAAGCGGTCCGGGCAGGCCTGCTGCAGGCGCTGGCCCAAGCGCTCGGGCCATTGGTTGAACGAGCCACGCGAAGCCGTCGCGCCCTCGGTGATGGAATCACCCAGGGCCACGATCACCTGCGGCCGGTCCGCGCGCTGCACCAGTACCGCAGAGAACACGTTCTGCTGGTAGCCCACGCGCACACTGTCGGCCACCGCGTCCTGCTTTCCGTCGGCCACCCGCACCACCGTACGGCGCACCGCGGGGCGGGTGGGCTGCGGGAAGTACGCGGTTACGCTGATCTCCTGCAGGGCGGTAACCCGCAAGGGCAGTGCATCACTGAGCAGCGCTGCGCCCACGGGTACGTCGATGGAGGTGCGTCCATCGACGGTGACCGGCAGCGCTGCCGCCTCGCCATCCTTCACGCGCACCCGTACGTCTTCCACATGCAGCGGCGTGGTGCCCAGTTCGTTGCTGATGCGCAGTCGCAGCGCATCGCCCTTGCTACCCAGGCGAATGTCCTGGCGCACGGTCTGCGCGGCGAACTGCACGGGCGCGTCAGCGCTGCCATCCTTGCGGTCAGGCGCGGGCGAAGCGGTCCAGGCGGTGACCCAGACCGGTGCGGCCAGCGCCACGGGGGCGGCCACGGCGGTGCCGATGGCCAGGGAAAGCAGGGTGATCCAGCGCTGCATGGGCTTCGGTCCGGTCAGGAGAAGTAGGTGCCGCCGTTGACGTCCAGATTGGCACCGGTGATGAACGCTGCTGCATCCGACGCCAGGTACACCGCTGCATCGGCGGCTTCGTCCGGCAGGCCCTGGCGACGCAGCGGCGTCGCGCCGGCCACCGCCGTACGCACTTCCGGTTTGGTGAATTCGTCATGGAAGCGGGTGGCGATCATGCCGCAGCACAGTGCGTTGACGCGGATACCCTTCGGCCCCAGCTCCTTG
This sequence comes from Stenotrophomonas sp. 01N47, assembly GCF_056399165.1. Classification (NCBI taxonomy): domain Bacteria; kingdom Pseudomonadati; phylum Pseudomonadota; class Gammaproteobacteria; order Lysobacterales; family Lysobacteraceae; genus Stenotrophomonas; species Stenotrophomonas sp. 01N47. The sequence continues at coordinate 39,572 of NZ_JBFTQU010000017.1, forward strand.
GCCATGGCCCGGGTGAAGGTCATCACGCCCGCTTTGGCGGTGGCGTAGATCGCCGCGCCGGGGCCGCCGCCATCGCGACCGGCCTGCGAGGCGAAGTTCACGATCGCCGCGCCTTCGCCCATGTGCGGTACCACGGCGTGGGTGGTCAGGTAGGTGGAGGTCAGGTTGAGGTCGATGACCTTGTGGAAGAACGCCGGATCGATGTCGGCCAGCGGACGACGCTCGACCATGCCGCCGGCCACGTTCACCAGCACGTCGATGCGCTGGCCGAATGCAGCCTGCGTCGCCGCGACCAGGCCGGCCACGGCGGCGGGATCGGTGACGTCGGCGCGGTGGGCGATGGCCTGGCCACCGGCCGCCTTGATCAGCGCCAGCGTTTCCTGCGCGCTGGCTTCGTCGTTGGCGTAGTTGAGGCAGACGCGTGCGCCGGCCGCAGCCAGCTTGATCGAGACGGCACGGCCGATATCACGGCCACCACCGGTGACGATGGCCACCTTGTCCTGGAACGACATGCGGGAAACTCCTTGGTTTGCGGGGGAATGCGAGGGAATGGGGGCTCAACCGTCGGTGCGGTCGAGCTTGTGGATCGGTCCGGTCCACCACCACAGTGCGGCCAGCGACAGCGGCACCAGTGCGGCGACGAGGATGAAGATCGGTGCATAGGAATGGCGGGTCAGCACCGGCACCAGCCAGGTGGTGATCAACGTTCCGGCTACGGCGGCCAGGCCGCCGAGACCGGCCAGCGTGCCCACCGAGCGGCCATCGAACAGATCGCCGGGCAAGGTCTGGATGTTGCCGATGGCGATCTGGAAACCGAACAGCACTGCTGCAATCGCCAGCACCGCAAACAGCGGCTGGTTGGCCAGTACCGCGCCCAGCAGGGCCGGTGCCATGATCACGCAGCCCAGCGAAATCGACAGCTTGCGCGCACGGTCCACGCTCTGGCCGGCATTGATCAGGCGCCCCGACAGCCAGCCGCCGCTCAGGCTGCCGAGCATGGCGCCGACGAAGGGCACCCAGGCGAACAGGCCGATCTGCTTGATGTCGAAGCCGAAGGTCTCGGCCAGATAGATCGGCAGCCACGATACGAACAGCCACCAGATCGGATCCAGCAGGAAACGGCAGGCGAGCATGCCCCAGCTCTGCCGGTGGGCCAGCAGCGAACGCACGCTGACCTTCGGTGCATCCACGCGTTGCTGGCCAGCCTGGTCTTCCATGATCAGGCGCCGCTCGGCGTCACTCACCCACGGATGCTTGTCCGGGCCGGCGCGATAGACGAACAGCCATGGCAGCAGCCACAGGAAACCAAGTGCACCGACCAGCACGAAGGTGCCGCGCCAGCCCAGCCACAGGTACAGGCCGGCGATGGCCGGCGCTGAAACGATGGCACCGATGGACGCGCCCGCGTTGAAGATGCCCTGTGCGAGGGCACGCTCACGCGCGGGGAACCACTCGGCATTGGCTTTCACCGCGCCGGGCCAGGCACCGGCTTCGCTGATGCCCAGCATCGCCCGCACCACGCTGAAGGAGAGCATGGAGTGGGTGACCGAATGCAGCGCGATCGAGATCGACCACACACTGATCGACAACGCGAACCCCAGCCGCGTCCCGATCATGTCGAACAGGCGCCCGAACAGGAACTGGCCGGCGGCATAGAACAGCATGAACACGGTGACCAGCAGTGCGTAATCGTCCTTGGTCGCGCCGACTTCCCTGGCGATCTCCGGCCACATCACCGCCAGTGCATTGCGGTCGATGTAGTTGATCACCGTGGCCACCGCGATCAGGCCGACGATCAGCCAGCGCACGGCCGAGCGCACCGGCACCTTGCGCAGCGTGGCCACGGCCGAGGGCCCGTTCATCGTGCATCACCCTTGCTGCGGTCCATGCGCGCATGGCTGCCGCTCCAGCGATAGGCATGGCCATCCACCGTCACGCTGTGTTCGCCCTTCGCGTCGCTGTCGTCGGCCACGCCGAGTGCGATGCGGGCGCCGCTGGCCAGGCGCAGCTCGAGCACCTCGGCATCATTGCCGCGGGTGCGGATGATCTGCTTGATGCGGCTGTCGGCACCATGCACGTACTCGGCGGTGCCGTTGTACTCGCCATGCGGCTCCAGCACGCTGAAGAAGGTCACATCCTTCTGTCCTTCCACGCGCTGCAGCAGCGCCGGTTCACGGCGCAGGTTGAACTCGGGATCATTGGCACCGCTCTCCACCAGCAACGCCTGCGCCGGCGCGCTGCTGCCGAAGCGGTAGGTGTAGAAGCGTCCGTCGAGCAGCCACGCCAGCGTGCGCGGCTCACTGCCGGCCTTGCTGCGTGCGTCCAGCCACAGGTGCTGGTAGCCGTTGTCGCTGCCGAGTACCGGGCGCTGGGTGGGGAAATGCTCCGCCTCGAAACCGGTGGTGACGATATGGCCGTTGAAGTGCAGTGGCAGGTCGTAGCGTGCAGCCTTGTCGCCGTGCACCTGCAGCAGGTCCAGCACCACCGGCAGGCCCAGTTCGGGGTGGCGCAGCAGTGCCTGGGTGCGGGTGAACACCACGCCCGGATAGGCATCGCGCATCGTCGCCGAGGCGATCTGGGTATCTGCGTCGGCCTGGAAGAAGCGCACCTGCGGGGCGAGTTCCTCACCGCGCTTCCAGTCGCCCTTGAAGTGGCTCTGCTCGTTCACCACCAGCGTGTTGTGGGCCACGGTCTGCTTGGCCCAGCTGCGGTTCTCGGCAAGATAGATGCCACCGCGCTTGGCTTCCACGTTGAGGAAGCGCGCCGCGCCGTAGTCGGTCACCACGGCGTTGCCATTGTCGTAGAACAGCCAGTTGAGCTTGTCGAAGTGGCCGTGGCCCATGCCCTGCATGGTGTCCTTCTGCACCAGTGCCTGGCCGCGTTCACCGCCCATGCGCAGGATCGCCAGACCGCCGCGTTCACCGTCCGGGCCGTCGCGCAGCAGCATCGGGCGGTAGTCGAACGGTTTGGCTTTGTTGGCTGCCAACGCCTGCGCCACCTGCAGCCCTTCCGGCGACAGCAGCAGGCGTTTCTGCTGCTGGGCGACCGACAGCAGACGGTCATCGCCGGCCTGCGCATAGGCGATGCCGATACCAGCCACCAGCTCTTCGGTATCGATGCCCTTGTCCAGGATCGCATCGTTGATCGGGAAGAACAGGCCGTCGTAGCTGGTCTGCACCAGTACGTCCACCGCCTTCAGCAGCACGCCGTCGCGGCGCGCGAAGATCTTCCGCTGCGGCTCGTTGCGTTCGATCGCGTTGGCAAACAGCAGGAACGGCGCCAGCGCATAGCGCTGGTAGTAGGGGCCTTCCTCGTAATACCCATCGGGCGAGAACAGCAGGTCGATCTGCCGCAGGAAGCCGAACTGGTCATCCTTGCGGCTGCCGCGCAGCGATTTCTCCACCAGCTCCCGATCACGCAGCACGTAGCCGGTCATGCCGGTGGCGGCCACCGCCCAGGTCGCGTGGTTGTGGATCTGGTCGTAGTTCTTCGGCTCGCTGGCCAGGAACTCGGCCATCGGCCGGAACACCTGCGACTCGATGATCTGCCGATCCTGCGGCGACAGGGCATCGCGGATCGCGTCGTAGCCCTGGATGGCGTTGACCAGCCAGACCGAATCGTTGAGCACCTGCCAGAACACCCGGCCGGGAATCTGTCCGCGTCCTTCCGGATGCGGGCCGAGGGTCGGGTAGAGCTTGGCGTACTGCAGCAGCATGTCGCGCGAATAGGCGACATAGGCCTTGTCGCCGGTCAGCCGATACAGGGTGCCGGCGGCCAGCAGTGCCTGGTAGTTGCGCTTGTGCTGCTCATGGGTGCGGCCGCCGCCCTTGTCCTTCGGCACCGGCACGTCGATGCCGGCCTTCATCATCTTCTGCAGCGATTTTTCCGTACGCGCCTGTTCCTTGGCGAACCACGGATAGCGGCTGCCTTCGCTGGCCATCTGCTGCCACTGTGCGGCGGTCACCAGTACCGGCGCGGTATCGCCTTGTCGCGCAGCTGCAGCAGGTGCCGCATGCAGCGGTGCCGTCGGCAACAGGGCGAAGGGAGCGGCCAGGGCGAGGGCGAGCGCCAGACGGTGGGAACAAAGGGACAGCGGCTGCAACCTCATCGATCAACTCCGGTGCTGGTGCGTGACAGGGCAACCTCGCCCACCTTGGGATACCAGTCCACCCCCGTCTGTTCGCGCGGGGTCATTGCCAGCGCCGGATCGGCGCCGATGGTAGGCAGGGGCGTTGCCGGCACCCACAGGCCGCTGGCGGCCTGCTGCAGGGTGATGCTGGCGCTGCTCACCCCGCCGGGGAACACGCTGCTGGCCTGCGGCGACTGCACGTTGTTGCTGAAGGCGATGCCGGCCAGCGAACTGGCCGCATTCGGTGGATTCTTGCTGGTGCGGTTGACGATCAGGTTGCCGCTGAAGTGGCTGTTGCTGGCGGCGACCACGATGCCCTTGGTTTCGTCATGGCCCACACCGAAGCTGATCTTCGCCACGTCGACGAAGGTGTTGCGGCTGATGGTCGCGTTGACCACGGGCGCGTAGCCGGACAACGGCGGATTGGCCTGTGCATCCATCACCGCCAGTGCCGAGCGGTTGCTGGAGCCGGCCAGCCGTTCGAAGTAGTTGTTGCTGACGGTCTGGTCGGCATTGATGATGCGCACGCCCCCGGTGCCGGCCTTGTCGTCGCCGAGGAAGAGGTTGTCGACCACCCGGTTGCCGTTGCCATGGCGCAGGGTCAGCGCGCCGGCCGAACGATAGAACACGTTGCCGCGGAAGGTATTGCCGCCGGACTTGTTGGAGACGATCTCGGTCTCGCCATCGCAGCCCTCGAACCAGTTGTTCTCCACCGTGCTGTTGGAATCGCTCAGCGAGGTGTCGCTGGTGCCGACGCGGATCGTCTCTCCGCCATTGACGCCCAGCGCCGGCCGTGGGCCGAACCAGTTGTGGTCGATGCGGTGCTGGTTGTCCAGGCCCTGGGTGGCATCGCGCACCACCACCACCGTCGGGCCGGCGTTGGTCTTGCCGCGCAGCTGGCTGTGGTCGAGGCGGTTGTTGCTGCCGTACAGCGACACCCAGTAGTCCTGGTCGCTGCCATCGGGGTTGCTGTAGTCATCGATGACCAGGCCGGTGACACGGCTGTGGCTGGCCACTGCCTTGCTTGACTCGCGGAACGCCACCACCGCGTCGCCCGGGGTGTAGCCGTTGCGGAATACCAGGTTGGAGACCTGCAGGTAGCTGCCGGCCAGGCGCAGGTCCGACCCCCCGCTGAGGATCACCTTGCCCGGCGTCTGCGCGCGCAGCACGATCGGTGCGGCGGCGGTGCCCTGGCCCTTCAGCAGCAGGCGCGCATCGATCCAGGTGCCATCGGCCAGCACGATTTCATCGCCGGCTTGCAGCGCGGCAGCGGCGGTGGCGAACTCGGCGGCATCATGGACCAGCCAGCTTGCAGCATGCGCCGGCAAACTGGTCAGGCATGTTGCCAGTCCAATTGCCAGGCAATATCCAAGGGTGGGTTTCGAAAGGCGGTGCGAAGTCGGTTGAATGCGCATGAAGTCCTTCCAGAGACGGCGATGCCGCGGTTTCGGAGTGGGTGTGCATACCACTTGGTAGGTGTGTTGTAAGCCACGTTGCGCGCAAAGTCATGCTGCATCAGCACATGAAATGCCGGGCAATCGGTCTGAATCAAAGGTATTAAGAAAAATCCAGTCCAGTTGGTTGACATTTCTGTGTCGGCGTGTCGAAGCTGCGTCCCACGCCTACTGTCCGGGCGATCCTTTGGGAGGAGGAAAACCATGCGGCAACCAGCCGGAGTTGTACGTCGTACACCGTTGTCACCCACACCGCTGATCGTGGCACTGCTCGCTGCGCTGGCGGCTTCACCGGCCGTGCAGGCGCAGTCTGCCGGTAGCGGTTCAGGGCAGGACGCCACCACCTTGGACCAGGTCCAGGTCACCGGCATCCGCGAATCGATGCAGAGCTCGATCAACAAGAAGCGCGACGACACGGTGATCGCCGATGTGTTGTCGGCCGACGACATCGGCGACCTGCCCGCGCCATCACTGGCCGATGCGATCGAAACGCTGACCGGTGCCGCCTCGACCCGCGACAAGACCGGCGCATCGGAAATCTCGATCCGCGGTCTCGGCGCCTTCCTCAGCAGCACCAATTTCAACGGCCGCGAGATCACCAACGGCAGCGGCGACCGCTCGGTGAACTTCAACATGTTCCCGGCCGAGCTGATCAATACGGTGGCGATCTACAAGACCCAGCGTGCCGACATCATCGAAGGCGGTGTCGCTGGCACCATCGGGCTGGAGACGGTCAAGCCGCTGGAGTACGGCAAGCGCTCGGCGCAGATCGATCTGCGTGGCAGCTGGGCCGAGTATGACAAGAAGTACCGCGACGACGATGGCATCGGCTATCGCGGTACCGCCAGCTACATCGACCAGTTCGAATTCGGCAACGGCCAGAAGCTCGGCATCTCGCTGGGCATCCAGCGGCTGGAGGGCACCGATCCGGAGGAGAGCATCACCAGCGGCTCCACCTGGTATGCCTGCGATGGCAGGCAGAACGTGGCCAATGCCAACTGCAATGAGGTCAGCGCCCAGGCCATCGCCAACGGCGCGCCGTACTATCTGGTGCCAAGCAGCCGCATCTATCGCCTGAAGCAGGAGCGCAATGATCGCCAGAGCGAATTCGCGGCGATCCAGTGGCGGCCCAACGACGTGGTCGAGGTCAACCTCGATTTCGAACATACCGAGCGCAACTGGGACGAGGACCGCAGTGACCTGAGCCTTTCCAACGCACGTCGCGGCATCACCCAGCGTGACGTGGACGAGGACGGCATCGTCCGTCACCTGCATGGCAGCACCTCCATCGATTCAACCTCCAACCGCTATTGGCGCGGCGAGGAGTACACCGGTGGTGGCCTGAACCTGATCCTGCGTCCGAGCCCGGCCTGGGAGCTGTCCACCGATCTTTCCTATTCGCATACCAACCGCCTGGACAGCGAGCGCATGACCCGGCTGCGCGCCAACCAGCGCGACGTCAACAACGCCATCGTGCCGGGTATCAGCAGCGGCGCCACCGGCTATGTCGACTACGACTGGGACTGGCATGGCGAGGTGCCGAGCGTCGCGCTGGCGCCGAACTTCGACCCGAACAACTGGGACGCCTACACCGGCGCGGCGCGGGTGACCTCCAGCGCGACCGAGAACGACCACAAGATCAAGGCCGGCCGCTTCGATGCCAGCTTCATGCCCGAGTCCGGTTTCTTCACCCGCATCAAGGGCGGCGTGCGCGCCAGCCAGGCCGACTACCGCCTGCGCGACAACACCCTGGTGACCGACTACGACCAGCGCGTAGCGGCCGACAAGGCGAAGATCATTGCCGCCAACCGTGCCTGCCGTGCACCGTTCCCGCAGGACGACTTCATGGATGCGGCCAGCGGCAATACGATCTCCTCGTGGGCGTACTTCGATCCCAGCTGCCTCTACGCGTCCTTCCGCGGCACCAGCGACAGTGGCCTGGACCCGGACTTCCAGGACCCGAACAACGTCGATGTGACCGAGAAAACCCGCGCGCTGTACCTGATGGGTGAATTCAGCAGCACGCTGTTCGGCCTGCCGGTCACCGGCAATGTCGGCCTGCGCTGGGTCAAGACCGACGTGCGTTCGGAAGGCGTGCGCACCGACCTGGCGGTCATCGACAACGGCGACGGCACGATCCGCCTGCAACCCACTGGTGATTTCACCACCCAGGTGTTCAAGGCGGGCAACGACAAGCTGCTGCCAAGCCTGAATGCCGCGTTCGAGCTGAAGCCGGACCTGTTGCTGCGGGTGGGCGCGTACCGGGCGATGTCACGCCCGGACATCGCCGCACTCGGTGCCGGGCGAACCATCAATGTCAGCAGCGATGCCACCTATACCGGCCTGGCCGACGCGCTGGACGACATCAGTGCCAGCGGCAATCCGGCTGCACAGCCGCTGATGTCCTGGAACGGCGATGTCTCGCTTGAGTGGTATGCGAACCCGGATACGCTGCTGGCCGGTGCGGTGTACTGGAAGCAGTTCAACGGTGGCACCGCCACCGCGCTGGTGCCGGAGACCTACACCCTCAACGGACAGACGGTGACCGTGCCGGTGCGCCAGCAGGTGACCACCGATGAAGACAGCACCCTGACCGGTATCGAGCTCAGTGCCACCCACCGGTTCTCGTACCTGCCCAAGCCGTTCGATGGCCTCGGCTTCAAGGTCAGCTACAACTATGCCGACGCCGACTACCAGACGCAGGATTCGCGGTTGGGCGAGCAGTTGGCCGCCGATGGATCGATCATTCCGGCCATCGTTCCGCCGGCCGGCCTGAGCGGCTTCTCGCGGCATGTGCTGTCCGGTTCCCTCTACTGGGATGTGGGCCGCTTCAACATCCAGGCCATCGGCAAGTTCCGTTCGCACTATTACCAGGACTTCACCGGCAACACGGCGCAGCAGAACCGCTACTACGATGACAACACCAGCGTCGACCTGCGCCTGCGTTACCGGGTGAACAAGCAGCTGTCGCTGTCGCTGGAACTGATGAACCTGACCGACGAGCCACGCGTGGCGTACCAGCCGCTTTACGGGAATTTCCGCGAGGTGGTGAGCTACGGGCGGCGCGCGTATTTCGGTGTACGATACAAGTTCTGAACAGGGCGGCGCGGCCAATGGTCGCGCCGTCGCTCCAACCGGACCCGCACCGTGCCCGGTGGCCGGGGACGGGCCCGGAGGGAACCGCCAAGGGTCAGCCGCATGTCCGCCAACCGTCTCTACCAGACCATCGCCGCCAAGCTCCGCAAGCTGATCGAGGATGGCGAATATCCGTCGGGTTCGCGCCTGCCGGGCGAACGTGAACTTGCCGAGCGCTTCGGCGTCAGCCGGGTCACCATCCGTGAGGCGGAAATCGCCCTGGAAGCGCAGGGCTGGATCGCGATCCGTATCGGTTCGGGCGTCTATGTGAAGCCGCGCCCGGCCCAGGCTGCCGGCGGGCTGCCCGATATCAGCGCCTTCGACCTGACCGCGGCGCGTGCCGTGTTCGAGGCGGAAGCTGCAGCGCTGGCGGCAAGCAATATCGATGAGGCCGGCATCGCCGAGCTGCAGGTACTGGCTGAAGCGCTGTGCCGGCGTGACCTTACCGATGAAGAGGCCGGCGACTACGACCGCCGCTTCCACTTGGCCATCGCCCGCCTGTCAGGCAACCCGGTGGTCGAGTATTTCGTGCAGCAGATCTGGCGCATGCGCAGCGAGCTGCCGCGGGTGACCGAGGTCTATGCCCGGGTGTGCCATGACGATGGTGCCAGCCGCGCCGACGAGCACATGGCGATCTTCGAGGGGCTGCGCGCGCGCGATCCCGTCGCTGCACGCAATGCGATGCGCCATCACTTCCAGCGCCTGTTCGAGGCGATGCTGGAGGCGACCGAAAGCCAGGCGCTGGCCGAGATCCGCCGGCAGACCCAGCAGGACCGCGAGCGCTTCCTGGCCACGACCCGGATCTGACCGGGTTCATCCTGCGGTGCCGGGCCATGCTCGGCTGCTTTCGGCTGGAACGTGCGGTACCCGCATCGCCTGCATCCACGCGCTATGCTGGGCTCCGGACGTCTCCCATAAGGAAAGCGCGATGTTCCCGACCATGTTCTTCAGCGCGGTGCTGGCCTTCGTGGCCGTGGTCATCCTGTTCAAGGCAGTGCGGATGGTGCCACAGGGCTATGAATGGACCGTCGAGCGGTTCGGCCGTTACACCCACACCATGTCGCCCGGCCTGCATTTCCTGATCCCGATCGTCTACGGGGTGGGGCGCAAGGTGAACATGATGGAGCAGGTGCTGGACGTGCCCGGCCAGGAAGTGATCACCAAGGACAACGCCGCCGTGCGCGTCGATGGCGTGGTGTTCTTCCAGGTACTGGACGCGGCCAAGGCCGCCTACGAGGTATCGGTGCTGGAAGTGGCGATGATCGCCCTGGTGCAGACCAACATCCGTACCGTGATCGGCTCGATGGACCTGGATGAATCGCTCAGCCAGCGCGAGGTGATCAACGCCAAGCTGCTCAGCGTGGTCGATCATGCGACCAACCCGTGGGGCGTGAAGGTCAACCGCATCGAGATCCGCGACATCCAGCCGCCGCGCGACCTGCTCGATGCGATGGCACGGCAGATGAAGGCCGAGCGCGAGAAGCGCGCGCAGATCCTCGAGGCGGAAGGTTCGCGGCAGTCTGAGATCCTGCGTGCCGAAGGCGAGAAGCAGGCTACGGTGCTGGAGGCGGAGGGGCGGCGCGAGGCCGCATTCCGCGACGCCGAAGCGCGCGAGCGCCTGGCCGAAGCCGAAGCCAAGGCGACCCAGGTGGTGTCGGCGGCGATCGCCGACGGCGACGTCCAGGCCATCAACTACTTCATCGCCCAGAAGTATGTGGAAGCGTTCAAGGAACTGGCCACGTCGCCGAACCAGAAGCTGGTGCTGATGCCGATGGAGGCCAGCGGAGTGATTGGTTCGATCGCCGGCGTGGCCGAGCTGGCCAAGCAGGCCCTGTCCAACCAGGAAACCCGGCCGCCGGCAAGGCGGCCGCCACCGATCGGAGGCTGACATGCGCTGGGAAGTCGTTGCCTGGGGTGCGTTGGCCTTGCTGCTGTTCGCCGCCGAAGCGCTGGCGCCCGGCGCGTTCATGCTGTGGATCGGCATCGGTGCGGCGGCGGTGTTCGCGCTGGTAGCGGTGTTCGCCGATATCCCGGTGCTGTGGCAGGTGGTCGCTTTCGTGGTGCTGAGCGTGCTGTCGATCCAGTGCTACCGGCACTGGGGCAAGCCGCGCGCGCGGCAGAGTGACGCGCCGCTGCTGAACCGCCGCGCTGAACAACTGGTCGGGCGGGTGGTGCCCTTGCAGCAGGCCATCGTTGGCGGGCAGGGCAGGGTCAGCATCGACGACGCGTCGTGGCAGGTGAGTGGGCCGGAGCTGCCGGCCGGCACGCTGGTGCGGGTGGTGGCGGTGCAGGGCAGTGCGCTGGTGGTCGAGGCGGTCGCCTAGGGTTTCCAGCCAACGGCGCAGCCCCTCGTGGATTGGCCGCTTGATGCGTCGGGGTCTGTTTGTTGGGTCGGACGGGTTGGGTTCGCGGGGGACGCCGTGAACCCATCCCTGGGGGCTTGGCCGCGGCATCCATGCCGCGGACACCCCCGCGAACCCAACCCGCCCGACCCCCGACAGTTTCCGTGCGCGTCCAGACCACGGAAAAGAAATCAAAAGCGGGAAGCAAACGCCGGTCGCTGCGCTCTGTGTGCCCGGGGTCGGATCCCTTTCCGCAGGAAAGGGCTCCGACCCTTCTCTCCATATATGTATCGACATCCACAACCGCTCTTGCCTTCCGTCCCGTCACCGGGAACTCCGGAAGGGAGGGGCAGCGTGGGCGCGCGGGGGTGTCCGCCGCATGGATGCGGCGGCCAAGCCCCCAGGGATGGGTTTACGGCGTCCCCCGCGTGCCCACGCTGCTCCGACCAAGCCGAGAGAACCCAGAGCCGACACGCTTCGGCTTTGCGCTTTGCGCCCTGGCTTGTAGAAAGCGCCCGCCGGCCGCAGGCCGGCCAACATCCCCCCGCTGCGCTGCGGCGCGACCTGCGGCCGACCGATCTGGGATAATGCGCGTTCTTGTTTCCTCTGCTGCCGGACCCGGTCATGACCCAGAAGACGCTGCTCAACGATACCCACCGCGCCCTTGGCGCCAAGATGGTCGATTTCGGGGGTTGGGACATGCCCATCCACTACGGCTCGCAGCTGGACGAGCACCACCTGGTGCGTCGTGAGTCGGGCGTGTTCGACGTCAGCCACATGACCGTGGTCGACCTGCGCGGCGACCAGGTCAAGCCGTTCCTGCGCCGTCTGCTGGCCAACTCGGTCGACAAGCTCAAGGCCACCGGCAAGGCGTTGTACTCGTGCATGCTGAATCCGCAGGGCGGCGTCATCGACGACCTGATCGTCTATTACCTGGGCGAGGACTTCTTCCGCATGGTGGTCAACGCCTCCACCCGCGAGAAGGATCTGGCGTGGCTGCGCGAGCAGGCTGCGCCGTTCAACGTCTCGGTCGAGCAGCGTCCGGACCTGGCGATCCTCGCCGTGCAGGGGCCGCAGGCGCGCGACATCGTCATCGGCCTGGCCCGCGAAGCCGACCGTGAGTCGCTTGGCAAGCTCGGCCGTTTCGCCGCGCTGCAGGTGCAGTCCGACGACGGCGTTGAACTGTTCGTCGCCCGCACCGGCTACACCGGCGAAGACGGTTTCGAGATCCTGCTGCCGCAGGATGCCGTGGTCGCGTTCTGGAACCGCCTGCTTGCTGCCGGCGTGAAGCCGGCCGGTCTCGGCGCGCGCGATACCTTGCGCCTGGAAGCCGGCATGAATCTGTACGGCCAGGACATGGACGAAGCGATCAGCCCCTACGAAGCGGCGCTGGCCTGGACGGTGTCGCTGGACGAAGGTCGCGACTTCATCGGCCGCGACGTGCTGGAGGCGCAGAAGGCGGCTGGCAACGCGCGTCAGATGATCGGCCTGGTGATGGATGAGAAGGGCGTGCTGCGCCATGGCCAGGCGGTCACCACTGCCGGCGGCCAGGGCGAGATCCTGTCCGGCACCTTCTCGCCGACCCTGGCCAAGGGCATCGCATTCGCGCGCGTGCCGGCCGGTGAACTCGGTCAGGTCACCGTCGACATCCGCGGACGTCAGGTGCCGGTGCGGGTGGTCAAGTTCCCGTTCGTGCGCGAAGGCCAGGCCCAGCCCGGCGTGCTTGGCGACGCCTGATCCAATCATGCCGGTCGTCACTGCCAGCAGTGGCGGCCGGTTGGTTACACTAGCCCCGTTTTTTCCACCCCCTGCATATCTCTGGAGCAGTCCCATGAGCGAGATCCCCGGCGACCTCAAGTTCCTCAAGTCCCATGAGTGGGCCCGTGTCGAAGGCAATGGCCGCGTGACCGTCGGTATTTCCGACCACGCCCAGGGCCTGCTGGGTGACCTGGTCTACGTCGAGCTGCCCGAAGTCGGCGCGACCGCCAAGGCCAACGAGCAGATCGCGGTCGTCGAGTCGGTGAAGGCCGCCTCCGACGTCTACAGCCCGATCAGCGGCACCATCGTCGAGGTCAACTCGGCACTGGCCGACAAGCCGGAAACCATCAACGAAGACGCCTACGGCGATGGCTGGATGTTCGTCGTCGAAGTGTCCAACAGCGACGAGCTCAACGAGCTGCTGGACCCGGACGCGTACGCCGAAGGCCTGGAAGACGAAGAGCACTGAGTCGTCGTTTCCCCAAAACGAAAACGGCCACCCTCGGGTGGCCGTTTTCGTTTTGGGGGAGGCTTCGAACTTATGCCGGCCGGTTCGCCGCATGTCATCGCCATGGCATCAGTCGGTGTTGAGCGCGGCCAAAAGGCGTGCGCAGTTTTGCGCAAATCCGCGTTTCCACCCCCGCGGCGGCGCGCCCGGATGTGAAAAGTTTTTGGCCTTGTTGCAGGTCCGTTGTGGTGGCGTTGGCGCGTGCGTTGCCATGCATGGCTGCGCCGCCGCGTAGCGTTCCGCTTCAGGCCCCTACATGACGCAGAGTGCTTATTTCAAGTGTTTTTTCTTCGCTGTTCGTGCGCAGTTGATGGCAGCGACGATGCGCGATGCAGTGTTTGCCGGCGCTCGCGGAGGAACATCGGCAGGCGCGGGAAGGGCTTCCGGGACGCGGCGGATGTGAAAATTTTTCGCGGGGGTTGTTGACAGTAAAAAAAACCGTGATTAGGTTTCGCCTCAGCAGACCTTGCCTGCCAAACCGAGTGCGCAGAATCAATCGTCCGATGCGAAGCAGCCCCTCGAAGACCACCGCGATCCTCAAGACGGTGGACATGGCTCCGCTTCCCCCGGAGAAATGCAAGGCGACCCCTGTTCCGATGCCTGCTCCGCCGATCGTGGCGGGCATCACCGCATCCGTAACGGCGCGCCCGACGCGCCGGCGGTCCCCGCACGCAGCATGGGCGGGTTTGATCCACCTGGGCGTTTCAACTCCCTATCACTGACGAGGAGCCATCACCATGGCAACCAAGAAAGCTGCGAAGAAAAAGCCCGCCGCCAAGAAAGCGGTGAAGAAAGTCGCCAAGAAGGCCGCTGCCAAGAAGGCAGTGAAGAAGGTCGCGAAGAAGGCGACCGCCAAGAAGGCAGTGAAGAAGGCTGCCAAGAAGGTCGCCAAGAAGGCCACGGCGAAGAAGACAGTGAAGAAGGCGGCCAAGAAGGTAGCCAAGAAGTCCGCTGCCAAGAAGGCCGTCAAGAAGACCGCGAAGAAGGCCGTCAAGAAGGTAGCCAAGAAGGCCACCAAGAAGACTGCCAAGAAAGCCGCCAAGAAGACCACTGCCCGCAAGCCGGCCAAGAAGGTCGCCAAGAAGGCAGTGAAGAAGGCGACAAAGAAGACCGCCAAGAAGGCAGTGAAGAAGACTGCGAAGAAGGCGACCAAGAAGGCTGCCCCGAAGAAGGCTGCCAAGAAGGTTGCCAAGCGCAAGCCGGCCGCCCGCAAGAAGAAGGCCGCTCCGGTGGCCCTTCCGGCAACTCCGGCACCGCTGATCTAAGTACTTCCCGATAGCCGCACCCTGAGACCCCTTCCCCGACTGCCCAGCGGGGAGGGGGTTTTTTTATGGGCCGTCTGCGCCTGGCCAGCTGCGATGGTCAGCTGCTTCACAGGGAAACCGCTCGACCAGGAAATCCACGAAGCTGCGCAGCCGGGTCGAGTGATAGCGGTCGTGCGCATAGACCACGTGCATGGGCCGACCGTGCCGGCCATGTTCCGGCAGCAACGGGACCAGGCTACCCGCATCGATGTCTGCTGCCAGCAGCAGGCTCGACTGCAGGATGATGCCCTGGCCTTGCAGCGCGGCCAGTCGCAACGCTTCGCCGTTGTTGATCTGCAACCGTCCCGAAGGCGGCGCTGGCAATGCCGCTTCGTTGCCCAGCCAGTGCGACAGCGCAGCCGGATCCAGCGACAGGCATTGATGCTGCTGCAGCTCCTGCGCGTTGTGCGGCGTGCCATGCCGTGTGAGATAGGCCGGTGATGCACACAGGGTCAGCCGGTAGGCGCTGAGCGGACGCGCTACGAGATGCGTGGCGTCGGCCAGCGTGCCGATGCGGATGGCGGCCTCGAATCCTTCATCGGCCAGTTCGACCACGCGATCGGTCAGGACCAGTTCGACACTGACCTCGGGGTAGCGGTCCATGTAGGTCGACAGTGCCGGCACCAGCGCATGCGTGCCGAAGATCACCGGTGCACTGATCCGCAGCTTGCCCGCCGGTGCCAGATGGTGATGCTGTGCCTGCGCATCGGTTTCCTCCACCAGACGCAGGATCTCTTTGCAGCGACCGTAGTAGGCCTCACCGAAAGCGGTCATGTGCTGCCGACGGGTCGTGCGGCTCAACAGCTGCATGCCCAGCCGTCCCTCCAGGGCGCGCAAGTGCTTGCCGGCCATCGTTGCGGAGATGTCCAGCGCCGATGCCGCGGCACTGAGGCTGCCCTTTTCCACGGCCAGCACATAGACCTGCATGCTCTCCAACAGGTTCATCTGACACCCCGGGTTCTGAATGTTGAAACCTCGCCGGAGTTTATCAATCGAGGGTGTTCAAAGAGCATGTCCGCACGGCCAGATGGGCCGGCAGAACCTGGCAGGGCAACACATGAAACTGGATCTTGAAGGACGTACCGCGCTGGTCACCGGCGCAGGCAGTGGCATCGGCGCAGGTGTTGCGCGGTTACTGGCGACGCAGGGTGTGCGCGTGGCGATCACCGCGCGGCGGCAGGCGCCGTTGAAATCGGTGGCGGCCGCAATCGAGGCGGCGGGTGGACCGGTACCCGTCGTGTTGATGGGCGATCTGACCGACGCCGACGATGTGCAGCGCATCGCCAGCGCTTCGCTGCAGGCGCTGCAGCACGTGGACATCCTGGTCAACGCGGCTGGTGGCGCACGGTTGGCCGGGGTGGCCGCAGCAGACGAGGTGTGGGACGAGGCGATGGCACTGAACTTCTCGGCGGCACGACGGCTGACGCAGGCGTTGCTGCCGTCGATGCGGGCCAATGGCTGGGGGCGTGTGATCAACCTCAGCGGGTCGATGGAGCCGCGTGCGGTGAATGCCGCGAGCCCGGCGAAGGCGGCGCTGCATCTGTGGAGCAAGGGATTATCCTGCGACGTAGCGGGCGAGGGCATCACCGTCAATTCGATCGCGCCGGGGCGGATCAACAGCGCGCAGATCCGGGATCGGCTGCATCCCACCGAAGAGAGCCGACGTGAGTTCATCGCCCGCAACATCCCGATGGGGCGTTTCGGCGAACCGGAGGAGGTGGCGCACCTGGTTGCCTTCCTGGCGTCGCCGTTGGCGGGGTACATCACCGGGGCGGTGATTCCGGTGGATGGGGGAATGCACTACTTCGCCCACTAGCCTCCGGCACGATCGGTCAGGGCGTGGCGCCACGTGGAGGACGCGCAGGCGCATACGAAAAGGGCGACCCCAGGGCCGCCCTTCCGCTCACGTCGAGCTCGCCAGCTCAGCGCGGCGAGGCCACCGCGCGGTTGCCCGAGGCACCCTTGCCCTTGCGCTTGTCCTGCTGCGCCGGGGCGGCGCCCTCGGCCATCAGGTTGTCGCTGCCGAAGTCGGTGTCCACGTCCAGCCAACGCTGCGACGGCAGGCCGAGGGCTGCGTCGAGCACGGTCGGCAGCAGGCCGCTGGGCAGGCCGCTTTCGCCGTTCCACATGATGGCGATGCCGAGGTCGCGCTCAGGCACCAGTGCAACAAGGCCACGGTAGCCCTGCACCGCGCCGGCATGGAACACGACATCGTGACCGGCGTAGTCGAAGGTGCGCCAGCCCAGCGCGTAGCCGGCCGAGTGCAGGCGTTCGCGGCGCCAGCCCGAACGCATCTCGCCCGGTGTGTTGATCAGGCTGGAGTGCAGCGTGGCCAGCAGCGGCGCCGGCAGCACGTCCGGACGGTGGCCGGTATGGGCCAGCAACCACTGCGCCATGTCACTGGCACTGGCGTTGACGCCTGCAGCCGGGGCCACGCGGTAATAGGTCGGCTTCGGCGTCAGCGACACCCAGCCGTTGCGGCTGCGCACGTGAGGGCGCGCCCAGCGCGAGCTGGCCTGGATACCGGCCAGACCGAGGCTGGCATCGTTCATGCCCAGCGGCTTGAAGATGCGGCGTTCGACCGACTGCTCGTAGAAGCTGCCGGAGGCGGCATACACGACGTCGCCGATCAGGCTGAAGGCCACGTTCTGGTAGGCGTAGCAGTCGCCCGGCAGGCACTTCAGGCCGGTGTTGGCCAATTTCTGGGTCAGCGCGTAGTACTCGGCGTTGCCTTCGATGTCGCGGTCGTAGGCGTTGTACGGCAGACCGACGCGGTGGCTGAGTACATCGGCCACGGTCAGGCGGTCGGTGGCCTCCGGCGAGTTCAGGCGGAAGCCCGGCACATAGTCGGTGACCTTGCTGTCCCAGCGCAGGGTGCCATCGTTGACCAGCAGGCCGGCCATGGTGCCGGCGAAGGCCTTGGACAGCGACGCCAGGCGAAACACGGTGTGGGCATCGACCGGCAACGGGTTGTTGACGTCGGTGACACCGTAGCCGCGCGCGCTGAGCACGCGGCCGCCCTGCACGATGGCCACTGCCATGCCCGGCACGCGCTCGCCATAGGTGAGCTGCTGCGCCATCGACTCGATGTTGGCGACGTTGAAACCGGCAGCGGGCAACTGCACCTGCGGCACCAGCCCGGTTCGGTAGGCCGCAGGCTGGGTGTGGGCGACGGCGCCACCGGCGGCGGTTTCGATGTTGGTCGGCATCGGCGGCAACGCCGGCGGGGTCTGCGCGGTGGTGGACAAGGCAAGGGGCATCAACATGCCCAGCAAACCGGTGGCCGCCGAACGGATCGGACGACGCAGGCTGTTCTTTTTCATCGGTTGGAACCCGTGCGCGACTGCTGGGGATGATTCTAGCGCCGCTTTTCGCCTGTGCACAAACAAAGCGAAGATGAATGCGCATCTCGTTGAAAAAGTTGGATTTTTGACGCCAGAAAAGCGTGTATCACAAGGTGTCTGCCGGGCCGGTCCGTGACACTGCGTTGCAGCCATCGGCGCCGCCTGCGCTGGCGATGTTGCAGTGCATTGGATAACGTACGCGCTTCACTGCCCCCGGAGCCTGCCATGCCGCTGTCCAACCGCCGTTTGCGGGCGAGGGGAGCCGCGTGAGCGCGGCGCGGGAGAGCGGGGCACTGAAGGGCCTGCTGGCCGCGCTGCGCGAGTCGCCGGCGCTGTGGTGGTCGTTCCTGTACTTCTTCTGCCTGCTCAGCGGCTACTACGTGTTGCGGCCGGTACGCGAGGCGATGGCCGCTTCGGCCGACCTGGAGACGGTGTTCCCGGCGGCGTTGATCGCCTGGTTCGCCAGCCATGGCATCGCCCTGAAGGACTTCGTCCTGCAGTTCCTGTTCTCCTGCGTGTTCGTGATCATGCTGGTGCTGCAGCCGGTCTATGGCTGGCTGGTCAGCCGCTTCCCGCGGCGGGTGTTCCTGCCGGCGGTGTACGGCTTCTTCATCGCCACCCTGCTGGGCTTCTACGCGTTGTTCGACAGCGGCGTACCCGGGCGGGGCATGGCGTTCTTCTTCTGGATCACCGTGTTCAACCTGTTTGCGGTCGCGGTGTTCTGGAGCTTCATGGCGGATGTGTTCTCCAATGCGCAGGCGCGGGCCTACTACGGCTACATCGGTGCGGCCGGCACTGTTGGCGCCTTCCTCGGCCCGATCATCACCAGTGCGCTGGTGCAGCGGGTGGGCATCGCCAACCTGATGCTGGTTTCGGCCGGCTTCCTGGTCGTGTGCCTGTTGTGCATCTGGCGCCTGCGGCACTGGGCGGTGCTGCGCGAGCGTGAGCAGCAGCTGGTGTCGGGCGAGCAGCCGATGGGTGGCAGCGTGCTCGATGGCCTGAAGCTGATCGTGCGCGAGCCCCTGCTGGGCTGGCTGGCGATCATGGTGGTGTTCGGCGTGGGTGTCGGCACCTTGCTGTACAACCAGCAGGCCAGCATCGTACGTGCCTCGTTCAACGATGCAGGCGCTGCCACAGCCTTCTTCTCGCGCATCGACCTGGTGGTGAACGCGCTGGCGCTGTTGATGCAGCTCGGGCTGACCCGCTGGTTGCTGTCGCGCCACGGCATCGCCCCGGCGTTGCTGATTCCCGGTTTTGCGATCCTGATCGGCTTCTCGGTGCTGGCCGCATCGCCGATGCCGCTGATGGTGGCGGTGGTGCAGGTGATGACCCGCGCCAGCGAGTTCGCCCTGGCCAAGCCGGCCCGCGAAACCATCTACACCCGCGTGGACCGGCAGTGGCGCTACAAGGCCGGCGCAGCGATCGACACGGTGGTATACCGCGGCGCCGACCTGACCTTCGCCTGGCTGCACAAGGGGCTGTCGTTGTTCGGTTCGCACGTGGTGTTCATCGGTGGTGTAGCCGTCGCCGGGTTGATGACCCTGGCGGCGTTCGGCGTGCTGCGCGAAGAGAAGAAGCTGCCACGCGACCGTTGATTTTCCGGGGTCAGATCCCTTTCCCGCAGGGAAAGGGATCTGACCCCATTCTCCATCCTTGTCCAAGGAACTGCCCATGTACTGGATCGCGCTCGCCCTGACCCTGCTGGTCGCCCTGCTGCACGTTTATTTCCTGGTGCTGGAGATGTTCCTGTGGACCCGTCCGCTGGGCCTGAAGACGTTCCGCAATTCACCGGAGAAGGCGGAGACCACGCGCGTGCTGGCGGCCAACCAGGGCCTGTACAACGGCTTCCTGGCGGCGGGCATCGTGGTGGGGCTGATGCTGGCGCAGCCGGTGCTGGTGACGTTCTCGCTGGTGTGCGTGGTGGTGGCGGGGTGCTATGGCGCCTACAGCGTGAGCCGGCGCATTTTCATGATCCAGGCGGTGCCGGCGATCTTGGCGTTGATTCTTCGCGCGGTGGCGTGAGTTTCCAGCCAACGGCGCAGCCCCTCGTGGGTTGGTCGCGGAATGCGGGTCATGGGGGTGGCCGGGCGGATGGGCTGGGCAGGGGACGCCGTGAACCCATCCCTGGGGGCTTGGCCGCGGCATCCATGCCGCGGACACCCCTGCCCAGCCCATCCGCCCGGCCCCTGACAGTTTC
>NZ_JBFTQU010000018.1:0-49542 GCF_056399165.1 Stenotrophomonas sp. 01N47
GCGCAGGGGACGCCGTGAATACGTCCCTGTAGGCTCGGGCGCGCCATCCATGGCGCTTACGCCCCTGCGCAACCCACCCGCCCGGCCCCCGACAGGTTCCTGTGGCGCCAGCCACGAGCGCAGGGGACGCCGTGAATACGTCCCTGTAGGCTCGGGCGCGCCATCCATGGCGCTTACGCCCCTGCGCAACCCACCCGCCCGGCCCCCGACAGGTTCCTGTGGCGCCAGCCACGAAAGACAGAGCAAAAAAACAAAAAGCAAAAGCCGGTCGCTGCGCTCTTCAATGCCTGATTTCTGGAATTTCCTGGTTGCCGGCAAGAAGCCGGCACTACCGGGGAGCATCCACGCATGGCGTGGATCTACCGCAGATCGCGGAAATCTGTCGAAGGCGGGGTGGGTCCGGTTGCGGGGGCGTGAGCCGCATGGATGCGGCGACCGAGCCTCCATGGACGGATTCACGGCGTCCCCCGCAACCGGACCCACCCCGCCATCCCACGGGAACCCGGCTTTTGCTTTGGCCGTTGCCTTGGCTTCGGCGGGTGCCGGGCGCCGCCCGGCCGAAGCCTATCCCCGCTTCCGGTACAATGTCGGGCCCGTTTCCCAACTACGGTTCCCCGGACATGATGGTCCTCGAGGGCGCGCCCGCCCTGTCGCCGTTCCGCCGCGAACGTCTTGAATCCCGCCTGCAGTCCATCGCCCCCTCCCTGCGCATCAGCGGTGCCTGGCACGTCTACTTCGTGCAGGCCGAGGGCACTGCCGCCCCCGACGTCGATACCCTGTGCCGCATCCTGGAAGCCCGCCCGCAGTCCGAGGCGGTCGCTGACGGTGCGGTCAGCCGCATCGTGGTGCCGCGCCTGGGCACGCTGTCGCCGTGGTCGAGCAAGGCCAGCGAACTGGTCCGCGGTGCTGGCCAGCCGGTGAGCCGGGTCGAGCGTGGCCTGCGCGTCGACGTGCAGGGCTGGCCGACAGACGCTGCCGCCCAGCAGGCGCTGGTCAAGGTGCTGCACGACCCGATGACGCAGTCGGTGCTGGAGCGCGTCGATCAGGGCCAGTCCCTGTTCTCGACCCCGGCCCGTGGCGAACTGGAGCGCGTGCCGGTGGACCAGCTGGAGGCCGCCAACCAGCGCCTCGGCCTGGCCATGGCGCAGGACGAGATCGACTACCTGCGCGAGCGCTTCACCGCGCTGGGCCGGTCGCCGTCGGACGTGGAACTGATGATGTTCGCGCAGGCCAATTCCGAGCACTGCCGGCACAAGATCTTCAATGCCAGCTGGACCATCGACGGCCAGGAGCAGGACCGCTCGCTGTTCCGGATGATCAAGAACACCCACCAGCAGACCCCGCAGCACACGCTCAGTGCGTACAGCGACAACGCGGCGGTGATCGAAGGCCATCCGGCCTCGCGCTATCGCCCGGACCCGGCCAGCGGCGAGTACCGCCGCGAACCGCAGGTGCCCAGCGCGTTCCAGATCAAGGTGGAAACGCATAACCACCCGACCGCAATCGCCCCGTTCCCGGGCGCGTCGACCGGCGCGGGTGGCGAAATCCGCGATGAAGGCGCGACCGGTCGCGGCGGCAAGCCGAAGGCCGGCCTGAGCGGTTTCTCGGTCTCGCACCTGCGCATTCCCGAGCTGCCGCAGCCGTGGGAAGCGCCGCGCGCGCTGAACCCGCGCATGGCGCCGGCGCTGGAGATCATGACCGACGGCCCGCTCGGCGGCGCTGCGTTCAACAACGAGTTCGGCCGCCCGGCACTGCTCGGCTACTTCCGCAGTTTCGAACTGCCGGAAGGCGCCGACCTGGTGCGCGCCTACGACAAGCCGATCATGCTGGCCGGTGGCCTCGGCGCCATTGATCGCGTGCAGGTCGACAAGATCCTGCTGCAGGACGGCGATGCCGTGATCGTGCTCGGCGGCCCGGCGATGCTGATCGGCCTCGGTGGCGGTGCCGCCAGTTCGGTCGCCTCCGGTGAAAGCGCCGAGGACCTGGACTTCGCCAGCGTGCAGCGCGACAACCCGGAGATGGAGCGTCGCTGCCAGGAGGTCATCGACCGCTGCGTGGCGATGGGTGCCAACAACCCGATCAAGTTCTTCCATGACGTCGGTGCAGGTGGCCTGTCCAACGCCATTCCCGAACTGCTGCACGATTCCGGCGTGGGCGGCATCATCGACCTGGGCAAGGTGCCCACCGACGATCCGTCGCTGTCGCCGATGCAGCTGTGGTGCAATGAGTCGCAGGAGCGCTACGTACTCGGTGTGGCGCAGGAGCGCCTGGCTGAATTCGCCGCGCTGTGCGCGCGCGAGCGCTGCCCGTTCGCTGCGGTCGGTGTCGCCACCGCAGCCGAACACCTGGTGGTGGCCTATGGTGCCGTGCCGGGCAACATCCCGGCCGATGCACCCATCGATTTGCCGATGGACGTGCTGTTCGGCAAGCCGCCGAAGATGCACCGTGATACCGCGCACCCGCCGGCACCACGCTGGCCGGCGCTGAAGACCGGTGGCCTGGATCTGCAGGAAGCCGGTCTGCGCGTGCTCGCGCACCCGACGGTGGCCTCCAAGAACTTCCTGGTCACCATCGGCGATCGTAGCGTGGGCGGCCTGACCGCGCGCGAGCAGATGGTTGGCCCGTGGCAGCTGCCGGTGGCCGACGTGGCGATCACCCTGGCCGATTTCGACGGCGTGGCCGGCGAGGCGATGGCACTGGGTGAACGCACGCCGCTGGCGCTGCTGGACGCTGCCGCTTCGGCCCGCATGGCCGTTGGCGAAGCATTGACCAACCTGTGCGCAGCCCCGGTCGACGCGCTCGATGAAATCAAGTTGTCGGCGAACTGGATGGCCGCTGCCGGCCACCCGGGCGAAGACGCGCTGCTGTACGACGCGGTGAAGGCGGTGGGCATGGAACTGTGCCCGCAGCTGGACATCAGCATCCCGGTGGGCAAGGACTCGCTGTCGATGCAGGCGCAGTGGCACGACCAGGGCGCGGCGCACAAGAGCGTGTCGCCGGTATCGCTGGTGATCACCGCGTTCGCGCCGGTGGCCGATGCACGCCAGCAGCTGACCCCGCTGCTGGACCGCGATATCGACAGTGAGCTGTGGTTGATCGGCCTCGGTGCCGGCAAGCAGCGCCTGGGCGGTTCGATCCTGGCCCAGGTGCACGCCGACCACGGCGACCTGCCGGCCTTCGCCGGTGCCGCCCCGGACTTGGACGATCCGCAGCGCCTGCGTGGCTTCTTCGAGCTGATCCGCGATGCACGCCAGTCCGGCCTGCTGCGCGCGTACCACGACCGCAGCGACGGTGGCGCGTTCGCCGCGTTGTGCGAAATGGCCTTCACCTCGCGCCTGGGCCTGGACATCACCCTCGACGCCTGGGGCGATGATCCGTTCCGCAGCCTGTTCAATGAAGAGCTTGGCGCCGTTGTGCAGATCGCCCGCGAAGACCGCGCTGCGTTCGCCGACCTGGTCGAGCGCCACGCGCTGACCGAATGCGCGCAGCGCATCGCCAAGCCGACCACCGCGCCGGTGGTGCGGGTGTCGCTGGGTGGTGAGTCGCTGGCCGAATGGCGCTGGGAAGCGTTGTTCGACGCCTGGTGGTCGGTCACCCACGCCATGCAGAAGCGCCGCGACAATCCGGCCAACGCCGATGCCGAGCGCGAGATCGCCCGCGCCTTCACCGCGCCGGGCCTGAAGCCGAAGTTGAGCTTCGATCCCAATGAGGATGTCGCCGCACCGTTCGTGCAGACCGGGGCGCGTCCGCGCGTTGCGATCCTGCGCGAACAGGGCGTCAACGGCCAGATCGAGATGGCCAACGCCTTCGAACGTGCCGGCTTCCGCGCATTCGACGTGCACATGAGCGACCTCATCGAAGGCCGCGTGGCGCTGCAGGACTTCACCGGCCTGGTCGCCTGCGGCGGCTTCAGCTACGGCGACGTGCTCGGTGCCGGCCGCGGCTGGGCGACCTCGATCCTGGAACGTACTGCGCTGCGCGATGCCTTCGCCGCGTTCTTCGCGCGCGAGGACAGCTTCGCCCTGGGCGTATGCAACGGCTGCCAGATGATGAGCCAGCTGAAGGACATCATCCCCGGTGCCGAACACTGGCCGCAGTTCCGCCGCAACGCCAGCGAGCAGTTCGAAGCCCGCACCGCGCTGCTGGAAGTGGTGGAGTCGCCGTCGATCCTGCTGCGTGGCATGGCCGGGTCGCGCCTGCCGGTGGCGGTGGCACATGGCGAAGGCCAGGCGGTGTTCGACAACGCCGTCGACCAGGCCACAGCCCGTGTCGCACTGCGCTACATCGATGGCAACGGCAACGTCGCCAGCCAGTACCCGCTGAACCCGAACGGTTCGCCCGACGGCATCACCGGCCTGACCAGCACCGACGGCCGGGTGACCATCATGATGCCGCACCCGGAGCGCACCCCGCGCGCGCTCAACCTGAGCTGGGCCCCGTCCGATTGGCAGGGTGATTCACCGTGGATGCGCATGTTCCGCAACGCACGGGTGTGGTGCGGCTGATCGCACACGTGTTGCGCAGCTGACGATGCCATCGCGTATGGAAACCCGCCGGGAAACCGGCGGGTTTTTCTTTTTGAATACGGAAACTCCTGTGCTGGCCATCAGTTACATACGTTTTCATATGTGAAGATTCCCTCACGTATACCTAACAAAATACGTAAATAAACAAGTGAAACAGTGAACTGCTTCACGGCAATGGCTTTTGCTGCGTCAAAGTCTTGACGATTCGCAAAGATGACGTTAACACTTGACCCCCGTTTCAAATCTGTTCATCCCGCAGTAACCGCACGGCGCATGCGCTCGGTTTTCTGTCCCTGCGCGCCGTTCGGCAATACCCCGCAGTAAATCACGCGAATAACGCCCCCAGGGGACGTTGAACCACGAAGGTTCGGCGGT
Organism: Stenotrophomonas sp. 01N47; assembly: GCF_056399165.1. Classification (NCBI taxonomy): domain Bacteria; kingdom Pseudomonadati; phylum Pseudomonadota; class Gammaproteobacteria; order Lysobacterales; family Lysobacteraceae; genus Stenotrophomonas; species Stenotrophomonas sp. 01N47. The sequence continues at coordinate 4,902 of NZ_JBFTQU010000018.1, forward strand.
GGCGTTGCTTTGCCCAAAACCAGTCCAATCAGGAGCCGTACCGATGAATCGGATTTATCGCAAGGTCTGGAACAAAGCATTGGGTCAGTTGGTGGTGGCCTCGGAACTGGCCTCTTCCGGCTCATCAGGCGGGGTCGTCGACCAGCGCCGCAGTGCGACGGATGCCGCGCCGGCACGACTGGCCGCAGCGTTGGCCTTGGCAATGGGACTGGGCATGACCGGCATCGCTGCGGCGCAGTCGGTTGAGATTGGGGGCAGCGCGAACTGCGTGGTGCTCAACAGCAAGGTGCTGGACAAGTGCGTGGTCGATGGCAGTGCCAGCGCCAAGGGCAGCAACGCGGTGGCGATTGGCGCGGGTACCAGCGCCACCGGCGCCAACAGCGTGGCGCTGGGTGCCGGTTCCAAGGCAACGCGCGCCAACACCGTTTCTGTCGGTGATGCCGGCAAGGAACGGCAGGTGACCAATGTCGCCGCCGGTACCGCCGCCACCGATGCGGTGAACAAGGCACAGCTGGATGCACAGGCGCGCGCCACGCAGGCCGCGCTTGCGCAGGCGGCGGCCGAGGGCAGCCGCTATTTCAAGGCCGATGGCGCTGGCGATGACAGCGACGCGGCAAAGATCGAAGGCCAGGGCGCCATCGCGGTCGGTAGTGGCAGCCAGTCGCTGGCCAACGCCACCACCGCGGTCGGCACCCAGGCGATTGCCGCAGGACTTGGTGCCAGTGCTTTCGGCCAGAACGCGCTCGCCTTCGGTGATGCCAGCGTGGTGGTCGGGCAGAGTGCGGCCGCCTTCGGCCTTGGCGATACGGCGGTAGGTGCAAGTGCCGTGGCCGCCAGCGAGAACGGTGCAGCCACCGCGTTGGGTGCACTGTCCGAAGCCAGCGCCGATGGCGCTACCGCGGTCGGCGCGGGTGCCGTGGCGATGGGCCCCGGCAGCACCTCGCTGGGCCGTGGTGCGACCGCCGCCAACGAAGCCTCCATTGCCGTCGGTGCGTTCAGCACGGCGGTGGGCGAATACAGCACCGCGCTGGGTTCCAATTCGGCGGCCGTGGCTACCGGCAGCGTGGCGCTGGGCGCCGGCTCGCTGGCCGACCGCGTCGATACCGTGTCGGTGGGTGCGGTCGACTACGGCCTGACCCGGCAGATCACCAGCGTTGCCGCCGGTACCGAAGATACCGATGCGGTCAACGTCGCTCAGTTGAAGGACGTGGCAGCGGTAGCCGATACCACCGCCAAGCGATTCCAGGCCACCGGCAGCAGCAGCAGCGATGCCGGTGCGTTGGCCGAGGGAGATGACGCGCTCGCCGCTGGCGAAGCCGCCAATGCGATCGGCAACGGCACGACCGCCGTCGGTGCAGGTGCGACCGCCGTCGCGCAGAACGCCACTGCGGTCGGCAACAACGCGCTTGCATCTGGTCAGAACAGCGCGGCCTTCGGCAACAACGCGCAGGCAGTCGGCCCGGGTAGCGTCGCCGTCGGCGGTGCTGCGGTGGATGCCGATGGCAATCCGCTGATCACCAGTGGTGGCGTGCCGGTAGAGACCGGCGCCACCAGTGCCGGGGTCGGTGGTACCGCCGTCGGCGCCAGCGCCGATGCCGGTGGTTTCGCAGCGTCGGCGTATGGCGTGGGAGCCTATGCGGCGGGTGCGCAGTCGTCGGCATTCGGTGCTGTCTCCAATGCCATCGGCGACTATTCCACCGCCGTCGGTACGCAGAGCAACGCTACCGGCACCAGCAGCGTGGCCATCGGTGGCCCGGCCGACCTGATCCCGGGCCTGGGCTTCTTCGTGCAGACCCAGGCCAGTGGCGAAGCGGCCACCGCCGTCGGTGCCGGTGCCATCGCCAGCGGCGACCAGGCCGTGGCCAATGGCAGCCTGACCGAGGCCTCCGGTGCCGAGTCGGTCGCAGTGGGCTACTTCGCCTATGCACCGGGCGAGAACGCCAGTGCGCTGGGCGCACAGACCTGGGCCAGTGGCACGCAGAGCACCGCCGTCGGCTACTACGCTACTGCGCGTGGTGCCAACAGCGTTGCACTGGGCGCCAATTCCGAAGCGGTGCGCGCCAACAGCGTGGCCGTGGGCAGTGCCGGCAACGAGCGACAGATCACCAGCGTGGCTGCTGGCAGCGAAGCCACCGACGCAGTGAACAAGGCCCAGCTGGACGCCGTGGCCAGCACCGCCGACACCACCGCGCGCTTCTTCCAGGCGCAGCCGGAAAGCGGCAGCGATGCCGGTGCCTACGCAGAAGGCGAGGGTGCGGTGGCGGCGGGTTCGGCCAGCAACGCCATCGGTGCCGGTGCGTTGGCACAGGGTGCAGGCGCGGCTGCAATCGGCGCCGACAGCGTGGCACTGGGTCGCAATACCTTCGCCGATGGCGATGGTGCGGTAGCTGTGGGTGGCCTCGGCCAGGCCTACGACGAATACAACCAGCCGCTGCTGGATGACCAAGGCAACCCGGTGCAGATCGGCACAACCGCTTCGGCCGGTTCCACCGCCGTCGGCAATGCTGCGCAGGCCACCGGTACCAGCAGCAGCGCCTTCGGCAATGCGGCACAGGCCACCGGCGACAACAGCTTCGCGGCGGGCGGCAAGTCGCGCGCTACCGGCAGCTATGCCGTCGCCATCGGTGACAGTGCCTTCGCCAAGTCCGACGACAGCACCGCCGTGGGTGGCTACAGCACTGCCAGCGAGGAAGGCGCCACCGCCTTCGGTGCCGGCGCGTGGGCCACCGGCCGCAATGCCTCCGCGTTTGGTCCGGCGGCATGGGCCAGCGCCAACGGCGCCACCTCCATCGGCTACAACAGCTGGGCCAACGGCACCAGTTCCACCGCCGTCGGCCGCGGCGCCTTCAGCTACGGCGACAACAGTGTTGCGCTGGGCTTCCAGGCGCTGGGCAACAGCATCAACAGCATCGCCATCGGCACCAACACGGTGGCCGGCGGTGAAAGTGCGATCGCCCTGGGCGCGGGCAGCACGGCCAGTGGTAACAACGCGGTTGCACTGGGTGCCGGTTCGGTGGCCAGCCGCGACCGCAGCGTGTCAGTGGGCAGCGCGGGCAACGAGCGGCAGATCACGAGTGTGGCGGCCGGTACCCAGGCCACCGATGCGGTGAACAAGTCGCAGCTCGACGCGGTTGCAGCCAGTGCCGCGACCACCGGCAAGTACTTCCAGGCCAGCGGCAGTGCCGACAGCGACGCCGGTGCCTACGTGGAAGGTGACAACGCGCTGGCCGCGGGTGAATCGGCCAATGCAATCGGCAACGGCGCAACCGCCCTCGGCAGTGGCGCCAATGCACTGGCCGGCAACGCACAGGCCATCGGCTTCAATGCGCTGGCCACTGCAGCCAATGCCAGCGCCATCGGTGCCAACGCGCAGGCGACCGGCGAATACGCCACTGCTCATGGTGCCGAGAGTGAAGCCAGCGGCGAGCAGAGTGCGGCCTTCGGTGCGGCCTCGGTGGCCAGCGGCGCCGGCAGCACCGCCAGCGGCGTGCTGTCCGAAGCCAGCGGCGAAGAAGCCGTGGCGGTGGGTTACTTCAGCAACGCCAGCGGTGAGGCCGCCACGGCGGTTGGCAGTGAAAGCGTGGCCAGTGGCACCGCTTCGGCAGCATTCGGCATTGGTGCCGAAGCGACCGGTGGCTACAGCACCGCCATCGGCGGTTACGCCAACGCCTCGGCATTCAACGCCACTGCCTTCGGCAACTTTGCCAACGCCTCCGGTTCCAACAGCGTCGCGCTTGGTGGCGATTCGGAAGCGTCCGGTGCCTACAGCACCGCCACCGGCCAGGGCAGCCTGGCTACCGGCACCAATGCCGTGGCCGTCGGTGGATCGTTGTTCGGCCTGCTGGCGACCGAAGCATCCGGCGACTATTCCACCGCGGTCGGTGGCGGCGCCTATGCGCCGGGCATCAACAGCACCGCGCTGGGCAATGCGGCTGAATCGCGCGGTGCCAACAGCGTGGCGCTGGGTGCCGATTCGATTGCCGACCGCGACAACACCGTGTCGGTCGGTGGCGGCGGCAACACCCGCCAGATCACCAACGTGGCCGCCGGTACCCAGGGTACCGATGCGGTGAACAAGGACCAGCTGGACGCGGTGGCTGCCGAAGGCGCAAAGACCAGCAAGTACTTCCAGGCCAGCGGCAGCGCCGACAGCGATGCCGGTGCCTACGTGGAAGGTGACAGCGCGCTGGCTGCCGGTGAAGCCGCCAATGCGATCGGCACCGGCGCTACTGCACTTGGCAGTGGTGCAACGGCGGTAGCGGCAAACGCCACGGCGGTGGGCTTCAACAGCCTGGCCAGCGGCGGCAATGCGGCTGCGGTGGGCAACAACGCACAGGCGACGGGCGAAGATAGTGCGGCGCTCGGCAGCGGCGCGGTGGCCAGCGAAATCAGCACCACCGCGACCGGCGCAGGCGCGCAGGCGACGGCGGTGTACAGCACCGCCAACGGTGCCGAGGCAGTTGCCAGTGGTGCGCAGTCGCTGGCCAGCGGCTTCCGTTCGGCAGCCTCTGCAGACGGCACCACGGCGGTGGGCGGCTACAGCGAAGCCAGCGGTCGCCTCGGCTCGGCGCTGGGCTATGGCACCGTGGCCAGTGGTGCCAACAGCACCGCTGCCGGTGTGTTCGCTGCGGCGTCGGGCGCCAGTTCGGTGGCGATGGGTGATTCCAGCGAAGCCAGCGGCGATGAGAGCGTGGCCATCGGTGGCAGCACCTTCTTCGGCCTGGTGCCGTCGCGTGCCAGTGGCTACGGCGCAGCGGCGTTCGGCGCCGGTGCCTGGGCTACCGACGACTATGCCACCGCCATCGGCTGGAACTCGTGGGCCGATGGCGCCGAGTCCACCGCGCTGGGTGCCAGCGCTACCGCCAACGGCGCCAACAGCGTGGCCCTGGGCGCAGGCTCCAAGGCCGACCGTGACAACACGGTGGCCGTCGGCAGTGCCGGCAGCGAACGCCAGGTGACCCATGTGGCGGCCGGCACCGAAGGCACCGATGCGGTCAACAAGAACCAGCTCGATGCTGTCGCCGCTACGGCGGACAAGACCAGCAAGTACTTCCAGGCCAGCGGCAGCGCCGACAGCGATGCCGGTGCCTACGTGGAAGGAGACAACGCACTGGCTGCCGGTGAAGCGGCCAATGCGATCGGCAACGGCGCCACCGCGCTCGGCAGTGGTGCCACGGCCGTGGCCGCCAACGCGACCGCCGTGGGCTTCAACACGCTGGCCACGGGCAGCAATGCGGCTGCGGTAGGCAGCAACGCGCAGGCCACCGGTGAAGACAGTGCCGCACTCGGCAACGGCGCGGTAGCCAGTGGCATCAGCGCCACCGCTACCGGCACCGCTGCACAGGCCAGCGGCGTCTACAGCACCGCCAACGGTGCGGAGGCCGTCGCCAGCGGTGCGCAGTCGCTGGCCAGTGGTTTCCGCAGTGCCGCTTCGGCCGATGGCACCACCGCCATCGGTGGCTACAGCGAAGCCAGCGGCCGCCTCGGCACCGCGCTGGGCTACGGTTCGGCAGCGACCGGTGCCAACACCACGGCTGTCGGCTTCGGAGCGGCGGCAGCAGGCAGCGGCGCCGTCGCCGTCGGTCAGTCCAGCGAAGCCAGTGGCGCAGAGAGTGTCGCCATCGGCGGCAGCACCTTCTTCGGCCTGATCCCGTCGCGTGCCAGCGGTACCGGTGCGGCGGCCTTCGGTGCCGGTGCCTGGGCCACCGATGACTACGCCACCGCGATCGGCTGGAATGCATGGGCCGATGCGGCTGACAGCACCGCTCTGGGTGCCAGCGCGACCGCCAACGGTGTCAACAGTGTCGCCCTTGGTGCGGGCTCGAAGGCCGACCGTGACAACACGGTGGCCGTCGGCAGCGCGGGCGGTGAACGCCAGGTCACCCATGTTGCCGCCGGCACCGAGACCACCGATGCAGTGAACAAGGGCCAGCTGGATGCCGTGGCCAGTGTCGCCGACAAGACCAGCAAGCACTTCCAGGCCAGCGGCAGTGCCGACAGCGATGCCGGTGCCTACGTCGAAGGTGACAATGCGCTGGCGGCCGGTGAAGCGGCCAATGCGATCGGCAATGGCGCCAGTGCGCTCGGCAGTGGTGCCACCGCGGTCGCGGCCAACGCCACCGCCGTCGGCTTCAATGCGCTGGCCAGTGGTGAAGACGGTGTGGCGATCGGCAGCAGCGCCAGCAGCACGGCCGGTGGCGCGATTTCCATCGGCGTGGAAAGCAGCAGCGCAGGCCCGGCCAGTGTGGCCCTCGGTGCGCAGTCCCAGGCGCAGGGCATCGGTGCGGTCGCCGTCGGCGGCATCGCCCAGGCCAACGGGCTGGCCGCAACCGCCGTCGGTTATGGCGCAACCGCTGATGGTCGCGAAGCCACCGCCGTCGGCAACTTCTCGTCGGCCAACGGCTGGCAGTCCACCGCCTACGGCGCCGGTGCCACGTCCGCCTTCTTCGGCACCGCGCTGGGCAGTGGCGCGCAGGCCGCCGAAGTGTCCACAGCCGTGGGCCAGGGCACCGTCGCGCAGATCGCCGGTGCTGGTTTCGGCGTGCAGGCGCGCGCCGGCCAGTTCGGTACCGCACTGGGCAACAATGCCACCACCGGGCTCAATGGCGTGGCGGTCGGCTTCAACGCGCTGGCCGGACAGGACGCCAACAGCGTTGGCACGGGCCAGCACACCACCGCGATCGGCAGCGAGGCATGGGCCACCGAGGACGGTGCCACCGTGGTCGGCTACAACAGCTATGCGCAGGCCACCAATGCCACTGTGCTGGGCAGCAATACCTGGACCACCAAGGACGCCGACAACAGCGTGGCGCTCGGTGCAGGTTCGCTGGCCGACCGTGCCAATGCGGTATCGGTGGGTGCGGCGCAGGAGTGGGTCGATGCTGCCGGGGTCAGCCACAGCGCGATCAACCGCCAGGTGACCAACGTGGCCGCCGGTACCCAGGCCAACGATGCGGTGAACAAGGGCCAGCTGGATGCGGTGGCCTCCACCGCCGACGCCACCAGCAGGCACTTCCGTGCCAACGGCAGCGGCACCGCCACTGCCAGCGGTACCAACGCAGTGGCGGTGGGCTCCAGTGCCACTGCCAGTGGCAACCGCAGCAATGCACTGGGCAGCAACGCCAGCGCCGTCGGCAACGCATCACTGGCCGTAGGCGCCAATGCCGCCGTCACCGGCAGCAACTCAGTGGCACTCGGTGCCGGCGCGCGTGCGGTGGATGCAAACGTGGTGTCGGTCGGCGGCGGCAACGGCACTGATGGTCCTGCTACGCGCCGCATCGTCAACGTTGCCGATGGCCGCATCGCCGCCGGCAGCAGCGACGCCGTGACCGGTTCACAGCTCAACGTCACCAACCAGCGCGTGGGTGCGGTGGAAACCCGGGTCGGTGATTTCGACTCGCGCATCGCCACCGTTGAAACCAGCGCGGCCAGCTCGGTCGGCTACGACGATGCCAGCCGTGACCGCCTGACCCTGGCCGGTATCCAGGGCACCACCATCGACAACGTCGGCGCCGGCAGCATCGCCTCCGGCAGCCGCCAGGCGATCAACGGTGGGCAGCTGTTCCAGTCGCTCAGCGATGCCGCCAGCTTCCTCGGCGGCGGTGCCAGCGTCGGCATGCAGGGCGTGTTCGTCGCGCCGAACTATGTGATCCAGGGGTCCACCTACAGCAACGTCGGCGACGCGCTGGGCGCACTGGACCGCAAGGTCAGCGAGATCGATCGTCGCACCGCCAGCGGCACGCGTTCCGGCGCGGCCAGCCTGCGTTCGATGGCCGCCCCGCTGGACGCAGACGCGTCCAACGTGGCCACGGCGTCGGCTGCCACCGACGCGAGCCTGGCGGATGGCGGATCGGCAACGGCCCGTGTGCAGGGCACGCCGACCGCCGCCAGCGCAGGCAGTGCTCAGCCGGCACTGGTCGCAGGCGGTGGCGTCAACGCCGTCGCGATGGGCGATGGCGCAGTCGCCAGCGGTGCATCGTCCACCGCTGTCGGCCAGGGCGCGAGTGCAACGGCGGCCAATGCGGTGGCGCTGGGCCAGGGCTCGGTTGCCGATCGCGCCAACACCGTCTCGGTCGGCAGTGAGGGCAACGAACGCCAGGTCACCAACGTGGCGGCCGGTACCACCGCAACCGATGCGGTCAACAAGGGCCAGCTGGATCGTGGCATCACCACCGCCAACAGCTACACCGACAGCCGCGTTCAGGCAGTCACCGACAGCTTCGATGTGTTCAAGGGCGAAGTTGATGGACGCCTGCGCCACATGGATCGCCGCATCGACCGCCAGGGCGCGATGAGCGCAGCGATGCTCAACATGGCCACCAGTGCCGCCGGCATCCGCACCCAGAACCGGGTCGGCGTCGGCATCGGTTTCCAGGGCGGCGAGTCGGCCATGTCGCTGGGCTACCAGCGTGCGATCAGCGATCGCGCCACGGTCACCGTCGGTGGTGCCTTCAGCAGTGATGACAGCTCGGTCGGCGTCGGTGCCGGCTTCGGCTGGTAAGTGCGCAACAACGTGCCGGTGGGCAACCCATCGGCACGTCGAGCAGTGAGCGCCAAAGGGGCGTGGCATGGCAACCCTGGTGGGCCAGCCAGGGCAGTCGCAGGGAGTGATGGCCGTAGTGAGCTCCGTCCGTGCAACGGGCGGAGAAGGAAAGCTCAACCATGACCTTGAAGAGGATTTCGAACGTGACCAAGAAGCAGACCCTTCGCATCAATGTGCTGGCTGCCGCCGTGTTGTCGCTGACTGTCGGCGTCGGTGCGGCGCATGCGGCCAAGCCGGGCGTGGCCAAGGAGCCGGCGCGCGTGGCCAGCACTGCCCAGCAGAGCGTGGACGGCATCATCGTGAAGTACCGCAACGGCACCGCGGCCGCCAGCGATCGTTCGACCAAGCTCTCGGTCGTGCAGTCGGCACTGTCGCGTGCCATCGTCAGCAGCGGCACCACCAGCCGTGCTGCGGCACTTTCCCCGCTGGTGGAGCGCAAGCTCGGTACCGGTGGCGACCTGATCCGCCTGAAGTCCCGGCTGGGCTCGGCCGACATGCAGAAGGTACTGGCTGAACTGAATGCCGATCCGTCGGTGCAGTACGCGGTGGCCAACGTGCGCCTGCAGCGCTCGGACCTGCGTGCCACCAATGCGCAGCCGGCACTGGTGCCCAACGATCCCAACTATGCGCAGTACCAGTGGAACTTCTTCAACGCCACCGGTGGTGTGAATGCACCGGCCGGGTGGGATCTCTCGCAGGGCGAGGGCATCGTGGTCGCCGTGCTCGATACCGGCATCCTGCCGGGCGTGCCGGATTTCGGCAGCAACCTGCTGGAAGGCTACGATTTCATCAGTGACAAGGAATCCTCGCGCCGCCCGAACGATGGCCGCGCACCGGGTGCCACCGACTACGGCGACTGGGTGGAAACGGCCAACGAGTGCTACACCGGTTCCGAACCGGAAGGCAGTTCCTGGCACGGCACGCACGTGGCCGGCACCATTGCCGAGGTGACCAACAACGGCAGTGCCCTGGCAGGCCTGGCCTACAAGGCCAAGGTGTTGCCGGTGCGCGTGCTGGGCAAGTGCGGCGGCACCCTGGCCGACATCAGCGACGCCATCACCTGGGCGTCGGGCGGCACCGTGCCGGGCATTCCGGCCAACACCAATCCGGCGGAAATCATCAACATGAGCCTGGGTGGTGGTGGCGCCTGCGATGCCGCCTACCAGGACGCGATCAACGGCGCCGTGTCGCGCGGCACCCTGGTGGTGGTCGCGGCCGGCAATGAAACCGACAACGCGTCCAAGTACCGTCCGGCCAGCTGCAACAACGTGGTGGCGGTGGGTGCGACCCGTGTCACCGGTGGCATCACCTATTACTCCAACTACGGCACCGCGGTCGACCTGTCGGCCCCGGGCGGTGGCGGCAGTGTCGACGGCAACCCGAACGGCTACATCTGGCAGGTCGGTTCCAGTTCGGAAACCACCCCGGACGCCGGTGAGTGGGTGCTGATGGGCAAGGGCGGTACCTCGATGTCCTCGCCGCACGTTGCCGCGGTGGCTGCCATGGTGCAGAGCGCGCTGATCGCCAAGGGCAAGGAGCCGCTGGCGCCGGCCGCGCTGGAAACCCTGCTCAAGCAGTCGGCGCGCAAGTTCCCGGTGACCATCCCGGCGGCCACCCCGATCGGTACCGGCATCCTCGATGCCAAGGCCGCACTGGATGCCGCGCTGAAGGAACCGTGCACCGAGAACTGCGAGCCGGAAGGCATTCCGCTGACCAACAAGGTGACCGTGGGCGGGCTGGCCGGTGCGGCCGCCAGCGAAACCGTCTATACCTTCGAAGCGGCCGCCGGCAAGACGCTGAGCGTGCTGACCTACGGCGGCAGCGGCAACGTGTCGGTGTACCTGGCGCAGGGCCGCGTGCCCACCGCGACCGACAACGATGCCAAGTCGACCCGCCCGGGCAATACCGAAACCGTGCGCGTGGCCAAGCCGGTGGTCGGCACCTACTACATCAAGGTGGTGGGTGAGGCCGCTTACAGCGGGGTGAGCATCCTGGCGACCCAGTAATTACCGACGGTCGTAAATGAATAAGCGAGGCCCGTCACCTGTGTGACGGGCCTCGTCTTTTTACGAAAGAAGAACCGGAGAGGGTGGAAACCATGGCTTAACTGCTAAAGTCGGGACGATCGACAGGAGAGTCATGTGAACGCGCTCGCTGCCACTGCCATCGACGACACTGAAGGCCGCATCCTCGATGCGCTGCTGGCGCGTGGTCGGCTCAAGGAAGGAGATCTGGCGCGTGCGCGGCCGCTGCATGCCGAGTCCGGAGGTAGCCTGCTTGGCCTGCTGGTACGGCTTGGGCTGGTGTCCGAACGTGACCAGGCACAGGCCAGTGCCGATGTGCTGGGCCTGCCGTTGCTGGAAGGACGGCAGCTGCCTGAATCGCCACCGCAGGCATTGGCCGAAGGCCTGCCGCTGTCGCTGCGCTTCCTCAAGCAGTTCCACGTGTGCCCGCTGGCGCTGGATGAACACGGCGTGCAGCTGTGGCTGGCCGATGCTCACGACCCTTACCCGCAGCAGGCCGTGCAATTGGCACTGGGCGTGCCGGTCACGCCGCTGTTGGGCATGCGTGCAGAGATCGATGACTTGGTCGAGCGCTGGTTCGGCCAGGGCCGCAGCGCGATGGGGGCGATCGTGGAAACCGCCGATGGCGAAGGCGGCGCAGTGGATGATATCGAGCACCTGCGCGATCTCGCCTCTGAAGCGCCGGTGATCCGCCTGGTCAACCTGGTCATCCAGCGCGCGGTCGAACTGCGCGCATCGGACATCCACGTCGAGCCTTTCGAAAACCGGCTGAAAGTGCGCTACCGCGTCGATGGCGTGCTGGTCGAAGGCGAGAGCCCGCCGGCCAACCTGACCGCCGCGGTGATCAGCCGCATCAAGATCATGGCCCGGCTCAACATCGCCGAGCGCCGCCTGCCGCAGGACGGCCGCATCATGCTGCGCGTGCAGGGCAAGGAACTGGACCTGCGTGTCAGTACGGTGCCCACCGCGCACGGCGAAAGCGTGGTGATGCGCCTGCTCGACCGCGAAACGGTGGTGTTCGACTTCCATCGGCTGGGCTTCACCGATGCCTTCCTGCCGCAGTTCCGCAAGGTGCTTGAACAGCCGCACGGCATCCTGCTGGTGACCGGTCCCACCGGTTCGGGCAAGACCACCACGCTGTACACCGCGCTGAGCCAGCTAAACACCGCCGACGTCAAGATCATCACCGTTGAAGATCCGGTCGAGTACCAGATCGAAGGCATCAACCAGATCCAGGCCAAGCCACAGATCGGGCTGGATTTCGCCAATGCGCTGCGCAGCATCGTGCGCCAGGATCCGGACATCATCATGATCGGCGAAATGCGCGACCTGGAAACCGCGCGCATCGCGATCCAGTCAGCGTTGACCGGCCACCTGGTGCTCTCCACGCTGCACACCAACAATGCCGCAGGCGGCATCACCCGCCTGCTCGACATGGGCGTGGAAGATTATCTGCTGACCTCCACCATCAACGGCATCCTGGCCCAGCGCCTGGTGCGCCGGCTGGAGCCGACCCACGCCGAACGCTACGAAGCCTCGCCGGAAGAGATCGAACGCTTCGACCTGCGCCGCCTGCAACCGGATGGAACGATCTACCTGTATCGCCCGAAGCCTTCGGCGCTGGCGCCGACCGGCTACCTGGGGCGCACCACCATCATGGAATTCCTGGTGATGAACGACGCGCTGCGCCGTGCGGTGATGCGTCGCGATGGCATGGGCGAGATCGAGCGCATCGCCCGCGAAGCCGGCATGCGCACCATGTACGAGGACGGCCTGAGCAAGGCCCTGAGCGGGCAGACGACCCTCGAAGAAGTCCTGCGCGTGACCGAGGAAGGCTGATGCGCGTGCAGGGACGACGCTGACATGCCGAACTACCGTTACAAGGCACTGAACCCACACGGTGAAGTGTTCGACGGGCAGATGGAAGCGGCCAGCGAGGCCGAGCTGGTCGCGCGCCTGCAGGACCAGGGCCATCTGCCGATGGAAACGCAGCTGGCCGACGGGGGGGCGGTTGGCGGCAGCAGCCTGCGTGGCCTGTTCCGCCAGCGTCCGCTGCAGGGCGCTGCGTTGCTGCAGTTCACCCAGCAGCTGGCCACGCTGCTCGGTGCCGGACAGCCGCTGGACCGCGCGCTGTCGATCCTGCTCAGCCTGCCCGAAGACGAGCGCTCGCGCCGCGCGATCACCGACATCCGCGATGTGGTGCGTGGTGGCGCGCCGCTGTCCACTGCGCTTGAACGCCAGCACGGCCTGTTCTCGCGTCTGTACGTGAACATGGTGCGCGCCGGTGAAGCCGGTGGCAGCCTGCACGACACGCTGCAACGTCTGGCCGATTACCTTGAACGCAGCCGTGCGTTGCAGGGCAAGGTGATCAACGCGCTGGTCTACCCGGCGATCCTGCTGGTGGTGGTGGGTGGTGCGCTGCTGTTCCTGCTGGGTTATGTGGTGCCGCAGTTCGCACAGATGTACGAAAGCCTGGACGTAGCGCTGCCATGGTTCACCAACCTGGTGCTGCAGCTGGGCCTGTTCGTGCGTGACTGGTGGGTGCTGCTGCTGGTGGTGCCGGGCGTGCTGCTGCTGTTGTTCGAACGCAAGGCGCGGCAGCCCGCGTTCCGTCTGGCACTGGATGGCTGGCTGCTGCAACGCCGCGGTATCGGCCGCCTGCTGGGCGAGCTGGAAACCGCGCGGCTGGCGCGCACCCTGGGGACACTGCTGCGCAACGGCGTGCCACTGCTGGGCGCGCTGGGCATCGCCCGCAACGTCCTTGGCAACCGCGCCCTTGCGGCAGACCTGGAGACCGCCGCCGACGAGGTCAAGAACGGCACCGGCTTGTCGCTGGCGTTGTCGCGCGGCAAACGTTTTCCCCGGCTGGCGCTGCAGATGATCCAGGTCGGCGAGGAGTCCGGCGCGCTCGATACCATGCTGCTGAAAGCTGCTGATACCTTCGAACAGGACAGCGCCCGCCGCATCGACCGCCTGCTGGCGGCGATGGTGCCGGCGATCACCCTGGTGCTGGCCTCGGTGGTCGGCGCGGTGATCGTGGCCGTGCTGGTGCCGTTGTACGACCTTACCAACGCCATCGGCTGACGATGGCCTCCTTCGCAACCCCGACATCCCGTACCTGAAAGGACCGACCATGATTGCTTCCCGTCGACCGATCCGCCTTTCCTTCACCGCCGCACGTCACCAGTCGGGCATGAGCCTGCTGGAGATCATCATCGTCATCGTGCTGATCGGCGCAGTGCTGACCCTGGTCGCCAGCCGCGTGCTCGGCGGCGCCGATCGTGGCAAGGCCAACATCGCCAAGGCGCAGGTGCAGACCGTTGCCTCCAAGGTCGACAACTACCAGATCGACACCGGCAAGCTGCCCGCGTCGCTCAACGACCTGGTGACCGCACCGGCCGGCGTCGGTGGCTGGCTGGGCCCGTATGCCAAGCCTGCCGACCTCAACGACCCGTGGGGCCACGCGCTGGAGTACCGCGCACCGGGCGAGGGCCAGGCGTATGAACTGATCAGCCTGGGCAAGGACGGCAAGGCCGGCGGCAGCAGCGTCGACGCTGACATCCGCTACCAGCCGTAAGCACGCATGCTGCTTTTCCTGCCGCGCCGGGTGTCACGCCCGCGCCTGCACGGCAGGCGCGCAGCGGGCCTGTCGCTGCTGGAAATGCTGCTGGTGATCGCGTTGATCGCGGCCATCGGCCTGATCACCGCCGCTGGCATGTCGCGCGGCTTTGCCGGCATGCAGCTGCGCAGTGCCGGCAAGGACATCGCCAACCAGCTGCGCATGGTGCGCGCGCAGGCCATTGCCCGCGGCGAACCGCAGCGCTTCGTGATCGAACCGGCGCAGCATCGTTGGCAGGGCGCCAGCCAGCGCCACGGTGAAGTGCCGGCCAAGCTGAAGGTGCAGTTCGAAGGTGCCGCGCAGTTGGCCACCGCGCCCGGCCAGGGCGTGATCGAATTCCATCCCGACGGCGGCTCCAGTGGCGGCCGCATCCGCCTGCAGCTGGACAGCGCCGAATGGCGCATCGATGTGGGCTGGTTGACCGGTGAAGTCCGTTCCGGACCGTGGCGGGCGCAATGAGGTCGCGCGCCCGTGGTTTCACCCTGCTGGAAGTGATCGTTGCCTTCGCCTTGCTCGGGTTGGCGTTGACGCTGTTGCTGGGCAGCCTGTCCGGCGGCGCGCGCCAGGTGCGCGATGCCGAGCTGCGCACGCGCGCGGTGCTGCACGCGCAATCGTTGCTGGCCGCTGCCGGCGTGGAAGCGCCGCTGCAGGCCGGCAGCCAGCAGGGCGAGTGGGAGCAGGGGCGTTATCACTGGCAGCTGCAGGTGCAGCCCTGGGCCGAGCCGCGTAGTGGGGCGCTGCCCGCTGCGCAGTCGCCGGGCGCACCCTGGCTGGCGGAACTGCAGCTGCAGGTGCGCTGGGGCGACAGCGAGCGCGAGCAGTTGCGCTGGCGCAGCCTGCGTCTGTTGCCGCCCGCGCTGGAGAATGCGCGATGAGGCGCCGCGCGCGGGGCTTCACCCTGATCGAAGTGATGCTGGCCACGGTGCTGCTGGCAGGCGGCCTGGCGTTGGCGTTCGCCAGCGTGCGCTCGGCGATGGCGATCAGCCAGCGCGGTGAGCAGATTGCCGCGCAGAGCGAACGCATGCGCGCAGTGCAGGCCCTGCTGCGGCGCCAGCTCGCCAGCGCCCTGCGCAGCCCGCTGGAAGTGCCCGATCCTACCCGCGAACCGGTGTTCTTCCAGGGTGACGATCAGGGCATGCAGTTCGTTGCCGACCTGCCGGGCTATCTCGGTCGCGGCGGCCCCTACCTGCATGCGCTGCAGGTGGATGGCGCAGCCGGCCACCGCCGCTTGCTGCTGGAACTGGTGCTGCTGCAGGAAGGCGAGCGCATCGAAGAGAACCCGCCGCGCCCGCCCGAAGTGCTGGCGGACGAGTTGAAGGACGTAAGGCTGCGCTATCGCGGTGTCGACGCCAGCAACGGGCAGTTGACCGAATGGTTGCCACGCTGGGAGGACACCCGTCGCCTGCCGTTGCTGGTGGAGGTGCAGATCGTGCCAACCCGGGGCACGCCATGGCCGCCGCTGGTGGTGGCACTGCGCGCCGGCGGCAGCGGAGGCGCGCGATGAAGCGTCCACGTGGTGCCGCGCTGGTCCTGGTGCTGTGGCTGATCGCGCTGATGACCGCACTGGTCGGCGCTTTTGCGCTCAGCGCACGGGTCGAACACCTGCAGCAGCGGGTGCTCGGTGACGATGCACGCGGCCAGGAGCGCGCCCGTGCGGGCCTGGAGTACGCGCTGCTGCGGTTGCAGCCAGACCCGCAGCGTCCACCGTGGCAGGCCGACGGCCGGGCCTATCGCTGGCAGTTCGACGACGCCCGCATCGAGATCCGGGTGCTGGACGAGAACGGCAAGATCAACCTCAACCTGGCCGATGCGGCCCTGCTGTCCGCATTCATGCAGGCACTGGGCGAGCCAGCAGAAAGCGCCAGGCAGCTGGCCGGTGCGATCATCGACTGGCGCGACGAAGACAGCCTGCTGCAGCCCGGTGGTGGTGCCGAAGCGCCCGAGTACGCCGCCGCAGGCCTGCCCTATGGCCCGCGCAACAAGCGCTTTGAAACCCTGGGCGAACTGCAGCGGGTGCTGGGGATGCGCGGGCCGCTGTATGCCGCGATGCTGCCGCACCTGACGCTTTACAGCCGGCAGGCGCGACCGGATCCACGCTTCGCCAGTGGCCCGGTGTTGACCGCAATGGGCCTGGATGCGGAACAACTGCTGGCGCAACGCGCCCAGCAGGAGCGTGACGGAGATAACGCTGCGGGTGCATCGGCGCTTGCCAGCGGCAGTGGCACCTATAGTATCGAGTCCCGCGCCACTGACGGCAGCGGACGCCTGTCGGTGCTGCAGGCGGTGGTGCGCAACGGATCGGGCGGGGTGCCCGGCCGGACCTACACAGTGCTTCGCTGGGAGCAGGGAATGGCAGCAAGATGACGGCGTGGCAGGACAGTCTGCGGCAGGTGCAGGGCCAGATCGGCCCCGGTGCCGGCCGTTTCCTGCGCTGGTGGCGGCAGTCGTTGCTGGCCTGGGTGCCGATGCGTTGGCAATGGGCGCTGGGCTGGTCGCAGACCCGCCTGCTGCTGCAGTGCGAAGACGGGCAACTACAGGTCTGGCGTGAAACCGGTGACGGCCTCGAGCCTGTGGCCCGCCTGCCATGGCCGCTGCAACCGGCGGACCTGGACCGCGTGCTGGAGCCGCGCCTGCGCAGCCTGCCACGGGTGTGGCTGCTGCCGGCCGGGCAGGTCCTGCGGCGTACTCTGCGTCTGCCTGCCGCGGCCGCTGACCGCCTGCGTGCGGTGGTCGGCTACGAGATCGACCGGCAGACACCGTTCGAAGCCAGCCAGGTCAGCTATGACATCCGTGAGCTGGGCAGTGCCGGCGAAGGCCTGCTGCAGGTGGAGCTGGTGGCCTGGCCGCTGCGCCAGCTGGATGACTGGCGTGCGCAGATCGGAGAGTGGGCCGATGTGCTGGCCGGTGTCGATGCGATCGATGCCCAAGGCCGCGCGCTGCAGGTCAACCTGCTGCCGCCCGCGCAGCGTCAGCAGCGACCGGACCCGATGCGGCGCTGGAACCTGCTGCTTGCCATGGCTGCGCTGGTGATGCTGGTGCTGGCGGCGATGCAGCTGCTGGACAACCGTCGTGACGCCGTCGATGCGCTGCGCGCAGACGTCGAGCGCAGCGCCCGCAGTGCGCGTGGCGTGGCCAGCGAACGCAGCCAGCTGCAGGCGCTGCTGGATGGAGCGGCGTTCCTGGAAACACAGCGCAACCAGCGCGCCAGTACCGTCGAAGTCTGGAACGAGCTGACCCGACGCCTGCCCGATGGCACCTACCTGGAAAAACTGGCGATCGAGAACAACAGCCTGCAGTTGATCGGCCTCAGCAGCGAAGCATCTCAGCTGGTCCCGTTGCTGCAGGACGCGCCGCAGTGGCGCAAGGTCAATCTCACCGGCGTGCTGCAGGCTGACGGTGCCGCCAGTGGCCGCGACCGCTTCACCCTGACCGCCGAGCTGCAGCCATTGCCTTCGGCAGCACCGGCGCCGGCACCCGCCCCGACTGCAACCACGGAGGCGGCCAATGCCGATGCCAAGCGCACGCCGTGACCGCTGGCTGGCACTGGCACTGCTGTTGGCAGTGCTGGGCCTGGCCTACCTGCTGCTGGTGCACCCGTGGTTCACCCAGCCGCTGCGCGCGATCGATGCCGATGCCGCTGCCCTGCGCGAGCGCCAGCAGCGCGTGCAGGCGCAGCTGCAGCAGCAGCCGCAGATCGAACAGCGGCTGCGCGCGACCCGCGACGCCCTGCAGCAGCGCCCGGGTTTCCTGCAGGAAGCCACCGCCGAGGCCGCTGCGGCCGCGCTCGGCGCACGCCTGCAGGATGCGGTGGCGATGGCCAGCCCGGGCAACCGCAGCTGCACCATCAGCAACCGCACCCCATTGAGCGACAACCGTCGCGATGCCGCCTTCGTGCGCGTGGCCATGCAGGTGCGCCTGCGCTGTGGCGTGGCCGAACTGGCCACCGTGCTGCACAGTCTGGAGACCGGCAGCCCGCGCCTGTTCGTGGACAACCTCAACCTGATCGCGCAGCGCTTCCAGCAATCGCCGAACGAATCCGGCCTCGGCCTGGATGTGTCCTTCGAGCTGGCCGGCTACCTGTTGCCGGGTGCTGCCGCCGATTCCTCCACAGCGCCCGTGGCCACACCGCCTGCAGCGGCGCCGGTGGTGTCGCCGCCGGCACCTGTACCTGCACCAGCGGAGCAGCCTGCTGCCGATGCGCAGGAGGTGGCCGATGAAGCTTGAGCAGATCAACCTGCGCACCGGGTTGTTGCTGGCGGTGGCCGGATGGGCTGCGGCGACCTGGCTGGCCACCGGCTTCGGGCTGGGCAGCCAGCTGCCCACGGTCAGCACAGAGGGCGACGCCCAGGCCGCGCTGCCGGCGTTGCCGGTGCTGGCGCCCGAACGCATGGCCGGCGCAGACAGCTACAGCGTGATCAGCGAACGGCCCCTGTTTGCCGAAGACCGCAAGCCGCGCCCGTATCTGCTGGGGGGCAGCGAAGCGGCCGCCAGTCCCGCGCTGCGCCTGACCGGCGTGCTGATGACCCGTGATTTCAGCATGGCCACCTTCACCACCGAGCAGGGCCGGTCGCTGCGCCTGCGCCTCAATGGCGATGCAGTCGATGGCTGGCAACTGGTCGCATTGGAACCGCGCCAAGCCACGGTGATCGGCTCCAGTGGCAGCCAGGTGCTGGAACTGACCGTGTTCAATGGCCAGGGCGGTGAAGCGCCAACCGCGCTGCGCGGGGCCAATGGCACACCGCCTGTGCCTGGCGCGGTGGTTCCGCCGCCACCGCCACAGCCAACGCCCAGCCAGACCCTGCCCAACCCCCGTGCCGCCGATGGCAACGTGGCTCCCGCCTCGCCTGCACCGGCCGCAGCCGCCGCACCCCCTGCAAATACCAACGGTCCCAGCGAAGCGCAGATGCAGGCCATCCGCGAACGCATTCAGGCCCGCCGCCGTCAGCTGCAGCAACAGCAGCAACAACCGTCGCCGCCCCCGGGCGATGGCACCAACCGATAGAGTGAATGCATGAATCTGCGTTTTCTTCCCTGGTCCCTTGCCCTGACACTGCTGGTCGGCTGCAGCACCGTGTCGGCCCCGCATGTGCAACGCAACGGCAACCTGCAGCCATCGGCAAGCGCCGGTCAGGCCGCCACCGATGCGCAGACCGAAGCGGCCGATCAAGCCCAGGGAACGCCGCAGGCGGTGATCCGTCGCGGCACCGGCACCATGATCAACCGCGAGGCCGCGCGCAAGCCGTCGCCCGCGTTGCATGCGGCCAGCTCCGGCGAAGCCACCTTCAACTTCGAGGGCGAGTCGGTGCACGCGGTGGTCAAGGCCATCCTCGGTGACATGCTCGGCCAGAACTACGTGATCGCCCCGGGGGTGCAGGGCACGGTGACCCTGGCCACGCCCAAGCCGGTGTCGCCGGCACAGGCACTGAACCTGCTGGAGATGGTGCTGGGCTGGAACAACGCCCGCATGGTCTACAGCGGTGGTCGCTACAACATCGTCGCCGCCGACCAGGCACTGGCCGGCACCGTGGCGCCGAGCACCGCGCCGGCATCCAGCGCACGCGGTTTCGAAGTGCGCGTGGTGCCGCTGCAGTTCATCTCCGCCACGGAGATGAAGAAGGTACTGGAGCCGTATGCGCGGCCCAATGCCATCGTCAACGTCGACAGCGGCCGCAACGTGATCACCCTTGGCGGCACCCGTGCCGAACTCGAGAACTACCTGCATACCGTCGAAATCTTCGATGTCGACTGGCTCTCGGGCATGTCGGTGGGCGTGTTCCCGATCCAGTCCGGCAAGGCCGAGCAGGTCGCCGCCGATCTGGAGAAGGTCTTCGGCGAAGAGAGCAAGACGCCCAGCGCGGGCATGTTCCGTTTCCTGCCGCTGGAAAACGCCAACGCGGTGCTGGTGATCACCCCGCAGGTGCGCTACCTGGACCAGATCCAGCAGTGGCTGGACCGCATCGATACTGCCGGTGGCAGCGCGCGCCTGTTCTCGCATGAGCTGCGCTACATCAAGGCGCGCGACCTGGCCGAGCGCCTCAGTGAAGCCTTTGCCAGCAGTGGCAACCGTGGCGGTTCCGGCTCGGCAGCACTGGCGCCAGGCGCCATCCCGTCGCAGCTGGGCAGCGATGGCGACCGTGGCATGGATGCGGGCAACAGCAGCAGTTTCAACAACCAGGTCGGCGGCGGCAGCAGTGGTAGTGGTGGCAGTGCCGGCAGCCTGAACCTGCCGCAGCGCCAGTCGGGCAACGTCAGCATCAGCCTGGAAGTGGAAGGCGATCGTGTTGGCGTGTCGGCGGTGGAGGAAACCAACACGCTGCTGGTGCGTTCGACGCCGCAGGCCTGGCGCTCGATCCGCGAAGTGATCGAGAAACTGGACGTGATGCCGCTGCAGGTGCACATCGAAGCGCAGGTAGCCGAAGTCGGGCTGACCGGCGACCTGAAGTACGGCGTCAACTGGTATTTCGACAACGCCGTGGCAGGGCGCGCGCTGACCGGTGCGCTGTCCGGGTTGTCACTGCCGGCGATGGCCGGCGGTTCCTGGAACACCTTCGCCGGTGCGGTGACCGGCACCGACGGCGCCAACTGGGCCTTCACTGGCCATAACGGCGCTGCCGTAGTCAGTGCACTGGACAAAGTCACCGACGTGCGCCTGCTGCAGACACCCTCGGTGTTCGTGCGCAACAACGCCGAAGCCACGCTCAACGTGGGCGACAAGGTGCCGATCAACACCACCACGGTCAACACCGGTGTCGGCACCAGCAGCTACAGCTCGGTGCAGTACATCGACACCGGCGTGATCCTCAAGGTGCGCCCGCGGGTCACCCGCGACGGCACGGTGTTCCTGGATATCGTGCAGGAGATCAGCAGCGCCTCGGACGTACCGGAGAACTGCAATCCGCAGGAGCGCAACTGCAATCCGCGCATCTCCACCAAGAAGCTGGCCACCGAGGCGGCGGTGCAGAGCGGCGACACCATCATGCTGGCCGGCCTGATCACCGATTCGGCCACGGATGGCAGCAGCGGCATTCCCGGCCTCAGCCGGATTCCGGTGCTGGGTGCACTGTTCGGCCAGAAGAGCCGCACCAGCCGTCGTTCGGAAGTGATCGTGCTGCTGACTCCGACCATCGTCCGCAACGGCCAGGAAGCACGCACCCTGACCGACGAATACAGCCAGCGCTTCCGTGCGATGGAGCCGCTGAACCAGCCGGGCTCAAAGAAGTAAGGGGTTCGGCCGGGCTGCGCCCGGCACCCGCCGAAGCCGAAGCAACAGCAACAGCAACAGCAACAGCGGGTTTACTGGGGGAGGGCGGGGCACTGTGGGTTTGCGGGGACGCCGTAAATACGTCCATGTAGGCTTGGTCGCCGCATCCATGCGGCTCACACCCCGCAAACCCACAGTGCCCCACCTTCGACAGTTTCCTGCTGCTGTTGGTAGGTGTCGACCTTGGTCGACACATCTTTCAGATATCGAAATACAGGAATGGGGTCAGATCCGTTTTCCTGTGGAAAACGGATCTGACCCCAGGAGTCGTTCCGACAGTTCGCGGAAAACTGTCGAAGGCGGGGTGGGTCCGGTTGCGGGGGCGTGAGCCGCATGGATGCGGCGACCGAGCTTACATGGACGTACTTGCAGCGAGCCCAGCTGTTGCTGTTGCTTCGGCCCTGGCTTGAAGCCTCTGCAGGTGCCGGGTGCAACCCGGCCGACACCCACCCGATGCTACGCTGTGGCCACCGACAACCACGGAGGCGGGATGGGGGCGA
The DNA here is from genome assembly GCF_056399165.1 of Stenotrophomonas sp. 01N47. NCBI lineage: Bacteria > Pseudomonadati > Pseudomonadota > Gammaproteobacteria > Lysobacterales > Lysobacteraceae > Stenotrophomonas > Stenotrophomonas sp. 01N47. The sequence continues at coordinate 26,848 of NZ_JBFTQU010000018.1, forward strand.
TCGTGTTGTTGCCGCTCGGCGTGGACGACGCGGTGCTTGACCGCTGCCTGGCCGCGCTCGATGCCGGTACCGCAGCGGGGACATCGATCTGGCTGGGCGATGACGCGCAGGCCGGGCCACGTGCACAGGCGGTGGTCGAACACTGGCTGGCACATACCCCGCTGCAGGCCGAATACACCCGCCGCGCCAGACCCCTTGGCGAGGTCGCCCATCTGGACGAAATGCTGCGTGCCTGCGATGGCCTGGACGTCGCGGTGCTGGCCCCGGACAGCGTGCCTGCACCGGGATGGCTGCAGCAGTTGCAGGCCACGTTCGCTCGTGACGCCGCCATCGCCACTGCCACGCCGTGGTGCAATGTGGGCGAAACCGCTGCGTGGCCACGGTTGGGCGAGCTCAACACCGAGCCGAGCGACCCGGCGCTGCTGGCCCACGTCTGCGCGGCGCTGCCGACCCTGCATCCTGAACTCCCCTCGGCAGTCACTCATGCGGTGCTGGTGCGCGCCAATGCGCGGCGGCGCGCCGGTGGCCTGGATGCAGAAAGCTACCTGGGCTGGAACGCGGCGCTGGTCGATCTGAGCCTGCGCATGGCCGGCCTCGGCTGGCGCAACGTGTTGTGCGAAAACGCCTTCGTCGGCCGTGCCAATGAAGCACCCAGCCGCGACGGCGATCTGGAGGCACTGGCCGCGCGCTGGCCGGGCTGGGTACCGCGGCTGGCTGACTTCCTGATGCACGATCCGCTGCACACGCTGCGCCAGAACCTGCAGCACAACCTGCAGCAGGCGATAATGCCGCGCGGGCAGGGCGACCTGTTCGTGCCGCCATCACCGCTGGAGCCGCCTGTTTGAATTCCGCCATTGCCGCCATCGTCGTCACCTACCAGAGCGGCAGCACCATCGATGCCTGCCTGTCGCGACTGCGCCAGGCGCAGGACGTGGCCGAGATCCGGGTGATCGACAACGGTTCGCTGGATGACACCCTGGAAGTCGTGCAGCGCCACGCCAGCCACGATCCGCGCGTGCGTTTCATTGCCAACCCAGACAATCCCGGTTTCGCCGCAGCGAACAACCAGGGCGTTGCTGATTCACGCAGCTCGTGGCTGGCCTTCATCAATCCCGACCTGATGGTCGAAATCGATACCCTCGCCGCACTGCGTGACCGCGCTGTTGCGGTGGGCGACAGTCTGCTGGGCGTGGAGCAGGTGGACGAGCACGGCCAGGCCGATGACGCGGTACGGCGTCGTGATCCGGACTTCCTCGCCATGCTGCGCTCGCCCGGGCGCGGCGCGCGGTTGGCCATTGCCCGCGACCCGGTGCAGCCGTTGCAGCAGGTACCGGCATTGTCCGGTGCGCTGCTGCTGATGCCGCGCGCCTTGTTTGATCGCATCGGCGGCTGGGATGCCGGTTACCGGCTGCATGCCGAAGACCTGGACCTGTGCCGCCGCGTGCGTGAGGCAGGTGGCGTGGTCGCCATCGCCAACGACCTGAAGGTGACCCACGTGCGCGGGGTGTCCAGCCGTTCGCGCCCGTTCTTCGTGGAATGGCACAAGCATCGCGGGCTGTGGCGCTACTTCAGCAAGTTCGAAGCGTCGCAGCGGTCGTTGCCGGTGCGGGTGGCAGTGTGGGGCGCGATCTGGGCCCACGCCCTGGTGCAGGTGCCGAGACTGCTGCGCAGGTCGCTGTAACCCGCTGCCACAGGATCATCCACGCATGGCGTGGATCTACTGCAGAGCCGCACCGTGGGTGAGGGCGCCACCTCCCCGCGGACCCCGGTTCACCCCTACAGGCGCATAATTCCAGCCATGCCTATCATCCAGTCCCTGCTCGACACCGACCTGTACAAGTTCACCATGATGCAGGCGGTGCTGCACCAGCACCCCGGCGCGCAGGTTCAATACCGTTTCAAATGCCGCACCCCTGGTATCGAACTGGCCCGCTTCATCGACCAGATCGATGAGGAGATCGACCACCTGTGCAGCCTGCGCTTCAGCAATGAAGAACTGGATTACATGCGTGGCCTGCGCTTCGTGAAGCCGGATTTCGCCGACTTCCTCGGCCTGTTCCACCTGGATCGCAAGTACATCCAGCTGCGTGCGTCGAAGACGGTGCCCGGTGAGATCGAGCTGGATATCACCGGTCCGTGGCTGCACACCATCCTGTTCGAAGTGCCGCTGCTGGCGATCATCAACGAAGTCTGGTTCCGCAACACCACCACGGCGGATTTCGCCGAAGGCGAACGCCGCCTGCAGGCCAAGGCCGCGCTGCTGCGCGATACCCCCGGCTTCGAACAGTGCCGCATCGCCGACTACGGCAGCCGCCGCCGCTACTCGCGCGACTGGCATGCACGCCTGCTGCCGCTGCTGCGCGACGCGCTGGGCCCGCAGCTGGTCGGCACCAGCAACGTGCACTTCGCGCGCCTGTACGGCATGACCCCGCACGGCACCATGGCCCACGAATACCTGCAGGCATTCCAGGCGCTGGGCCCGCGCCTGCGCGATTCGCAGGTAGCGGCACTGGAATCGTGGGCGCGCGAGTACCGCGGCGACCTCGGCATCGCGCTGTCCGACGTGGTCGGGCTGGATGCGTTCCTGCGCGACTTCGACATGTATTTCTGCAAGCTGTTCGATGGCGTGCGCCATGATTCCGGCGACCCCTTCGACTGGGGCGACCGGATGCTGGCCCACTTCCAGCAGCGCCGCGTCGACGCGTGCAGCAAGGTGCTGGTCTTCAGCGATGGGCTCGACATCACCAAGGTGATGCGCCTGTACGACTACTTCCGCGGCCGCTGCCAGGTGGCGTTCGGCGTGGGTACCCATCTGACCAACGATCTGGGGCCGACCCCGCTCAACATCGTCATCAAGATGGTCCGCTGCAATGGCCAGCCGGTGGCCAAGCTCAGTGACTCACCGGGGAAGAGCATGTGCGATGACCCGGGTTACCTGTCCTACCTGCGGCAGGTGTTCGAACTGCCGGACCCGGCTCAGGGATAGTCGACCACCACCAGATAGGCGCCTCGCAGCGGTTGGCGCTGGGAGGCCTCCAGGCGATAGCGCTCGGAGAACGACAGGTCGCCGGCACGCAGCGTGCGTGCGGCCACGGCCAGCTGCTGGCCATGGCGGCTGCCTTCGCGCAGCGTTGCCGTTTCACCTTCGCCCAGCGCCGTCACAGCCACCTTGGCGCCCTTGGCCGACGGCGGGCACGCTTCCAGGCTCAGCTCCTGCTGGGACAGGCGCGTCGTGCAACCGGGATCGACGATGCGACCGCTGAAGCGGACGCTTCCGCTGCTGGCCTGGGCCAGTGCGCTGACGGACATCAAGGCCACGCACAGCAGGATCGAGCTCTTCATGACACGTTCTCTGGTTCGGTGTGTCCTAGTTAGCGACAACCGAGAGCAGTCATTGATAGGCAGTGTTTCGTTCTGCTAGGGCCATCACCTGAGAAGGGTGATGCGCGTCAAATAACGCCGTTTTTACCTGCAAACGCGGTCGATGATCGAGTGCCATTTGCGTCGCACGCCAAGCCTGCCTTGGCTTCCCGGGTACCCTCCATTTTTGAGCTATCACGTCAATTTATTGGCGTCAAGATGTTGTGTTCATAAAAAATTATGAGACGTGGGTCACATTTATGCATATACTTGCGTCACGGATTCAGGGAGAGGTACGTCCGAATCCGGCGACAGGTGAGACGCAAGGAAGGGTCCGATGCCCGGCAGTGCTCCTTGCTTCCTCCTCTACTTTCCATCTCTTCAGTAGGGTTAGGTACAAGCAATGCACAAGATCAAATTCATCGCGGTTCTGATGCTGGCTGCCGCTCCGCTGGCCGCCAATGCTGCCGACGGCACCATCACCTTCAACGGCAAGGTCACCGACAAGACCTGCACCATCTCGACCCCGGGTGGCAAGGACTTCTCTGTCAACCTGCCGACGGTCTCCAAGAGCACCCTGGCTGCCGCCGGTGCCGTTGCCGGTCGTACCCCGTTCGCGATCAACCTGACCAAGTGCAGCGCCGGCAACGTCGCAACCTACTTCGAGCCGGGTTCGACCGTTGACTTCAACAGTGGCCGCCTGAACAACCAGGCTGCGGCCAACGCTGCCGGCAACGTGCAGCTGCAGCTGCTGGGCTCGAACAACCAGTTCCTGCCGATCAAGGCCTCGGGCACCAACCAGGCCCAGGACAACTCGCAGTGGGTGACCGTGGCTGCCGATGGCACCGCCAACCTGAACTACTACGCTGAGTACTACGCGACCGCCGCCGCGTCTGCCGGTGAAGTCACCAGCAACGTCAAGTACACGATCATCTACAACTGATCGTAGCCGTACCCCGCATTGGCCGGCGTACGCGCCGGCCAGTGCTTCGCGGCCCCTGGCCACACATCTCGAGCGTAGTAATTCCGATGAAAGCAATCTTTCCCCGGGCGCTGCTGCTGGCAGCGTTCACGCTGCCCTTCTGCCAGAACGCTCTGGCCGGCGTGGTGGTCAATGGCACGCGAGTGATCTACCCGGCGCAATCGCGCGAAGTCACCGTGCAGGTCGACAACGTGGGCGACTCGCCCGCGCTGGTGCAGGCGTGGGTCGACAGTGGCGACGCCAACCAGACCGCTGATACCAGTGATGCACCGTTCGTGCTGACGCCGCCCATCAGCCGTGTCGAGCCCGGTCGCAGCCAGGCGCTGCGCCTGATCTTCTCTGGCGCGCAGCTGCCGACCGACCACGAATCGGTGTTCTGGCTCAACGTGCTGGATGTGCCGCCGTCGCCGGAAAGCGCCGACAGTGGCGAACAGAACTACCTGCAGGTCGCGTTTCGTTCGCGCCTCAAACTTTTTTACCGGCCGCAGGGCCTGAAGGGCGTCGCCAACGACGCGCCTGCAGCACTGCGCTGGACCCGCAGCGGTGATCGCCTGCGGGTGGAAAACCCCAGTCCCTTCCACGTGACCCTGGCTGAAGTGCATGCCGTGACCGGCAGCGGCGAGCGGCCGGTCGAAGAGCAGGGAAAGATGGTTGCACCGAAGCAGAGCCTCGATTTCGCGGCTCCGGCCGGCATCGAGCAGGTCCGCTTCATCACCATCAACGACTACGGTGGCCGGGTCGAACACACGATCCGCCTGTCCGCTACCGGGGGCTGAAAGCGCCGCGTGGGCCATTGGCCTGCGCATCCCGCAACTGCCGCCGTGCGGCGAATTGAAGGAATGTCAGTGTGATCGGAAACAGATTGACATTGTCGATCCATCAGGCGCTTTGCCTGTTGGCTGCTGGCGTCGCCTGCCCAGGATGGGCACTGGCTGCACCGGCCAATCTCGGCGAACAAGCGCTGATGGCGCAGAGCGGTGCGGCGACGGCGCGTGCGCCGGAACAGGCGCAGTTCAATTCCAGCTTCCTGTCTGGCCAGGCCACGCAGGTCGACCTGGCAGCATTCTCCAATGGCAACCCGATGGTCGCCGGCAACTACCGCGTCGATGTCTACGTCAACGGCGCCTGGCAAGGCCGTCGCGACCTGCAGTTCAAGGCCGATGCGCAGGGCCGTGTCGATGCCTGCCTGGATGTTGCGACGCTGGAAGAGCTGGGCGTGGACAGCGAAGCGGTCCTGCTCCAGCAGGAGCCGTCCGCAGCGCTGGACAAGAGCACCTGCGTGCCGGTGCAGCAGCGCATGGCCAACGCCTACGGTACCTATGACAGCGGCAACCTGCGCTACGACCTCAGCATCCCGCAGGCGTTCATGCGCCGCGAAGCCCGAGGCTACGTCAATCCCGCACTGTGGGACCGCGGCATCAATGCCGGTTTCGTTGGCTACAGCTTCAATGCGATTGACAGTGACAGCCGCACCGACGGTGGCAACCGCAACCGCAGCGCCTACCTGGGCCTCAACGCAGGCCTGAACCTGGGCGGCTGGCAGTTCCGCCACGATTCCAACCTGACCTGGAACGAAGGCGACGGCCGTCATTGGCAGAGCATCGCCACCTACGCGCAACGCGGTATTCCGCAGGTGCGCGGCATGCTCACCCTGGGTGAGGCCTACACCAGCGGCGAGCTGTTCGAGTCGATCGGCTACCGCGGCGCCAGCCTGGCCAGCGACGATCGCATGCTGCCCGATTCGCTGCGCGGTTACGCGCCGATCGTGCGTGGCATCGCCGAGACCAACGCGCGCGTCGAGGTCCGCCAGAACCAGCAGCTGATCTATTCGGCCTCGGTGTCGCCGGGCAACTTCGTGATCGACGACCTGTACCCGACCGGTTACGGCGGCGACCTGGAAGTGAGCGTGGTCGAAGCCGATGGCCGTCGCCGCGAGTTCAAGGTTCCGTTCGGTTCGGTGCCGCAGATGCTGCGCGCCGGTGTATCCCGCTATGCGATTACTGCCGGCCAGGTCCGCAACAAGCAGCTGCGCGATGAGCCGTGGCTGATGCAGGGCACCTATCAGCGCGGCATCGGCAACCAGCTGACCCTGTACGGCGGCAGCGCGTTGAGCGATGGCTACCTGTCGCTGCTGTACGGTATCGGCGTGTCCACACCGCTGGGTGCCTTCGCCGCCGATGTCACCCATGCCCGTACCTCGTTCGATCATTACGGCAACAGCACCGGCGCCAGCGTGCGCCTGAGCTACAGCAACATGATCGGCGAGACCGGCACCAACCTGAACCTGGCTGCTTACCGCTATTCCACTGAAGGCTTCTACAGCCTGCAGGATGCGCTGTACGCACGCGACGCCGACGATCGTGGCATCGACCCGAGCACCCGCGGCCGCCAGCGCAGCCAGTTCCAGCTGACCCTGAACCAGCCGCTCGGCCGTCGCTGGGGCGCGCTGTACGTGACCGGCTCGGTGCGTGACTTCTACGATCGCCCCGGTACCGCCAAGCAGTACCAGGTGGGCTACAACAACGCCTGGCGCTCGGTGAACTTCGGCTTCTCCGCACTGCGTACCGAAGAAGGTGCGCTGGGTCGTTCCGATACCCAGTACCTGTTGTCGATGAGTGTGCCGCTGGGCCGCGGAACCCGCCCGGTCTCGCTCAGTGCCGATGTCGGTGTGCGCGAACGCGGTGGCTACGACAGCAGCCGTGTCGGCATCACCGGCGCCGCAGGCGTGGACAACAACTTCAGCTACGGCGTGGCCCTGTCCGATACCCGCGACGGTGGCACCACCGCCGTCGGCAATGCCGAGTACCGCAGCCGCTACACCGCGTTGAACGCGACCTACGGCCATTCGCGTGACTTCCGCCAGGCATCGTTCGGTGCCAACGGCAGCCTGGTCATGCACAGTGGCGGCGTGACCCTGACCCCGCAGCGTGGTGAAACCATGGTGCTGGTCGAGGCACCGGGTGCACGTGATGCCATGGTCAGCAACGCGCCGGGCCTGCGCATCGATGGTCGCGGTTACGCCGTGGTGCCCTACGTGTCGCCGTATCGCCTCAACACCGTGACCTTGGACCCGCAGGGCATGGCTCACGATGTCGAGCTGGAAAGCAGCAGCCAGTCGATCGCTCCGTTCGCCGGTGCCATCAGCTACCTGCGCTTCGATACCCGCAAGGGCAATGCACTGCTGATCCAGGTGCGCAACACCGACGGTCGTACGCTGCCGTTCGGCGCGCAGGTCAAGGACGAAACAGGCCAGCCGGTGGGCATGGTCAGCCAGGGCGGCCGCCTGTACGTACGCAGCGAGAAGAACCAGGGCAGCCTGCAGGTTGAATGGGGCTCCGGTGCTGACCAGCGTTGCACGGTTGATTACCAGGTACCGGCGGGCGCCGATGCGTCCAAGACCGGCTTCATCCCGCTGGAGGCAGCATGCCGATGATTCTCTTCCGTGGCCGCAAGGCGCTGGCCACCCTGGCCGTGCTTGGCGGCGTGCTGCTGGCCAGCCCGGCGCTGGCCACCTGCTATATCAACCAGCAGGGGTTCGTCGCGCAGGACGTGCAGATGGACATGGGTCAGATCGTCATCCTGCCCAATCTGCCAGTCGGTGGTGTGATCAAGGAACTGATCGTGCCGATCAACCAGCGCGACAACATTGGTTACTGTGATCGGTGGGGCGGCAGCGCCAACGGCCGCTTCGTCAACGCAGCGCAACAGAGCGCTGTGCCAGGCTTCAGCAACGTCTATGCCACCGACGTAGCGGGTGTCGGTATTCGTGTCTATCGCGATTCGGGCTCCATCCAGACCTATTACCCCCACACTCTGCAATTGGGGGGCAACCGCAACTTGACCCTCAATGGCGGCCGCTTCCGGGTGGAACTGATCAAGACTGCTGCGCAGACTGGTTCGGGCACCATCGCGCCCAATGGTCGCTTCACTACCTATTATCTTGATGGCGACGGTCCCGGCCGTCCGGAACTGACCTCCACCTTCAAGGGCTCGGGCACCACCGTGGTCAGCCCGACCTGCGAAGTACAGGCCGGCAGCCGCAACATTCCGGTGGATTTCGGCAGCGTGCCCAACACCAGCTTCACCGGCGTCGGCTCCAAGGCCGTCAACCGTGATTTCGACATCCGCCTGAACTGCCAGGGCAGCAACCTTGCGCAGTTCCAGAGCAAGGTCGGCATCCGCCTGGATGCCGACCAGGATGGTTCGAACATGCCGGGTGTGCTCAAGCTCAGCGCCGCTGCCAACAGCGCCACGCGCATCGGCATCCAGATGGTGCAGCGTGATGGCAGCAGCGAGCGCGAAGTGCGTTTCGGCCAGACCATCAACGTCGGCACGACCACTATCGGCAGCTCTACGTTGAGCCTGCCGCTGCGGGCCCGCTACGTGCAGACCCAGGCCGGCACCGTGGGTGCCGGTATTGCAAACGGGCAGGCAACCTTCACCATCCAGTACGAGTGAAGGCCACGCGGCATCGGGTAGTGCCGGCCGCTGGCCGGCAACTGCAGGATTCCCGAGACATGTGAGAAGTTGCCGGCCAGCGGCCGGCAACAGCCACCGGCTTACTCCAGCGCGTAGCGCAGCACGAACAGCACCGCCACCAGCCACACCGCCGGATGCACCTCGCGCCAGCGGCCGGTGCCCGCCTTCAGCGCGGCATAGGCAATGAAGCCGAAGGCCAGGCCGTTGGCGATGGAATAGGTGAACGGCATCGCCAGCGCGCACAGTGCAGCCGGCACCGACTCGGTCAGGTCGCTCCAGTCCACTTCCACCAGTTCACGCAGCATCAGCCCGGCCACGAATAGCAGCGCCGGCGCGGTGGCATAGCCGGGCACCATGGCCGCCAGCGGCGAGAACAGCAGCGCGGCCAGGAACAACGCGGCCACCACCAGTGCGGTCAATCCGGTACGGCCGCCCACCTGCACGCCGGAGGCACTTTCGGCGAAGGCGGTGGTGCTGCTGGTGCCCAGCAGCGAGCCGGCGACAATCGCCGTGCTGTCGGCCAGCAGCGCGCGCCCGAATCGCTTCTGCGCGCCTGGCAGTTTCAGCAGGCCGGCACGACCGACCACGCCATACAGCGTGCCGGTGGCATCGAACACTTCCACCAGCACGAACACCAGCACCACCTGCAGCAGCACCGCAATCGGCGCACCACCGTTGTGGTGCAGCAGGCCCGGCAGGTCCAGCTGCAGGAAGGTCGGTGCCAGGCTCGGCGGCAGCGACACCAACCCGTGGTACTGCAGGTCGCCCAACGCCCAGCCGGCCCCGGTCACCGCAAGGATGCCGATCAGGATCGCGCCGCGCACACGCCGCGCTTCCAGGATCGCGATCAGCAGGAAGCCGCCCAGCGCCAGCAGCGGCGGCGCGGTGTTCAGCGGGCCCAGCGCGACCAGCGTGTCCTCGTTGCCGATGATCACGCCGGATTTCTGCAGCGCGATGATCGCCAGGAACAGGCCGATGCCGGCCACGATCGCCGACCGCAATGACGCCGGAATACCCGACACCAGCCACGCGCGCACGCCGGTCAGCGACAGCACCAGGAACACCAGGCCCGAAATGAACACCGCCGCCAGCGCCTGCTGCCAGGGCAGGCCGGCAGCACCGACCACGGTGAAGGCGAAGAACGCATTCAAGCCCATGCCCGGGGCCATGCCCACCGGGAAGTTGGCCGCCAGTGCCATCACCACCGAGCCCAGCGCTGCGGCCAGGCAGGTGGCCACGAACACCGCACCTGCATCCATGCCGGTGGTGCCCAGAATCTCGGGATTGACGAAGACGATGTAGGACATCGTCAGGAAGGTGGTGACACCGGCCAGCAGTTCGGTGCGCACGGTGGTGCCGTGCTGCTGCAGCTGGAACAGGCGTTCGAACAGGGACATCGCAGATCTCTCGTACCTGCACGCCCTGCCGCCCGAAGGACCGGCGGGTGCGTCGCCAGGCGGTTAGAAGTGGTAGTTCAACTTCAGCGTAACGCTGCTGTAGTTGGTATGGAAGCTGCGTCGCGCCGCAGCGGGGTAGTTGGGATCTTCCAGGTAAACCGGGCTGGAGCCCAGATGGGTGTAACGGTACTCCGCACCCGCCGAAAGCTGGTCGCTGAAGCGGTACAGCACGCCTGCGCCGACGTTCGCGCCGGTGGATACATGGGATGCGCGGGTTTCGAATTCGGCCACGCGGCAGCCGTTGGTGGCCTCCACCAGCGACTTGTCGCAGCCCAGCGAAAACTCCTGGCGGGCCACGCTCACGCCGGCGCTGACGTACGGCAGCCACTGGCCCGCCGCGTAACCCAGCTTCAGGTTGATCGCACCCGAACGGGTCACCGCATCCTTGCCGTAGTAAGGGCTGTACCGATGGTTGTCGCGGTCCTTCCACTCCTGGTTGACGTTGCCGAAGGAAAGGGCGCCTTCGATCCCGGCGACCACATTGTTGTCGAACTGCCAGTTGCGGCCGGCCTGCAGCCCGCCAGCAAAGCCGCGGATGCTCTTTTCAGAGGCATTGGTGTTGCTGCGGTCCTGGCTGTGGCCTTCGCCATGGCTGGCATGGGCACCCAGGTAGATGCCTTCCCAGTTCGCCGGCGCGGCCGCGGCAGTGCCGGACAGCAGCAGCGCTGCCGTGGTGGAGATCAATGCTTTCATGGTGTTTTCCTACGAGGGGGATGAATCGGGTGCGTAGGAAAACCGAAGCGTTGGGCCGGGAACATACAACGAGTTGCAAAGTACGGAGGACGCCGTGTGCGACAAGGAATCAACACTGCTTTACACGTGCAGCCTTCAGCCGGGTGGCGTTGAAGCGCGTCGCGAAAGGGTCAAAAGCGTCAACAAAAATCGATTGCGGCCCCTGAAAGGCGAAAGGCCGCGCGAGCGCGGCCTTTCGTTGTTCCTTACTTCAGTGCCTTGAAGCGCAGGCGCTTCGGCGCAGCGTCGTCGCCCATGCGGCGGCGCTTGTCTTCTTCGTACTCGCGGTAGTTGCCCTGGAAGAACTCCACGTGCGAATCGCCTTCGAACGCCAGGATGTGGGTCGCGATGCGATCCAGGAACCAGCGGTCATGCGAAATGACGAAGGTGTTGCCCGGGAACTCCAGCAGCGCATCTTCCAGCGCACGCAGGGTTTCGATGTCCAGATCGTTGGACGGTTCGTCGAGCAGCAGCACGTTGCCACCCTGCAGCAGGGTCTTGGCCATGTGCAGGCGGCCACGCTCACCACCGGACAGCGAACCGACCATTTTCTGCTGGTCCTGGCCCTTGAAGTTGAAGCGGCCGATGTAGGCGCGCGACTGGATCTCGATGCCGTTGATGTTGAGGATGTCCAGGCCGCCCGCGATTTCCTGGAACACGCTGTGGTTGCCTTCCAGCGCGTCGCGGCTCTGGTCCACGTAGGACAGCTGCACGGTCGGGCCGACCACGATCTCGCCGGTGTCCGGCTTTTCCTGGCCGGTGATCATCTTGAACAGGGTCGACTTACCGGCACCGTTGGGGCCGATGATGCCGACGATGGCGCCCGAGGGCACCAGGAAGTTCAGGTTGTCGAACAGCAGGCGGTCGCCGAACTTCTTGGAGACGTTCTTGAATTCCATCACCGCCTGGCCCAGGCGCTCGCCCGGCGGGATGAAGATTTCATTGGTCTCGTTGCGCTTCTGGTAATCGACCGACTGCAGCTCTTCCAGGCGGGCCAGACGGGCCTTGCCCTTGGTGCGGCCGCCCTTGGCGTTCTGGCGCGACCACTCCAGTTCCTTCTGGATCGCCTTCTGGCGAGCCTTTTCCTGGTTGTCTTCCTGCTTCAGGCGCTCATCCTTCTGGGTCAGCCAGTCGGTGTAGTTGCCCTTCCACGGAATGCCGCGGCCACGGTCCAGTTCCAGGATCCACTCGGCGGCGTTGTCCAGGAAGTAGCGATCATGGGTGACCGCCACGACGGTGCCGGTGTAGCGCGCAAGGAACTGTTCCAGCCATTCCACCGACTCGGCGTCGAGGTGGTTGGTCGGTTCGTCGAGCAGCAGCATGTCCGGCTTCTGCAGCAGCAGGCGGCACAGCGCCACACGGCGCTTTTCACCACCGGACAGCTTGCCGACGATGGCATCCCACGGCGGCAGGCGCAGCGCATCGGCAGCCACGTCCAGCTGGTTTTCCAGCGTGTGCGCATCGCCGGCGGCGAGGATCGCCTCCAGGCGTTCCTGTTCCTTGGCCAGCGCGTCGAAATCGGCGCCTTCTTCGGCATAGGCCGCGTAGACCGCGTCCAGCGCAGCCTGTGCCTGCAGCACTTCGCCAACGCCTTCTTCAACCGCTTCACGCACGGTCTTGGTCGGGTCCAGCTCCGGTTCCTGCGCCAGGTAGCCAACCTTGATGCCGGCCTGCGGACGGGCTTCGCCCTCGAAATCGGTGTCCACGCCGGCCATGATCTTCAGCACGGTGGACTTGCCGGCGCCGTTCAGGCCCAGCAGGCCGATCTTCGCGCCCGGGAAGAAGGACAGCGAGATGTCCTTGATGATCTGCCGCTTGGGCGGGACCACCTTGGACACGCGGTTCATGGTGTAGATGTATTGCGAGGACATGAGGTCTCCGTAGGCGCGACCCTGCGCCCGGTCCGTCACGGGGAACTTCCCGTTGCGGCAGCGGGCACAGACTGAATGGAATACCCCCAATTATAGCCGGAACCGCTTACGCCCCGCGCCGTCCGCAGCGCCCGGGGCTGGCCGAGGACTGAATGGGCCGTCACAGTCCCGCAGCGGGAAGCGTTTCCAGCCGGAAACGGTTCAGATCGAATGCGCAATATGGGCTCACCACCCACCCAGCAGAGGTCTCCCATGCACATCCATCGACTCATGGCCGGCGCCGTGGCCTCTGTACTGGCGTTGGGCGCCATCGCCCCGGCCTTCGCCGACAACGACCACCGTGGTCGCGACCGCGACCGCCGTGAATGGCGAGAAGATCGCCGCGAGTGGCGCCACGACCGTCGCGACTGGGAACGCGACCGCCGCGAAGCGCGCCGTGACTACCGCCACGACCGCCGCTACGACCACGGCTATTACCGCCCGGCACCGCCGCCGCCGCGGGTGGTCTACAGCCCGGGCTACCGGCCCGGCTATGGCTATGGCTGGCAGCGCGGCCACCGCTATCGCGATTACTACCGTGGCCCGATCTACGTGGTGAACGACTACCCGCGCTACCAGCTGCGCCGCCCGCCGTACGGCCACCACTGGATCCGCGACGACCGCGGCAACATGCTGCTGGTGGCCGTGGCAACCGGCATCATTGCCGACTACATCATCAACAACCGTTGATGCAGCGCCGGGGTCGGATCCCTTTCCGCAGGAAAGGGCTCTGACCCCACAACGCCATTCAACACCATACGGGGCCGGATTCGTTCGTCGAATCCGGCCCCGGTCGTTTCGGCCCCAGCAGGCCGGGGCGGGGCTACAATCAAGGGCTGAGCCGTACCCCTTTCCCCGCCTGCTGGAGTACCCGATGTTCCCGCGTGACGTCCGCATCGAAACCTACGATCCCGAACTGGCCAAGGCCATCGCCGCTGAGACCCAGCGCCAGGAAGACCACGTCGAGCTGATCGCCAGCGAGAACTACACCAGCCCGGCGGTGATGGAAGCCCAGGGCAGCCAGCTGACCAACAAGTACGCCGAAGGCTACCCGGGCAAGCGCTACTACGGTGGCTGCGAATACGTGGACATCGCCGAACAGCTGGCGATCGACCGCCTCAAGCAGCTGTTCGACGCGGACTATGCCAACGTGCAGCCGCACAGCGGCTCGCAGGCCAACCAGGCCGTGTACTTCGCGCTGCTGCAGCCGGGTGACACCATCCTCGGCATGAGCCTGGCCCACGGCGGCCACCTCACCCACGGCGCCAAGGTCAATGCCTCGGGCAAGCTGTTCAACGCTGTGCAGTACGGCGTCAACGACCAGGGCCTGATCGATTACGACGAAGTCGAGCGCCTGGCCCTGGAGCACAAGCCGAAGATGGTCGTTGCCGGCTTCTCGGCCTACTCGCAGGTGATCGACTGGGCGCGCTTCCGCGCCATCGCCGACAAGGTCGGTGCCTACCTGTTCGTCGACATGGCCCACGTCGCCGGCCTGGTTGCTGCTGGCGTCTACCCGAGCCCGCTGGAACACGCGCACGTGGTCACCTCGACCACCCACAAGACCCTGCGCGGCCCGCGCGGCGGCATCATCGTCGCCAAGGGCGCCGACGAAGACCTGGTCAAGAAGCTGCAGTCGATCGTGTTCCCGGGCATCCAGGGCGGTCCGCTGATGCACGTCATCGCCGGCAAGGCCGTGGCCTTCAAGGAAGCGCTGGAGCCGGGCTTCAAGACCTACCAGCAGCAGGTGGTGAAGAACGCGCAGGCGATGGCCAACACGCTCATCGCACGCGGCTACAAGATCGTCTCCGGTGGCACCCAGAACCACCTGATGCTGGTCGACATGATCGGCAAGGACGTGTCCGGCAAGGACGCGGAAGCTGCGCTGGGCAAGGCCCATATCACCGTCAACAAGAACTCGGTGCCGAACGACCCGCGTTCGCCGTTCGTGACCTCGGGCCTGCGCCTGGGCACCCCGGCCGTGACCACCCGTGGCTACACCGAGCAGGACTGCGTGGACCTGGCCAACTGGATCGCCGACGTGCTCGACGCCCCGGCCGATGAAGCCGTCATTGCCCGCGTGCGCGACGCGGTCAGCGCGCAGTGCCGCAAGTACCCGGTCTACGGTTGATCGGGCACTGGGGTCGGATCCCTTCCCTGCGGGAAGGGCTCTGACCCCGGCACCGGAGTACCCGCGCATGGATGAGCGCCGCCTCAAGTATCTCTATGCAGCCTTGGCTGTGCCGTTGGGCGCACCCAGCGTGCTGTTCGGTGGCGCGATGGCGGTGGTGGGCATGGCGGGAAGCGTGCTTTCACTCGCCGACGGCACCGTCAACCTGCCCGGGCAGGCATTGATGCTGGTGTGGGGCCTGGTTGGCCTCGCCGGCTGCCTCGCCTGGCTTGATCTCAGCTGTGGATACTTGTTCGGAGGACGCAGCGCACTACGCACCCGCAGCCGGGTGCAGTGGGGCGCGCTGCTGCTTGGCATGCTGGCTGCGCTGCCGCTGTTGGGTATAGGGCTGTGGCTGGGCATCACCCATGGCAGCGAAGGCTTCGGTCTGCTGCTGATGGGGCCTTCGCTGCTGGTCCCGGCTGGCATGCTGTTGTGGCTGCGACCTCGCGCTTGAAGCGAGCGACCTGCAAGGAGATTCGAACGCATGGATGAGCGCCTGCACAAACGCCTGTATATCGCCCAATGCCTGCTGCTGGGGTTGCCTGCACTGGTGGCCGGTGGCGGCGTCGCCGGCTTCGGCATCTACACCTTCCTGACCCGCCACGGCCTGATGCGCGGCGACGAAGGCGCGGTGCTGTTGCTGTGGGCGCTGGCGGGGGTGATCGGGTTGCTGGCCTGGTTGTGGCTCAGCATCCGCTACTTGAAGCGGGGGCGCGATGGCCTGCGGCACACCGCCCCTATTCCCTGGATCGGTTTGGCGCTGGGCGCGATGGCGGCGCTGGCGGTGATCGGCGTGGTGCTTTTCAGCTTGTTTGCCGGCAGCCCCTGGCAGGTACTGGGCTACCTGATACTGGGCGTGCCGCTGCTGGTGCCGGCTGCGCATCTGGTGTGGCTGCGTCGCGCTCCGGGCCTTGCCGGACAAGGCTGATTGCCGCCTGCATTTGCTGCAAAACCCCTTCTCAGGTACCGTTGCGACGCTACCACGACCGTGGCAGCAGGTATTTCCCCTGAGCCAGGCGTTCAATGCATTGCCCCTTCTGCCAGCATGCCGATACACGGGTCATCGACTCGCGCGTCTCCGAAGACGGCGCGACGATTCGCCGTCGGCGTGAGTGCGAGGCGTGCAACGAACGCTTCAGTACGCTGGAAACCGTTGAACTGAAGCTGCCGGCCATCGTCAAGAGCGATGGCACCCGCGAAGCCTTCGATGCCCGCAAGGTCCGCGCCGGCTTCGACCGCGCGCTGCAGAAGCGTGCGGTGCCCGAAGAGAAGATTGAAGCCGCGGTACGCGCGGTGGTGCATCAGCTGCGCATCAGCGGCGAACGCGAAGTGCCCTCGATCAAGGTTGGCGAGTTCGTGATGAACGAACTGCGCAAGCTCGACCATGTTGGTTACGTGCGTTTCGCTTCGGTCTACCGCAGCTTCGAAGACGTGGCCGATTTCCGCGAGGAGATCGAGAAGCTCGAACGTGATCTGCCGTCGAGCACCGAACAGCTGCAGCTGCTGGGCGATGTGATTGCCCTGACCAAGAAAAAGAAGGGCTGACGGCCTCTGCATCGGTAGCTGCCAACCTTGGTTGGCGCCGTGTCGCCCATCCACGCATGGCGTGGATCTACTGGGCTCTGCCAACCTCGGTTGGAGCCGTGCTGCCCATCCACGCATGGCGTGGATCTACTGGGCCCTTGGTTGGCACCATGCTGACGGCGGTACCATGGCGGCATGAGCACATCGTTCACCGTCCTTGACCACCTGCACATGGCGGCCGCATTGCGGCTTGCCGAACGGGGTGCCTATACCACCCGTCCCAATCCGATGGTCGGCTGTGTGGTCGCCCATGGCGAGCGCGTGGTCGGGCAGGGCTGGCACCAGTGCGCTGGCGGTCCGCACGCCGAAGTGTTCGCCCTGCGCGAAGCCGGCACCGAAGCGCGTGGTGCTACCGCCTACGTTACCCTGGAACCGTGCGCGCATTACGGACGCACGCCACCCTGCGCATTGGCACTGATCGATGCCGGCGTGTCGCGCGTTGTTGCTGCGATGCGCGACCCGTTCCCGAAAGTCGATGGCGGTGGTTTCGACCTGCTGCGCGACGCCGGCATCGAGGTCGCCGAGGGCTTGATGGCCGCGCAGGCGCGCGAGCTCAACAAGGGATTCCTGTCGCGCGTGGAACGCGGTCGTCCGTGGCTGCGGGTGAAACTGGCCGCCAGCCTCGATGGCCGCACCGCGATGGCCGACGGCAATTCGAAGTGGATCACCGGCCCCGCCGCGCGCGAAGATGTGCAGCACTGGCGCGCGCGCGCTGGCGCGATCCTCACCGGCGCCGACACCGTGCTCGCCGACGACCCGATGCTGACCGTGCGCTTGGCTGACACTGAAGTCATGCCGCCACTGCGCGTCGTCCTCGATTCGCGCCTGCGCTCGCTGGAATGCAGCCGTGTGCGCGAGGGTGGGGCGCCCACGCTGTACCTGCACGATGCAATGATCAGCCCACCCGACGCCGCCGACGCGGCCTTTGCCAGCGTAGCCGTCCGCCACGGCCGCCTTGATCTGGGCGCGGTGTTGGCACTGCTGGCCGAGCGCGGCATCAACGAAGTGCACACCGAAGCCGGTGCAACGCTGGCCGGCGCACTGGTGCGTGGTGGCTGGGTGGACGAACTGCTGATGTACCAGGCGCCAACACTGCTGGGCGACAGCGGCCGTCCGTTGCTGGCCGACCTCGGCATCGACGTGATGGACCAGCAGCGTCGATTGCATGTGGTCGACCAGCGCCAGGTGGGTGAGGATCTGCGGTTGCTGCTGCGGCCATGAAGAAGGGGACGGAGGGGATTACGTCGTTTGTGGCAAAAACGCCGTAATCCCCTCCGTCCCCTTTTTCAGTTCAACGATCCTCGCCAGGCGGGTGCTCGTTCCACTCGAAGAATGGCAGGAACGCATCGGCCAGCCCGCCCATCAGCGGCGAGGGGTTCTGTACGCGCCAAGCGCCACCGTCATGATCGCGCTCGAAGGACACGGTGATGATCCTCTCCCGGTCCGGTGCCGTCGCGATCATCTGCGTATACGCCGTGGCCAGTTCGCTCGACATCTGCGGTGGATGTGGTCCGTTGAATGGCACCGGATGCGCACGATAGACGGGCAGCAGGGCCGTCAGGTCCGGCAGGTGGCAACGGTAGTCAACATCGGCGATGTCTGCCTGCGGATGATGCACGCTGTTGACACTGCAACGCACCGATGTCTGGCGCCTGCGCAGGGCCGCGGCGGCCTGCGGCCAATCGGCCATTTCAGGCGCTTGCTCGAGATGACTTACGCTCGCCAGCGCCGCCGCGATCGCCGGGCCCTTGGCTGTACCCAGATAGCGGCCCAGCTCGGCCTGGGCCGCGGTATCGCCGTGCACGATCACCTGTGCGTACAGCTCGAACACGTGTCCGGGCGTCGGCACAGGCGGCGCCGCCAGTACCGCAACCGGGGCCAGCAATGCAGCCAGCCCCAGTCGCTTCAGCGCAGTGAACTCACGCGCACGCATCGGTCCACATCATCTCGGCCATCGGACGCAGTGCCTTGCACTCCTGCGTCATTTCCTCGGCCGACATCACCTGCGTCTTGGCCTTCAACTCTTCGGTCATCGCATCCACACCGCTGATCTGGTCCGGTGCGATCTTCGCCACGCAGCTGCGGTGCTGCTGCAGCAGCAGATCGCAGGCCGGCACGCCGGTCACCTTCGGTGCCTTGGCTGCTTCAACGTCCTGCATCCAGCCATCGAACGGCGCCAGCGCATCCAGCACCGGGCCCACCAGATCATCGAAGTTGCTGCTGTACCAGTAGCCCTTGTCCTTGGCGGTGTACAGGGTGAGGGTGCCGGTCACGGCCTTGCGCGGGCCACTCTGCAGGGCCTGGGTATAGGCCTCGGTGAAGCGCGCGCGCGGAGCCTTGTCCTCACCCGTCAGGCTGGCCAGGAACAACGGCTGTACGCTGCCCAGGTCGGCCAGCTGGCAGCTGAAATCAACCTTGGCGATCTTCTGGTCGTCCACGAATTCGTTGTCTTCCACCGTGCTGCGCGTGGCACGGCACTGCGAGGCCTTCAGCGCCTTGGTGTACATCGCTTCCGCCGCTGCAGGATCGCCCTTCACTCCAGCCACGGCCAGCACCGTCTGCCACGGCTCGGCCAGGGCCTGGGCCATCATGCCCGGCACCGGCGTTACCGAGTCCTGGCCGTCGAAGGCCGGCTTCAATGCGTCGTTGAGCGTGCGCGTGGCGGCGGCATCGTCTTCCAGCAATGCGCGTGCGTACAGATCGAAGGTCTGTTCGGGCGTCAGCTGCGCCGGGGCGGCCGCGGCGAACAAGGGGGCGCACAGCAGTGCGGTGGCCAGCAGGCCGCGGATCGGGGTCTTCATGACGGTGTTCCTGTTCCAGAGGGCGGCAAGCCTAGCGCAATTGTCATTGCATTCGATGGCGTGCCGCAGCCAAGCGCATTGCGCGTGGCGGCCAACAAAAAACGGGCCCCTTGCGGGACCCGTTCGATCACACGACGAGGATCGGGCAATCAGAAGCTGGCGCGCACGCCGGCCGAGTACTGGGTGACGTCGCGGTAGCCGGAGATCTCGCCGACCAGACCCCAGGTACGGGTGAAGTTGATCTGGCCACCGAGGGTACCGACCCAGGTGCCCTTGAACTCGTTGCCACCGTCCATGTAACCGGCCTTGATCCAGGCTTCGGTCATGCGCGAAGGCTTGCCACGCAGGCCCATGGTGGCGCGCACCAGGTTGGTGTGGTCCTTAACGCTGAAGCGGCCGTAGTCCACGTCCTTGACGGTGATTTCAGCCTGCTGGCGGACCCAGGCGATGTCGGCGGTGTAGTCGACGCGGTCGCTGAAGGGCATGTGGTAACCGATGCCCAGCTCCGGCTGGTTCAGCTTGAGCTTCATCGAGCCGTAGTCGTAGTCGTACGACTTGCTGCCGTAGTTCCAGCCGCCGAACACGTGCACCTGCTCGGCCAGCGCGATCGAACCGCGCACGTAGCCACCATCAACCTTCGGGTCGTTGAACACGTCGTCGTCGGTCTTGACCTGGGTCCAGCCGCCTTCGACGTAGGTGTAGCTCAGGGCGTCGGCGGAGGCCGAGAACGGGGCAGCGGCCAGCAGGGCGGCCACGATCAGGATCTTGCGCATGGGAATTCCTGTGAATTTCAGTCCATTGGCGGCCCACCTGTGCGGCAGTCCGTGGCGACCTCATGTCGTCCGACCGCCGATTTTAATGAAAGTTTTACGAAATGCGAGCGACGGCCGTCACAGGCTCGGACGCGCCCGGGTGGGGTCAGGGCCCTTTCCTGGGGAAAGGGATCCGACCCCCGGGGGCATCCGACCCCGTTCAGCCCGGGCTGTTACACTTGGCGGGCCGGTTCGCCGGTACACAAACGTCTTCAGGGCGGGGTGCAATTCCCCACCGGCGGTAGGTGCGCAAGCACGAGCCCGCGAGCGCCCCGGCCTTACCGTCGGGGGTCAGCAGATCCGGTCCAATGCCGGAGCCGACGGTCATAGTCCGGATGAAAGAAGACGGTGCCACAGGGCCTTTGCGGCCCTGCGCCCGCCTGTTTGCCTTGCGGCGTTTTTCGCTCACTTTTCGCGGAGAACGTTACTTGTTTACTGGAATCATCGAAGGCGTCGGCCGTCTGGCCGCACGCGAATCCATCGGCGGCGATGTCCGCTTCACCTTCAATGTCGGCAACCTGCCGTTCGACAACGTGCAGATGGGCGAGAGCATCGCCATCAACGGCGTCTGCCTCACCGTCATCGCGTTCGATGCCGGCAGCTTCCAGGCCGATGCGTCCACCGAGACCCTGGGCCTGACCACGCTGGGCCAGCTGGCCGAAGGTGCAGTCATCAACCTCGAACGTGCCATGCGCCCGACCGACCGCCTTGGCGGCCACCTGGTCAGCGGCCACGTTGATGGCCTCGGCCAGGTGCTGTCCATCCACGAAGATGCCCGTGCCCAGCGTTGGCGTTTCGCCGCGCCGGCCGCGCTGCGCCGCTACATCGCCAAGAAGGGCTCCATCTGCGTGGACGGCGTCAGCCTCACCGTCAACGAAGTGGATGACGAAGGCTTTGAAGTGGCACTGATCCCGCACACCGTGGCCAATACCGCGTTCTCGGCCACCGGCGTGGGCAGCGCGATCAATCTTGAAATCGATCTGGTCGCTCGTTATGTGGAACGCCTGATCAGTGTGCCGACCAACGGTCTGCACCCACAGGGAGATACCCCATGAACTTCGCCCCCATCCCCGAGATCCTGGAAGACATCCGCCTGGGCCGCATGGTCGTCATCGTCGATGACGAAGACCGCGAGAACGAAGGCGACCTGATCATGGCCGCCGAGTTGGTCAAGGCCAGCGACATCAACTTCATGGTCACCCACGGCCGCGGCCTGGTGTGCCTGCCGTTGAACCGCACGCGCGCTGCGGACCTCGGCCTGGCGCCGATGGTGCAGGCCAATACCGCGCAGTTCCAGACCAACTTCACCGTCAGCATCGAAGCGGCTGAAGGCGTCACCACCGGCATTTCCGCCCACGACCGCGCGCACACCATCCGCACCGCGGTGAAGCCCAATGCCAAGCCGGCCGACCTGCACCAGCCGGGCCACATCTTCCCGCTGATCGCCCAGCCGGGTGGCGTGCTGACCCGTGCCGGCCACACCGAAGCAGCCGTGGACCTGGCAATGCTGGCGGGCCTGGAGCCGGCCGGCGTGCTGGTGGAGATCCTCAACCCGGACGGCAGCATGGCGCGCCGCCCGGAGCTGGAAGTGTTCGCCCGCGAGCACGGCCTGAAGATGGGCTCCATCGCCGACCTGATCGCCTACCGCCTGGCCACCGAAAAGACGGTCGAACGCGTGGACGAGCGCGAGATCGACACCGAATTCGGCCCGTTCAAGCTGGTTACCTACCGCGACCGCATCGCGCACGACCTGCATTTCGCGCTGGTGCGTGGCACCCCGGATGCCGACACCCCGACCCTGGTGCGGGTGCAGGTGGAAAACCCGCTGGCCGACCTGCTGCACTGGCGCCGTGACGATTTCGGCGTGGCCGCGACCGATGCCCTGCGGGCCATCGATGCCGAAGGCGCCGGCGTGATGGTGGTGCTGCAGGCCCCGCGCGACGGTGAAGCCCTGCTGGCCCGCCTGCGCCAGCAGCCGGCGCCGGTGGTCCCGGGCAAAGACAAGGACGTGAGCCAGTGGCGCCGCAACGGTGCAGGCGCGCAGATCCTGTCCGACCTGGGCCTGGGCAAGCTGCGCGTGCTGGGCACCCCGCGCCGCCAGATCGGCCTGGCCGGGTACGGCCTGGAAGTGGTGGAGACGGTCACCCCGTAACCGCCCCATGACCGGTAGTGCCGGCCGCTGGCCGGCAACCCCAGGAAATTCGGTAGTGCCGGCCGCTGGCCGGCAACCACAGGAAACTCCGGTAGTGCCGGTCGCTGGCCGGCAATCTCAGGAAATTCGGTAGTGGCGGCCGCTGGCCGGCAACCTCAGGAAACCCCGGTAGTGCCGGCCGCTGGCCGGCAACCACAGGAAACTCCGGTAGTGCCGGCCGCTGGCCGGCAACCACAGGGCACCGCAGTTGCCGGCC
>NZ_JBFTQU010000019.1:0-17380 GCF_056399165.1 Stenotrophomonas sp. 01N47
ACCCCGTTCTTCAAGGGCTACCGTCCGCAGTTCTACTTCCGTACCACCGACATCACCGGTGCGGTCGAGCTGCCGGAAGGCGTCGAGATGGTGATGCCGGGCGACAACATCAAGATGGTTGTCACCCTGATCAACCCGGTCGCCATGGACGCCGGCCTGCGCTTCGCAATCCGCGAAGGTGGCCGTACCGTCGGTGCTGGCGTGGTTGCCACCATCCTCGAGTAAGCCTGCATGCCGGCGGTCGCATAGCGCTGCCGGTCTGGCGAGTGGCGGGCCGGGAACCTCGGTCCGCCTTCGCCGTCTAAGGGAAGGCAAGTTTTCAACGTACGCCAGTAGCTCAATTGGCAGAGCAGCGGTCTCCAAAACCGCAGGTTGGGGGTTCGAGTCCCTCCTGGCGTGCCATCTGCCCACCTTACCGAGCGGCCCTGCCGCTAAAGCAGACACAGCCTGATGAATAGCAAGATCGAACATTCCAAGGACACCTCCGCGCAAGGCGGGGATATCGTCAAGTACGTCCTCGCATCGTTGCTGGTGCTGGCAGGTCTGTTCGTCTGGTTCTGGTTCTCCGCCGATTCCGGTCGCGCCGCCCAGCTGGGCTCGTGGACGGGTCAGCTGCGTGCGTTGGCGGTCGTGGTCGGCCTGGTTGGCGGTATCGGCGTGTTCATGCTGACCGGCAAGGGGCGCGACACCCGCGAATTCCTCTCCGAGTCGCGTTTCGAACTGCGTAAAGTGGTTTGGCCGACCCGCCAGGAAGCCATCCGCATGACCTGGGTGGTGATTGTCGTCGTCCTGATCCTCAGCTTGCTGCTGGGTGGGTTCGACTTCTTCATCCAGAAACTGACTCAGTGGTTCCTGAGCCGCTAAGGAGAAATGCATGAAGCGTTGGTACGTCGTTCACGCCTATTCGGGCTTCGAGAAGTCGGTGGCGCAGGCTCTGCGCGATCGCATCGTCCGTGACGGCATGGAAGAGCGCTTCGGCGACGTCCTGGTTCCGACCGAGGAAGTGATCGAAATGCGCGCCGGCCAGAAGCGCCGTTCCGAGCGCAAGTTCTTCCCGGGTTACGTGCTGGTCCAGATCGAGACCCACGAAGAAGCTGGCATTCCGCGCATCGACAACGAAAGCTGGCATCTGGTCAAGGAAACCCCGCGCGTCATGGGCTTCATCGGCGGAACCGCTGATCGCCCGCTGCCGATCGCCGATTCCGAGGCCGAGGCGATTCTGAACCGTGTCCAGGAAGGCGTCGAGAAGCCGCGTCCGAAGGTGCTGTTCGAGCCGGGCCAGATGGTCCGCGTCACCGAGGGTCCGTTCAACGACTTCAACGGTGTCGTCGAAGAGGTCAACTACGAGAAGAGCCGTCTGCGCGTCTCGGTGCTGATCTTCGGTCGCGCCACTCCGGTCGAACTCGAGTTCGGTCAGGTCGAAAAGGCCGTCTGATCTGTATTCACATGCCGCTTCAGGCATGTGAAGAAAAAACCTGATATGCTGCGCGGCTCCCGTTGGGAAGCTGGCGGGACGAGGCCACCGAAAGGTGGCCTTCGGCATGATTTCAAAACGCGATGCCGGGACGCGTGATTCCCGGTCCGATGGGGAGCCTGTTGTCGCAAGGCGCTAGCACCCGGAGAGTACTCACATGGCAAAGAAAGTTGTCGGTTATATCAAGCTGCAGGTGAAGGCCGGTCAGGCCAACCCCTCGCCGCCGGTCGGTCCTGCGCTGGGTCAGCGCGGCCTGAACATCATGGAATTCTGCAAGGCCTTCAATGCCGCCACGCAGAAGCTCGAGCCGGGTCTGCCGGTTCCGGTGATCATCACGGCCTATTCGGACCGTACGTTCACCTTCATCACCAAGAGCACCCCGGCCACCACCCTGCTGAAGAAGGCCGCTGGCATCTCGTCGGGCTCCAAGCGCCCGAACACCGAGAAGGTCGGCAAGGTCACCCGTAAGCAGCTGGAAGAGATCGCCAAGGCGAAGGAACCGGATCTGACTGCCGCCGACCTGGACGCCGCCGTGCGTACCATCGCTGGCTCTGCCCGTTCCATGGGCCTCGTGGTGGAGGGTTAATCAGATGGCACAGAACAAGCGCGAAAAGGCCATCAAGGCCGCCGTTGTCCCGGGTAAGGCGTATGCCTTCGAGGACGCAATCAACATCCTGAAGACCGCCACCAAGGCCAAGTTCGTCGAGTCGATCGACGTTGCTGTGCGCCTGGGCGTCGACGCGAAGAAGTCCGACCAGCAGGTTCGTGGTTCCACCGTGCTGCCGGCTGGTACCGGCAAGTCGGTCCGCGTCGCTGTCTTCGCTCCGGCCGGTGCCAAGGCTGATGAAGCCCTGGCCGCTGGCGCCGAAGCCGTCGGTATGGACGACCTGGCCGAGAAGATGCAGGCCGGCGATCTGAACTACGACGTCGTGATCGCGACCCCGGACGCAATGCGCGTCGTCGGCAAGCTGGGTACCGTGCTGGGCCCGCGCGGCCTGATGCCGAACCCGAAGGTCGGCACCGTCTCCCCGAACCCGGGTGAGGCTGTGAAGAATGCCAAGTCGGGTCAGGTGCGTTACCGCACCGACAAGGCCGGCATCATCCACTGCACCATCGGCAAGGCCGACTTCGCCGAAGACGCGCTGAAGTCGAACCTGACCGCGCTGCTGCTGGACCTGATCAAGGCCAAGCCGGCTACCTCGAAGGGCCTGTACCTGCAGAAGGTGTCGGTCAGCTCGACGATGGGCCCGGGCGTCACCGTCGACCAGTCGTCGCTGTCGCTGAAGTAATTGTTTGAGACGGTCACGGGTCCCTCGGGCTCCGTGACCGTGACATTTGAAGGCATCGCCGGCAACCCATCGCCGGTGGTAGCCGTCAAAGACCGCAGGTGCGGTCGTGGCATGTCGGCGACGGGCACGGAAGCTCGAATTGGCAGGGAGTCGCCGCCGAAGCAGCCATGACCGCTTAATCGATTCCCCGGAATCACCCTGCGTAGATGGTGCCCTTCTGGAGTTTTTCTGGTTCACGCACGTCTGGGATTTCCCAGGTTGGCCCACTCCAGGTCTAGAACGGCCCACCCCCGGAACATCATTCCGATGTTCCCGGCGTCCAGGACGGATGCTGCACAGGACCGCACACGGCAGGAGCCGTAAGCGGAGTTCAATTGGAGGAGTGCAATGGCTCTCAATCTGTCCCAGAAGCAAGAAGTAGTCGCGGAGCTGGCAGAAATTGCTGGTAAGGCACACTCCTTGATCGCAGCCGAATACGCTGGCACCACGGTCGCTCAGATGACCGCGATGCGTAAGCAGGCGCGTGAAACCGGCGTTTTCTTGAAAGTTGTCAAGAACACCCTGGCGTCGCGTGCTGTTGAAGGCACCGAGTTCGCAGTCGCACAGGACCAGATGGTTGGTCCGCTGCTGTACGCGTTCTCGCTCGAGGAGCCCGGTGCTGCCGGTCGCCTGATCAAGGATGCCGCCAAGGGCAACGACAAGCTGAAGGCCAAGGTCGTCGCAATCGGTGGTGAAGTGTTCCCGGCAAGCCATGTCGACGTGTTGGCCTCGCTGCCGACCCGCGACCAGGCCCTGGCAATGCTGGCCCGCGTCCTAACCGAGCCGGTCACGATGTTCGCCCGCGCCATCAAGGCAATCGGCGACAAGCAGAATGGTGGCGACGTCGCCGCCGACGCTGCTGAACCGGCCGCCGAGACCGCCTGAGTTTCGACTAATCGTGGTTCCTGACGGAACCTCAATCCAGAAAAACATCCAAAGGTAATTATCATGTCCCTTACCAACGAACAGATCGTCGACGCCATCGCCGAGAAGTCCCTGATGGAAGTGATGGAGCTGGTCAAGGCCATCGAAGAGAAGTTCGGCGTCTCCGCCGCTGCTCCGGTCGCCGCTGCTGTGGCTGGCCCGGCTGCCGTCGTTGAAGAGCAGACCGAATTCGTCGTCACCCTGAAGACCGCTGGCGACAAGAAGGTCGAAGTCATCAAGGCCGTCCGCGCCATCACCGGCCTGGGCCTGAAGGAAGCGAAGGACCTGGCCGAAGCCGGCGGCGTCCTGAAGGACAACGCTTCGAAGGACGAAGCCGAGAAGATGAAGAAGGACCTGGAAGCTGCTGGCGCGACTGTCGAAGTCAAGTAAGCACTTCCTTTGCGTCGCCATCGAAATCCGGCGATGCAGCCAAGGCTGGGGGCGTAAGCCCCCGGCCTTTGGTCGTTGTTGTAGGGCCGGCCAATCGTGGCGCGGTTCTACGGAAATACGGTGAAAAGCCCAACACGGGCTGCGGTCAAACCCTGGTCGGCCAGCGCTACGCGCGGCGGCGGGGGAGTGGATGCAGACGAGTTGGCAGTTGGAAGTAGCGGGAGAAGGCGTGCTGGTGCCGGCAATACCAGCGACTTCCAACTGACAATTTCAAGTTCCCTTCGGGTCGTGGGCGCACGACTCGCACAACAAGGTGGAAGACCTCATGACGTCCTATTCGTTCACCGAAAAAAAGCGTATCCGCAAGGATTTCGGCAAGCAGCGTTCGATTCTCGAAGTGCCGTTCCTGCTCGCCATCCAGGTGGATTCCTACCGTGAATTCCTGCAGGAAAACGTCGATCCGGCCAAGCGCACGGACCACGGCCTGCACGCTGCACTGAAGTCGGTCTTCCCGATCGCCAGCTACAGCGGCAATGCCGCCCTGGAATACGTCGGCTACAAGCTGGGCGATCCGGTCTTCGACGAGCGTGAGTGCCGTCAGCGTGGCATGAGCTACGGTGCGCCGCTGCGCGTGACCGTGCGCCTGGTGATCTACGACCGCGAGTCGTCGACCAAGGCCATCAAGTACGTGAAGGAGCAGGAGGTCTACCTCGGCGAAATCCCGCTGATGACCGACAACGGCACCTTCATCGTCAACGGCACCGAGCGCGTCATCGTCTCGCAGCTGCACCGCTCGCCGGGCGTGTTCTTCGACCACGACCGTGGCAAGACCCACAGCTCGGGCAAGCTGCTGTACAGCGCCCGCATCATTCCTTACCGCGGCTCCTGGCTGGACTTCGAGTTCGACCCGAAGGACGCGCTGTTCACCCGTATCGACCGTCGCCGCAAGCTGCCGGTGTCCATCCTGCTGCGTGCGCTGGGCTACAGCAACGAAGAGATGCTGGCCGAGTTCTTCGAGATCAACACCTTCCACATCAACCCGGATGAAGGCGTCCAGCTGGAGCTGGTGCCGGAGCGCCTGCGCGGCGAAACCCTGGGCTTCGACCTCGCCGACGGCGATAAGGTCATCGTGGAAGCCGGCAAGCGCATCACCGCGCGCCACATCAAGCAGCTGGAAGCCTCGGGCATCGCCGCCCTGGCCGTGCCGGACGACTACATCGTCGGCCGCATCCTGTCGCACGACGTGGTCGATGCCTCGACTGGCGAACTGCTGGCCCAGGCCAACGACGAAATCACCGACGAGCAGCTGCAGGCCTTCCGCAAGGCCGGTGTCGATGCCGTGGGCACCCTGTGGGTGAACGATCTGGATCGTGGCCCGTACCTGTCCAACACCCTGCGCATCGATCCGACCAAGACCCAGCTGGAAGCCCTGGTCGAGATCTACCGCATGATGCGTCCGGGCGAGCCGCCGACCAAGGATGCCGCGCAGAACCTGTTCCACAACCTGTTCTTCACCTTCGAGCGCTACGACCTGTCGGCCGTCGGTCGCATGAAGTTCAACCGTCGCGTGGGCCGCAAGGAAACCACCGGCGAAGCGGTGCTGTACGACCGCAAGTACTACGGCGAGCGCAACGACGAAGAGTCCAAGCGCCTGGTTGCCGCCCACGGCGACAGCTCGGACATCCTGGACGTGATCAAGGTCCTGACGGAGATCCGTAACGGTCGCGGCGTGGTCGATGACATCGATCACCTGGGCAACCGTCGCGTGCGTTCGGTCGGTGAAATGGCCGAGAACGTGTTCCGCGTGGGCCTGGTCCGCGTCGAGCGCGCGGTCAAGGAACGCCTGTCGATGGCAGAGTCGGAAGGCCTGACCCCGCAGGAGCTGATCAACGCCAAGCCGGTGGCTGCGGCGATCAAGGAATTCTTCGGCTCCTCGCAGCTGTCGCAGTTCATGGATCAGAACAACCCGCTGTCGGAAGTCACGCACAAGCGCCGCGTCTCGGCCCTGGGCCCGGGCGGCCTGACCCGTGAGCGCGCCGGCTTCGAAGTGCGCGACGTGCACCCGACCCATTACGGCCGCGTCTGCACCATCGAAACCCCGGAAGGCCCGAACATCGGCCTGATCAACTCGCTGGCCGTGTACGCCCGCACCAACCAGTACGGCTTCCTCGAGACCCCGTACCGCAAGGTCGTGGACGGCAAGGTCTTCGACGAAGTCGAGTTCCTGTCGGCCATCGAAGAGAACGAGTACGTCATCGCCCAGGCAAACGCCCTGACCGATGCCAACAGCGTGCTGACCGAGCAGTTCGTTCCCTGCCGTTACCAGGGCGAATCGCTGCTGAAGCCGCCGGCGGAAGTCCACTTCATGGACGTCTCGCCGATGCAGACCGTGTCGATCGCGGCTGCGCTGGTTCCGTTCCTGGAGCACGATGACGCCAACCGCGCACTGATGGGCGCGAACATGCAGCGTCAGGCCGTGCCGACCCTGCGTGCGCAGAAGCCGCTGGTCGGTACCGGCATCGAGCGCGCCGTGGCGCGTGACTCGGGTGTGACCGTGAACGCCCGTCGTGGTGGCGAGATCGTGCAGATCGACGCCGCCCGCATCGTGGTCAAGGTCAACGAAGCCGAGATCACCGATGCGTCCGATGCCGGCGTCGACATCTACAACCTGATCAAGTACACCCGTTCCAACCAGAACACCTGCATCAACCAGCGTCCGCTGGTGGAAGTGGGCAACGTGGTGGCGCGTGGCGACGTGCTGGCCGATGGTCCGTCCACCGACATCGGTGAACTGGCCCTGGGCCAGAACATGCTGATCGCCTTCATGCCGTGGAACGGCTACAACTTCGAAGACTCCATCCTGCTCTCCGAGCGCGTGGTGGAAGAGGATCGCTACACCACGATCCACATCGAAGAGCTGACCTGCGTTGCGCGTGACACCAAGCTGGGGCCGGAGGAAATCTCGGCCGACATCCCGAACGTTTCCGAGCAGGCGCTGAACCGCCTGGACGAGAGCGGCGTGGTGTACATCGGTGCCGAAGTCCGCGCCGGCGACATCATGGTCGGCAAGGTCACCCCGAAGGGCGAAAGCCAGCTGACCCCGGAAGAGAAGCTGCTGCGCGCGATCTTCGGTGAGAAGGCTTCGGACGTGAAGGACAGCTCGCTGCGCGTGCCGCCGGGCATGGACGGCACCGTCATCGACGTGCAGGTCTTCACCCGCGACGGCATCGAGAAGGACAAGCGCGCCCGTCAGATCGAAGAGTCTGAAATCAAGCGCGTCAAGAAGGACTTCGACGACCAGTTCCGCATCCTGGAAGCAGCCATCTATGCCCGTCTGCGTTCGCAGATCGTCGGCAAGGTGGTCAACGGCGGCGCCGGCCTGAAGAAGGGCGACGTTGTCTCCGACGCCTACCTGGATGGCCTGAAGAAGGCCGACTGGTTCGTGCTGCGCATGAAGGACGAGGACGCTGCCGAAGCCATCGAACGCGCACAGAAGCAGATCCAGGCGCACGAGAAGGAATTCGAGCGTCGCTTCGCCGACAAGCGCGGCAAGATCACCGCGGGCGACGATCTGGCTCCGGGCGTGCTGAAGATGGTCAAGGTGTTCCTGGCCGTGAAGCGCCGCATCCAGCCGGGCGACAAGATGGCAGGCCGCCACGGCAACAAGGGTGTGGTCTCCAACGTGGTGCCGGTCGAGGACATGCCGTACATGGCCTCGGGCGAAACCGTGGACATCGTGCTGAACCCGCTGGGCGTGCCGTCGCGTATGAACATCGGGCAGATCCTGGAAGTGCACCTGGGCTGGGCCGCCAAGGGTCTGGGTCGCAAGATCCAGGCAATGCTGGAAGCCCAGGCCGCGGTCGCCGACCTGCGCAAGTTCCTGGACGACATCTACAACCACGATGACACCAACGTGGCCAACCGTGTCGACCTGTCGCAGTTCAGCGACGAGGAACTGCTGCGCCTGGCCCGCAACCTGTTCGACGGCGTGCCGATGGCAACGCCGGTGTTCGACGGTGCCACCGAAGCGGAAATCAAGCGCATGCTGGAACTGGCCGACCTGCCGAGCAGTGGCCAGACCCAGCTGTATGACGGCCGCACCGGTGAAGCCTTCGATCGCCACACCACCGTTGGCTACATGCACTACCTGAAGCTGAACCACCTGGTCGACGACAAGATGCACGCCCGTTCGACCGGTCCGTACTCGCTCGTCACCCAGCAGCCGCTGGGCGGCAAGGCGCAGTTCGGCGGCCAGCGCTTCGGTGAAATGGAAGTCTGGGCGCTGGAAGCCTACGGCGCGGCCTACACCCTGCAGGAAATGCTGACGGTGAAGTCCGATGACGTGCAGGGCCGCAACCAGATGTACAAGAACATCGTCGACGGTGAGCACGAGATGGTCGCGGGCATGCCGGAATCCTTCAACGTCCTGGTGAAGGAAATCCGCTCGCTGGCCATCAACATGGAACTGGAAGACAACTGATCCATGCCGGCGCGGCGGCCMCCGCCGCCGCGCCGCTGGCAGTCAACTGAAAGCCCATCGACACAGCATTCCTCCTTCTGGAGAACACCATGAAAGACCTGCTCAACCTCTTCAACCAGCAGCGCCAGACGCTGGACTTCGACGCGATCAAGATCGCGCTGGCTTCGCCGGACCTGATCCGTTCGTGGTCCTTCGGCGAAGTGAAGAAGCCGGAAACCATCAACTACCGTACCTTCAAGCCGGAACGTGACGGCCTGTTCTGCGCCGCCATCTTCGGACCGGTCAAGGACTACGAGTGCCTGTGCGGCAAGTACAAGCGCATGAAGCACCGCGGCGTGGTCTGCGAGAAGTGCGGCACCGAAGTGACCCTGGCCAAGGTGCGTCGCGAGCGCATGGGCCACATCGACCTGGCCTCGCCGGTCGCGCACATCTGGTTCCTGAAGTCGCTGCCGTCGCGCATCGGCCTGATGCTGGACATGACCCTGCGCGATATCGAGCGCGTGCTGTACTTCGAAGCCTACGTGGTGACCGAGCCGGGCCTGACCGCCCTGGAGCGCCGCCAGCTGCTGACCGAAGAACAGTACCTGCAGGCCCGCCAGGAGCATGGCGACGACTTCGACGCCGCCATGGGCGCCGAGGCCGTGTACGAACTGCTGCGCACCATCGACCTGCAGTCGGAAATGACCCGCCTGCGCGAAGAGATCGCCAGCACCGGTTCGGAAACCAAGCTCAAGCGACTGACCAAGCGCATCAAGCTGATCGAAGCCTTCCTGGAATCGGGCAACCGTCCGGAGTGGATGGTCATGACCGTGCTGCCGGTGCTGCCGCCGGACCTGCGTCCGCTGGTTCCGCTTGATGGTGGCCGCTTCGCGACCTCCGATCTGAACGACCTGTACCGCCGCGTCATCAACCGCAACAACCGCCTGCGCCGCCTGCTCGAACTGAGCGCGCCGGACATCATCGTGCGCAATGAAAAGCGCATGCTGCAGGAATCGGTCGATGCGCTGCTGGACAACGGTCGTCGCGGCCGTGCCATCACCGGCACCAACAAGCGCCCGCTGAAGTCGCTGGCCGACATGATCAAGGGCAAGCAGGGTCGCTTCCGTCAGAACCTGCTCGGCAAGCGCGTGGACTACTCGGGCCGTTCGGTCATCGTGGTCGGTCCGTACCTGCGCCTGCACCAGTGCGGCCTGCCGAAGAAGATGGCGCTTGAGCTGTTCAAGCCGTTCGTCTTCGCCAAGCTGCAGCGTCGTGGCCTGGCCACCACCATCAAGGCCGCCAAGAAGCTGGTCGAGCGCGAAGAAGCCGAAGTCTGGGACATCCTGGAAGAGGTCATCCGCGAACATCCGGTGATGCTGAACCGTGCGCCGACCCTGCACCGTCTGGGCATCCAGGCGTTCGAGCCGGTGCTGATCGAAGGCAAGGCCATCCAGCTGCACCCGCTGGTCTGCACTGCGTTCAACGCCGACTTCGACGGTGACCAGATGGCCGTCCACGTGCCGCTCTCGCTGGAAGCCCAGCTGGAAGCGCGTGCGCTGATGATGTCCACCAACAACATCCTGTCGCCGGCCAACGGCGAGCCGATCATCGTGCCGTCGCAGGACGTCGTGCTGGGTCTGTACTACATGACCCGCTCGCTGGAAAACAAGAAGGGCGAGGGCATGGCCTTCGCCAACATCGCCGAAGTCAAGCGCGCCTACGACAACCGCGTGGTGGAACTGCATGCGCGCGTCAAGGTCCGCATCACCGAGGTGGTGACCGACGAGGAGGGCAACAAGCAGAGCAAGACCTCGATCGTGGATACCACCATCGGTCGCGCCCTGCTGGCTGAAATCCTGCCGGAAGGCCTGCCGTTCGCGCTGGCCAACACCGAGCTGACCAAGAAGAACATCAGCCGCCTGATCAACTCCAGCTACCGCCAGCTGGGTCTGAAGGACACGGTCGTGTTCGCCGACAAGCTGATGTACACCGGCTTCGCCTACGCGACCCGTGCCGGCGTCTCGATCGGCATCGACGACATGCTGATCCCGGACGAGAAGAAGGGCATCCTCACCGAGGCCGAAGCCGAAGTGCTGGAAATCCAGGAGCAGTACCAGTCGGGTCTGGTCACCGCCGGCGAGCGCTACAACAAGGTGGTCGACATCTGGTCGCGCACCAATGAGCGCATCGCCAAGGCGATGATGGACACCATCGGTACCGAGAAGGTCATCAATGCCAAGGGCGAGACCATCGACCAGAAGTCGATGAACTCCCTGTACATCATGGCCGACTCCGGTGCACGAGGCAGCCAGGCGCAGATCCGTCAGCTGGCCGGCATGCGTGGCCTGATGGCCCGTCCCGATGGCTCGATCATCGAGACGCCCATCAAGGCGAACTTCCGCGAAGGCCTGAACGTGCAGGAGTACTTCAACTCCACCCACGGTGCCCGTAAGGGTCTGGCCGATACCGCGCTGAAGACGGCGAACTCGGGTTACCTGACCCGTCGTCTGGTCGACGTGGCGCAGGACGTGGTGATCACCGAGGTGGACTGCGGTACCTCCGAAGGCCTGATCATGACCCCGATCGTTGAAGGCGGCGACGTGGTCGAGCCGTTGAAGGATCGCGTGCTGGGTCGCGTGGTTGCCGAGGACGTGTTCCTGCCGGGCAACGACGAAGATCCGATCGTCACCCGCAACACCCTGCTCGACGAAGCATGGGTCGCCAAGCTTGAAGAGGCCAGCGTGCAGACCATCAAGGTCCGCTCGACGATCTCCTGCGAATCGGCCTTCGGCGTCTGCGCTCGCTGCTACGGCCGCGATCTGGCCCGTGGCCACCTGGTCAACATCGGTGAAGCGGTCGGCGTCATCGCCGCGCAGTCCATCGGTGAGCCGGGTACCCAGCTGACCATGCGTACGTTCCACATCGGTGGTGCGGCATCGCGAGCTGCTGCGGTCGACAACATCACCGTCAAGACCACCGGCTCGGTCAAGTTCAGCAACCTCAAGTCGGTTGCCCATGCCAACGGCTCGCTGGTCGCGGTGTCGCGCTCGGGTGAAATGTCGGTGCTCGATGCGCACGGCCGTGAGCGTGAGCGTTACAAGCTGCCGTACGGTGCGACCATCACCTCCAAGGACGGTGATGCGGTCAAGGCTGGCCAGACCGTGGCCAACTGGGATCCGCATAACCATCCGATCGTTTCGGAAGTGGCCGGTTTCATCCGCTTCATCGACTTCGTCGACGGCATTACCGTCATCGAGAAGACCGATGAGCTGACCGGCCTGGCGTCGCGCGAAATCACCGACCCGAAGCGCCGCGGCGCCCAGGCGAAGGATCTGCGCCCGATCGTCCGCATCGTCGATGGCAAGGGCAACGACCTGTCGATTCCGGGCACCGACCTGCCGGCGCAGTACCTGCTGCCGCCGCGCTCGATCGTCAACCTGCAGGACGGCGCTGCCGTCGGCGTGGGTGACGTGGTTGCCAAGATCCCGCAGGAAGCGTCCAAGACCCGCGACATCACCGGTGGTCTGCCGCGCGTGGCCGATCTGTTCGAAGCGCGCAAGCCGAAGGATCCGGCGGTGCTGGCCGAGCGTTCGGGCATCATCAGCTTCGGCAAGGACACCAAGGGCAAGCAGCGCCTGATCATCAAGGACACCGATGGTTCGGAACACGAAGAGCTGATTCCGAAGTACCGTCAGGTCATCGTGTTCGAAGGTGAGCACGTGACCAAGGGCGAAACCATCGTCGACGGCGAGCCGAGCCCGCAGGACATCCTGCGTCTGCTGGGTGTCGAGCCGCTGGCCGCCTACCTGGTCAAGGAAATCCAGGACGTGTACCGCCTGCAGGGCGTGAAGATCAACGACAAGCACATCGAGGTGATCACCCGCCAGATGCTGCGCAAGGTCGAGATCACCGATCAGGGCAGCAGCAAGTTCCTGAACGGCGAACAGGTCGAGCGCCAGCGCGTCATCGAGGAAAATGCACGCCTGACCACCCGCAACGAGCTGATTGCTCGCTTCGATCCGGTCCTGCTGGGCATCACCAAGGCATCGCTGGCTACCGAATCGTTCATCTCGGCTGCTTCCTTCCAGGAAACCACCCGCGTGCTGACCGAGGCTGCCGTCCGCGGCACCAAGGACAACCTGCGCGGCCTGAAGGAAAACGTGATCGTCGGCCGTCTGATTCCGGCCGGTACCGGTCTGACCTACCACGCCAACCGCCGCCGCAATGCGAGCGGGCTGACGGACTCGGAAATGCAGACCCTGGCCGGCACCCCGGCAGCTGCAGCCGCCGTGGCCGTGGCAGCACCGGAAGTGGTGGTGGAGTCGACCGACGCCGAGCAGGCCGAGGATTGATCGGCCGGTCCGGCTCAGGCCGGACCTCGATCGGGCAGGGGGCGGCCATCGGCCGGTCCCTGCTTCATGGTCCGGCTCCGTGCCGGACACGTATCACGCAGGACCCGCTTCGGCGGGATCTGCACTCGAGGGCCCAGGCCGCTGGTCTGTTCGCCGTCGATGAGGTAGGATGCCGCCCCGGCCCAGCGATGGGTCGGGCGACAACCTGAACGGGGGGCATGGAGAAGGCTCCCCTGTAACGGCCCAGGATCAGGGCTGGCTTGGCGTGTGCGCATTTGACCGCGTTTTCGCCAGGTTGCTACAATCGTCTGTCTCAGCAGGCCGGTCTTTCGCCTGCTCGCACATATCCGCATTCATGGCCGGTTTTTTCGGCCTCTCTCAGAAGAACATACTGATGGCGACGATCAATCAGCTTGTCCGCAAGCCGCGGCAGGCAACCACTTATAAGAGCGCCTCGCCGGCTCTCGAAAAGTGCCCCCAGCGCCGTGGCGTCTGCACGCGCGTTTACACCACTACTCCGAAGAAGCCGAACTCGGCCCTTCGCAAGGTTGCCAAGGTTCGCCTGACCAACCAGGAAGAAGTGATTTCCTACATCGGCGGTGAAGGCCACAACCTGCAGGAGCACTCCGTGGTCCTGATCCGTGGCGGTCGCGTCAAGGATCTGCCGGGTGTGCGTTACCACACCGTTCGTGGTTCGCTCGACGCCTCCGGCGTTGCCAAGCGTCGCCAGGGCCGTTCCAAGTACGGCGCCAAGCGTCCGAAGAGCTAAGGGAAAGCACACATGTCTCGTAAAGGTAATACGCCGCAGCGCGCAGTCCTGCCGGATCCGAAGCACGGAAGCGAAACCATCGCCCGTTTCATCAACATGGTGATGCTGAGCGGCAAGAAGTCGGTCGCTGAAAAGATCGTCTATGGCGCCATGGACGTGATCGGTGAGAAGAACCCGAATTCCGTCGAGCTGGTTCAGAAGGCTCTGGAAAACGTGGCTCCGTCGGTCGAAGTCAAGTCCCGCCGTGTCGGTGGTGCCACCTATCAGGTGCCGGTCGAAGTGCGCGCCTCGCGCAAGATGGCCCTGGCCATGCGTTGGCTGATCGACTCCGCGCGCAAGCGTGGTGAGAACACCATGCCGAAGAAGCTGGCCGCTGAACTGATCGACGCTGCGGAAAACCGTGGCGGCGCCATCAAGAAGCGCGAAGAAACCCACCGCATGGCCGAAGCCAACAAGGCATTCGCCCACTACCGCTGGTGAGTTTGACGGCCTTGTAAAACAGGCAGGGCAGCACCATCTCGGTGCTGCCTCGCGGCCCCAGAAGGGCTGCGCCAATCCGAAGGCCGCCGAAAGGCGGCGTTCGGCCATCCGAAATCCAAGAAATCTGAGAGGCTCCCCGTGGCCCGTTCCACTCCCATCGAGCGTTACCGCAATTTCGGCATCATGGCTCACATCGATGCCGGCAAGACCACCACGTCCGAGCGCATCCTGTTCTACACCGGCAAGAGCCACAAGATCGGTGAAGTGCATGACGGCGCCGCCACCATGGACTGGATGGAGCAGGAGCAGGAGCGTGGCATCACGATCCAGTCCGCTGCGACCACCGCGTTCTGGAAGGGCATGGACAAGTCCCTGCCGGAGCACCGCTTCAACATCATCGACACCCCCGGGCACGTCGACTTCACCATCGAAGTGGAGCGCTCGCTGCGCGTGCTCGACGGTGCCGTCTTCGTGCTGTGTGCCGTCGGTGGCGTGCAGCCGCAGTCGGAAACCGTGTGGCGCCAGGCCAACCGTTACAAGGTGCCGCGCATCGCGTTCGTCAACAAGATGGACCGTACCGGTGCCAACTTCAGCAAGGTCGTTGGCCAGCTGAAGGCGAAGCTGGGTGCCAAGGCCGTTCCGATGCAGCTGCCGATCGGCGCTGAGGAAGGCTTCAAGGGCGTCGTCGATCTGCTGAAGATGAAGGCCATCCATTGGGATGAAGCTTCGCAGGGCATGAAGTTCGAGTACAGCGATGTGCCGGCCGACCTGCTGGCTGAAGCAACCGAAGCCCGTACCTTCATGATCGAAGCGGCTGCCGAAGCCAGCGAAGAGCTGATGGACAAGTACCTGGGCGGCGATGAGCTGACCGAGGCCGAGATCATCGAAGCCCTGCGCGTGCGCACCCTGGCGACCGACATCGTGCCGATGTACTGCGGCTCGGCGTTCAAGAACAAGGGCGTGCAGGCCATGCTGGACGGCGTGATCCAGCTGCTGCCGTCGCCGATCGACGTGCCGGACGTGACCGGTACCGACGTTGACGATGAAACCAAGGAAATGAGCCGCAAGTCTGACGACAAGGCTCCCTTCTCGGCCCTGGCCTTCAAGATCATCACCGATCCGTTCGTCGGCGCGCTGACCTTCTTCCGTGTCTACTCGGGCACGTTGAATGCAGGCGACCAGCTGCTGAACTC
This sequence comes from Stenotrophomonas sp. 01N47, assembly GCF_056399165.1. Lineage (NCBI taxonomy): Bacteria > Pseudomonadati > Pseudomonadota > Gammaproteobacteria > Lysobacterales > Lysobacteraceae > Stenotrophomonas > Stenotrophomonas sp. 01N47. The sequence continues at coordinate 15,370 of NZ_JBFTQU010000019.1, forward strand.
GGTGAAGGGCAAGAAGGAGCGCATCGGCCGTATCCTGCAGATGCACTCCAACAACCGCGAAGAAATCAAGGAAGTGCTGGCAGGCGACATCGCCGCTGCCGTGGGCCTGAAGGACACCACCACGGGTGACACCCTGTGCTCCATGGATCAGCCGATCATCCTCGAGCGCATGGTGTTCCCGGAGCCGGTCATCTCGATGGCCGTCGAGCCGAAGACCAAGTCCGACCAGGAAAAGATGGGTCTGGCACTGGGTCGTCTGGCGCAGGAAGATCCGTCGTTCCGCGTCAAGACCGACGAAGAATCCGGCCAGACCATCATCTCGGGCATGGGCGAGCTGCACCTGGACATCATCGTTGACCGCATGAAGCGCGAGTTCAACGTTGAAGCCAACGTCGGCAAGCCGCAGGTGGCTTACCGCGAAACGATCACCATGTCGGACGTGAAGTCGGACTACAAGCACGCCAAGCAGTCCGGTGGTAAGGGTCAGTACGGTCACGTCGTGATCGAGCTGTCGCCGATCACCGATGCCGATCGTGCAGATCCGAAGATCGCCGCTGGCATCAAGGACGACTTCCTGTTCATCAATGACATCACCGGTGGCGTGATTCCGAAGGAATTCATCCCGTCGATCGAAAAGGGCCTGCGCGAAACCATTACCAGCGGTCCGCTGGCTGGCTTCCCGGTCGTGGACGTCAAGGTGAAGCTGGTGTTCGGCTCGTACCACGACGTCGACTCCTCGGAAATGGCGTTCAAGCTCGCTTCCTCGATGGCCTTCAAGGAAGGCTTCCGCAAGGCCAAGCCGGTCCTGCTGGAGCCGATCATGAAGGTCGAGATCGTGACCCCGGAGGATTACCAGGGTGACGTGATGGGCGACGTCAGCCGTCGTCGTGGCGTTCTGCAGGGTTCTGATACCACCGGTGACGGTTCGGCCAGCATCATCAACGCGATGATCCCGCTGGGCGAAATGTTTGGCTACGCGACCTCGCTGCGTTCGCAGACCCAGGGCCGCGCCACCTTCACGATGGAATTTGACCACTACGAGCCGGCGCCGAACAACATCGCCGACGAAGTCATGAAGAAGGCCTGAGCGTAACGCTCAGGTCCTCCAAACCACTTACGAACTAAAAGGTAGAACGAAATGGCAAAGGGTAAGTTCGAGCGCACCAAGCCGCACGTCAACGTCGGCACCATCGGTCACGTCGATCACGGCAAGACCACGCTGACCGCCGCACTGACCAAGATCGGTGCCGAGCGCTTCGGTGGCGAGTTCAAGGATTACTCCGCGATCGACGCCGCGCCGGAAGAAAAGGCACGTGGCATCACGATCTCGACCGCGCACGTCGAATACGAATCCACCGTTCGTCACTACGCCCACGTCGATTGCCCGGGCCATGCTGACCCCGATCATCTCGGGTTCGGCCCGCCTGGCGCTGGAAGGCGACCAGAGCGACATCGGCGTGCCGGCCGTCATCAAGCTGGTCGAGGCGCTGGACACCTGGATCCCGACCCCGGAGCGTGACGTCGACAAGGCATTCCTGATGCCGGTCGAAGACGTGTTCTCGATCTCGGGCCGCGGCACCGTGGTGACCGGTCGTATCGAGCGCGGCGTGATCAAGGTCGGCGAAGAAATCGAAATCGTCGGCATCCGTCCGGTGCAGAAGACCACCGTGACCGGCGTGGAAATGTTCCGCAAGCTGCTGGACCAGGGYCAGGCRGGCGACAACGCCGGTCTGCTGCTGCGYGGCACCAAGCGTGACGACGTCGAGCGTGGCCAGGTYCTGGCCAAGCCGGGTTCGATCAAGCCGCACACCAAGTTCGACGCCGAAGTCTACGTCCTGTCGAAGGAYGAAGGYGGCCGTCACACCCCGTTCTTCAAGGGCTACCGTCCGCAGTTCTACTTCCGTACCACCGACATCACCGGTGCGGTCGAGCTGCCGGAAGGCGTCGAGATGGTGATGCCGGGCGACAACATCAAGATGGTTGTCACCCTGATCAACCCGGTCGCCATGGA
>NZ_JBFTQU010000020.1:0-5678 GCF_056399165.1 Stenotrophomonas sp. 01N47
TACCAGGGCGTGGGCCAGCAGAGTGGCTTGTTTGCCGGCAACGGTGGCTATCACGTGGATGCTGGACACGTGAACCTGATTGGCGGCGCGATTGCCAGCACCAACGCGGCCAACAGTGAACTGACCGCACAGACGCTGACCTTCAGCGATCTGCAGAACCAGATGGACTACTCGGCCAGCTCCGGCAGCATCAGCGGTGGTGCGGGCGGGCAGATGAAGGGTTGGGACCCGAAGGCGGGCACTACCGCCCCCCGCGGTGGCCCAGGCATGTCGATGACGGAGAACGGCAGCGACAGCAGTTCAACGCTTGCGACGCTGACCGAAGGCAACATCACCATCGGTGGCAAGCAGACCACGGCGGCGGAGCTGGGTATCAATACCGATGCCAGTGCAGCGCATCGTGCGCTGGAGGCGATGCCTGATGCCACCAAGCTGCTGGCGGACCAGCAGGCGATGGCGGGTGCGATTGGGACGGTGGTGGCTACCAGCAGGCAGGTTGCCAATGACATCCAGACCCATCAGAGCAACAAGGCCACGCAGGACTATTACGACAGCCTTTCGCCCGAAGAGCAGGTTGCGTTCGACAAACTTGATGCCAAAGCGAGAGACAAGCGGCTGAGTGACAACAGCCAGGCCTATAAGGATGCGAAGAAGTGGGGCAGTGGTGGTGACTACAGCCGGGCACTGGATGCCGTGACTACCGCATTAGTGGGAAGTGCAGGCGGACAGGCTGTCGGCCAGCTTGCGTCCAATGCGCTTGCACCTTATGCAGCCTTCTTCATTGGTAGCACATTTGATCCGAACCATGGCAAGGACCCCAACGCAACCATGCAGTTGCTGTCGCATGCGCTCTTGGGCGCGGTGTTGGCCGAGGTCAATGGTGCCGGCGCAGGGGCAGGTGCGGCGGCCGCGGTAGGTGGTGAGGTGGCAGCCAAGTTCCTGACCGACACGCTATATGGGGGCAATGCGTCGAAGCTGAGCCCGCAGGAAAAGGAGACGATCCTGGCGCTGTCGCAGGCGGTGGGTGCGTTGGCCGGCGGATTGTCGGGGCAGGATCTGGCCGGGATAGCGTTGAATGCGGGAATTGCGAAGAATTCGGCTGAGAACAACTTCCTGGGGCAGAACGATCACGCGCGAATGATTCACCTGCGCGAGAAGGCCAAGCGGCAAGGTGGGTTGGACAAGCAGGAATCCCTGGAGCTTGTACTGCTGGATGCAGGGGATCAGATGAGTGCAGGGCTGCTACGGAAGGCGTTGGCAGGCGAGAGCCTGAGTGAGTTTCAAGCGGCTGACCTCGCGACCTACATCAGCCGATATGAGTCCCAGAACGGTCCTCTTGATCTGCCTGAGCTTCAAAAGCAGTTCCAGGAGCGCGCTGGAACGCTACGCCCGGGCGAACTGCAGGGAGTCAACCCGTCGCAGGTGTACGAGCGTCCATATGCTGGTCTGGGGGACGACCAGAAAGCGTACAAGGATGCCAATTACTCGTGGGTTGAGGATATTTTCTACCGCAAGAAGGGCGCGAACGAACGGCTGTTCGAGAACGCTCTGCGCAAGTCGGGCCTGGAGCCCAGTCGCACCGAGGACTTGCTCCCGTCGTCAATGCAGTTGCGGAATTACTTCGCAATCCAAGATGCACAGACGTCGAGTGCTATGGCCAGTATCGCCTTCGTGGCTGCGACCATGGGAGGCATGAGCGAGGACAACCGTCGTGCGTTGACGTTGACGATGGGTGGTATCGCAAATATTGCCGGAACAGCGGTTGCGGGAAAAACTGGCTTGTCACCTCAAACTGGTGGCCTTGGGGTTAACCGGCTGCCATTGCGTAGGGTTACAGAGGAGACGCCAACAACGAACTCAGTTCCGCTAGGGCAGGAGAAGAGCTACGTCCGTCCCGGCGATGTGGCGCCCCCGAAGCTACAAGCGGGTAACGATGGGGTTGCCGGTATTCCAGGTGTTCTCGTTGAGCGAGGAGTCGTAAAGTCACGAGTGAATCTAGCGAATGGGCGCACGCGCACGACGCCATTGCGAGAGTCGGGGGCTCCTGTTTCTGCCGGTTTCGAGCATGTTCTGGACGGACATTTTAATCGCCCCCCAACTGCCAACAGATCTGTCTTTGATATTAGTCCAAATGATCTCAAGGCGATTCTCCAGAGCAAAGTTGTCGTTCAATCTCCTGTTTACGAAATTCCTGGGGGGCAGTACATTAGAGTTGTTGATGTTGGTAAAGAGGTTGGGGTATCTTCATTGAAAGATGGTGGGGCGCGAACTTCCTTCATAAAAGTATTTACTGACAAGGCTGGAAATTTGATTACGGCATATCCTGTGAGAGGTGGGGAGTGATGGCCCGATTACCAGATGATTTGCGGAGTAGCTTGGTGCTGCTGCTTGCTGCGGTAGCTCCTGATGACGGTGGCAGGGGTGTTGTTGAGGCGCTGCTGCAATGGATGGCAAAGTGCGGAAACGAGGTCCGCAGAGAGCCGTTCCTGAGTTATGGGTTTAATTCGATCGCGGATATGACGGGGCGTGCAAGCGAATATCCTCTCGCAGACATTAGTGAGGCAGATGTTGATCGTATATCTTCGCGAGCGTCCCGTCTGGCAAATGCGAGTGATGAAGTGATTGCTCAATTTGTTCGCGACTTGATGGAGGAGTTGATTGCAGTTGAGTTTGATCGGGTCTGCTGCCGCTGTGGCGAGACATATATGCGAGCGTACATTGGAGTGTCCAGGTCTTTGCCTGCATTCCAATGTGACACTTGCGGATATGGCGAATTCTTGGACGGATCGTCGCTGAGTGGAGAGAGTTTGAAGTTTATCAGCTTGAAAGAAATGGACGCCTATGGGCTTCATTCTTGAGCGGCGGGCTGGCCCCTTCTGCGCGCCTGGATTGAGGATTGGGAGCCGCCGGGAAAAATGAGGCTGACTCGGAGTGGCTCCTCTGGACTGTTGAAGGCGGAGGGTGACACCACCCTGCGTGGCGCGACCGCGACGGCTGACCGCATCGACGTCAAGACGGGCGGCACGCTGACCATCGAATCGCTGCAGGACATAGCCGAGAGCATGTCCAAGAACAGCCAAGTTGGCGGCAGCGTGCAGGTGGCCTTCGGCAATGCCTGGAATGCCGACGGTTACGTCAGTGCCGGCAAGGCCGAGGGTAGCTACCAGGGCGTGGGCTAGCAGAGTGGCTTGTTTGCCGGCAATGGCGGGTACCACGTTGATGCCGGGCACGTGAACCTGATTGGTGGCGCGATTGCCAGCACGAACGCGGGCAACAGTGAACTGACCGCACAGACGCTGACCTTCAGCGACCTGCAGAACCAGATGGACTACTCGGCCAGCTCCGGCAGCATCAGCGGTGGTGCGGGCGGCAAGATGAGCGGTTGGGACGCGAAGGAAGGCACCACCGCTCCGCGCGGTGGCCCGGGCGTGCCGATGTCGGAGAGCGGCAGCGACAGCGACAGCGACAGCAGCTCCACGCTTGCAACGCTGAGCGAAGGCAACACCACCATCGGTGGCAAGCAGACCACGGCGGCGGAGCTGGGCATCAATACCGATGCCAGTGCAGCGCATCCAGTGGCGGGCATCTCGATAGTGCGGCCAGCGTTTGGGAATATAGTCACTGAATTTCCGGGCGTGTGAATATGGATATGCATTTGGCCGCGAATAGCGCGAATAGGCTGAAATCAACAAGTGGCTGGATTAATTCACCGGACGGGGATTTGATCAGGAGGCGGATTCTTGCGGAATTGGGGGCCTTCCAAGCCGTCGTGGTTCTTCATCATCACTTTGGTCAGGCGGAGGAGCACTTTGTTTTGATGATTGATCGCTCATCAATCGTCGAAGTGGAGGTTTCGTCGAATGGCGTCGAAGACTTCTCGGTTTCCTCGATAGTTGATTATTTAAGAATGAATAGAAAATTACCCGCTTCGTTTAGGTTTGATATCGAGGTGGCTCGCGCTATGAGTTGATGGTGTCATTATGGATGAATTTAGTCGTTACTGGGTTGGTTGAGAGGTGTGGCGGTGCGCTGAGTTGCTGGAGTTTCTAATCCATAATCTTGGTTTGGCGTGAGCTCGAGCATCGCACGGGGTGGGCAGATCTGTAGTCGCCCGGAATCTCGCGCGATGCAGTCGAGTTGCCATTAACGTTGGCGCAGCATGATTTCGTCTAACTTCGTTAGTTCATAACATTCGATAAGAACGCAACCGCCAGCTGGGAAGTGAACGCTACGGGAGTCTAAAGCCCAGTCGATGCGGCAACGCTTCGTGCTCAATTGATTGCTCAGAAAATCTAAGACGGTCATGAATTCCGGAAGCATGTGCTTGTTCAAGCAGAATTCGCGGGACTGGGGTTCCGGGCCGAGGCAGGCAATTGCTTCTCCAGCATGTTGCAGTCGCAGCGGGCTGAAGCCGGCATCGGCTTCAAGACTGCCAACAGCAGTGCCGATGGCAGCAGCACGGTCTCGCGCGGCTCGACCATCCAGGGCGGCGGCAACGTCAACCTGACCAGCACGACGGGTGACATCCACATGGTGCAGGGCAACCTGAGCGCGGGCAACACGCTCAGCCTGGATTCGGCCGGCGACATCCTGCTGGAAGCGGGCAAGGCACACGTGGCAGACCGCAGCAAGAGCAGCAATGCCGGCGCCGAAGTGGGCGTTGGCGTTGTCGTGGGCGCGCAGACGGGCGTGTATGTGTATGCCGAAGCCAGCGTGGGCAGCAGCAAGGCGAACTCAGACAGCAACACCTGGCAGAACACCACGCTGACCGGCCAGAACATCTCGCTGAAGGCCGAGGGTGACACTACCTTGCGCGGCGCGACCGCGACGGCTGACCGCATCGACGTCAAGACCGGCGGCACGCTGACGATCGAATCGCTGCAGGACATTGCCGAGAGCATGTCCAGGAACAGCCAGGTGGGTGGGCGCGTGCAGGTGGCCTTCGGCAACGCGTCGAACGCCGATGGCTATGTCAGTGCAGGCAAGGCCGAGGGCAGCTACCAGGGCATGGGCCCAGCAGAGTGGCTTGTTTGCCGGCAACGGTGGCTATCACGTGGATGTTGGGCACGTGAACCTGATTGGCGGCGCGATTTCCAGCACCAACAACGCCGTGGTGTTGGATTCTTCAGGTAAATTCGTTATCGGATTTAAGTTGGATCCGAAAAATTCGCAGTACGAAAATCTCTTCAAAAATGGTGTGCTTCGATGAGTGTGTTGATGTTTAAGTTCGCTGAAAGGTTCGTCAATGGTTGGATTTCTGCACAATCATTTTCGGATGCTTATGTTCAGTTGTGGAAGATTGAGAGGGGCTCTGATCTTCTGCGGGAGGATTTTCCGGGCTTGAATGAGTGTCTATCCACAATATTCTGTCTTGCTGATATGTATGAGCCAGATGAGGTGTCGCGAGCGAACTATGAGCTTGGGGATGAGGGTCTTTTGCGCGAAGTTTCAAATGTGTTGACTGCCTTTAATAGAGCAGTGTTTGATTAAGGATAGCGCCGCATCTTTCGGTTAGTGGTGCTGCTCGGCTCGACCATCCAGGGCGGCGGCAACGTCAACCTGACCAGTACCACGGGCGACATCCACGTAGTGCAGGGCAACCTGAGCGCAGGCAACACACTCAGCCTGGATTCTGCCGGCGACATCCTGCTGGAAGCGGGCAAGGCGCACGTGGCAGA
>NZ_JBFTQU010000021.1:0-1290 GCF_056399165.1 Stenotrophomonas sp. 01N47
CGGCGTCGCGCAGCCGCATCAAGGACACCGACTTCGCCAAGGAAACCGCTGAGCTGACCCGCACCCAGATCCTGCAGCAGGCCGGTACGGCCATGCTGGCCCAGGCCAACCAGGTGCCGCAGGGCGTGCTCAGCCTGCTGCGCTGATCCGCTCCTTGATCGACCACCGGGCGGCGGCCGAGCTGCCGCCCGGTTCCTGAAATACGTTCCACCTTCGCCAAAGGAAAAGCACCATGGCACAAGTCATCAACACCAACACCATGTCCCTGAATGCTCAGCGCAACCTGAGCACCAGCGGCAGCTCGCTGGCCACCACCATCCAGCGCCTGTCCTCCGGTTCGCGCATCAACAGTGCCAAGGACGATGCGGCCGGCCTGGCGATCTCCGAGCGCTTCGGTACCCAGATCCGCGGCACCGACGTGGCCATCCGCAATGCCAACGACGGCATTTCGCTGGCACAGGTTGCCGAAGGTTCGCTGACCGAAATCGGCAACAACCTGCAGCGCGTCCGCGAGCTGTCGGTGCAGGCCTCCAACGCCACCAACTCGGCCAGCGACCGCAAGGCACTGCAGGCCGAAGTGACCCAGCTGGTTTCGGAAATCGACCGCGTCGCCAAGCAGTCGGACTTCAACGGCACCAAGCTGCTGGACGGTTCGTTCTCCAGCCAGCTGTTCCAGGTCGGCGCCAACGCCGGCCAGGCCATCGCCATCGACAAGACAATCGACGCCAAGGCCAATGCCCTGGGTGGTGCGATGTTCGACTCGGTCAACTTCACCATCACTGCTCCGGCTGATGCCGCAACGGGCGTGAAGGTCACCGGCATGACCATCACCAACGGCGCCGGTTCGGCAATCAGCATCGCCGACATCGATGTGGCCGCCCAAGGCGGTGCTGACGGCAGCAAGACCCAGGACGCGGCCACCAAGGCCATGGTTGCTGCCATCAATGCCAAGATCGGTGAGACCGGCGTACTGGCCGAAGTCGATGCCGCTGGTGGCGGCAAGATCAACCTGAGCTCGGTCAAGGACAGCGTCGACAAGAACGGTGCCTTCCTTGGCATCGCCGTCGAAACCGGCACCTGGACTGGCATTGCCACCGGCCCGGCCGACATCGCCGCCAGCACCACTGCGGTAGGCAAGTCCTTCGCGGACAAGCTCGACGTGTCCACCGTGAAGGGTGCACAGCAGGCAATGGAAGTGGTCGACAAGGCCCTGGGTGCGATCAACAGCACCCGCGCCGACCTCGGTGCGATCCAGAACCGCTTCACCTCGGTGGTTGCCAACCTGCAGAC
>NZ_JBFTQU010000022.1:0-1062 GCF_056399165.1 Stenotrophomonas sp. 01N47
CAGCACTAAAGGGCGGAAACCCTCTAACACTTAGCACTCATCGTTTACGGCRTGGACTACMAGGGTATCTAATCCTGTTYGCTCCCCAYGCTTTCGCWCCTCAGYGTCAGTWWCAGWCCAGRWRGTCGCCTTCGCCACYGGTGTTCCTYCYKATMTCTACGCATTTCACCGCTACACAGGAAATTCCACCACCCTCTACCATACTCTAGCTYGWCAGTTTTGAATGCAGTTCCCAGGTTGAGCCCGGGGCTTTCACATCCAACTTAACAAACCACCTACGCGCGCTTTACGCCCAGTAATTCCGATTAACGCTTGCACCCTCTGTATTACCGCGGCTGCTGGCACAGAGTTAGCCGGTGCTTATTCTGTCGGTAACGTCAAAACARWWASGTATTMGSTWACTGCCCTTCCTCCCAACTTAAAGTGCTTTACAATCCGAAGACCTTCTTCACACACGCGGCRTSGCTGSATCAGGCTTYCGCCCATTGTSCAATATTCCCCACTGCTGCCYCCCGTAGGAGTCTGGACCGTGTCTCAGTTCCAGTGTGACTGATCATCCTCTCAGACCAGTTACGGATCGTCGCCTTGGTGAGCCATTACCTCACCAACTAGCTAATCCGACCTAGGCTCATCTGATAGCGCAAGGCCCGAAGGTCCCCTGCTTTCTCCCGTAGGACGTATGCGGTATTAGCGTTCGTTTCCGAACGTTATCCCCCACTACCAGGCAGATTCCTAGGCATTACTCACCCGTCCGCCGCTCGCCACCAGGTACAAGTACCCGTGCTGCCGTTCGACTTGCATGTGTTAGGCCTACCGCCAGCGTTCACTCTGAGCCAGGATCAAACTCTTCASTTMAAACATCTTTGGGTTTTTAAGAAACCCTAAACTTGGCTCAGCAATCGTTGGTTACATCTTTGATTTCTCGCGGAGTAACTTGTGATGCTGATAATCTTGTTGACTATCAGTCTGACTCCACAAGCACCCACACGAATTGCTTGATTCAGTTGTTAAAGAGCGGTTGGTTAAGATCTTTCGTCTCAACCGAGGCGCGCATTCTACAGC
>NZ_JBFTQU010000023.1:0-707 GCF_056399165.1 Stenotrophomonas sp. 01N47
GACCTGCTGAACATCAGCTACACCTCGACCCTGGCCAGCAGCACCGTCGACCTCAGCCAAAGCAACCTGCAGAACGTCGAAGATGTCACCGTCACCGGCCTCGGTGCCTTCACCGTGATCGGCAACGACCTGAACAACACCCTGCTCGGCAACGCCCTGAACAACGTGCTGATCGGCAACAGCGGCAACAACGTGCTGGACGGTGGCCTCGGCGCCGACGTGATGATGGGCGGCTTCGGCAAYGACACCTACRTCGTCGACAACCTCAAGGACACGGTCACCGAAACCAGYACCCTGGCGAGCGAAATCGACACCGTACGCGCCTCGGTGAGCTGGRCCCTGGGCGCCAACCTGGAAAACCTCACCCTSACCGGCAGCGAYAACCTCAMCGGCGTCGGCAATGCCCTGAACAACGTGCTGACCGGCAACAGCGGCAACAACRTSCTCAACGGTGGCGCGGGGCTGGATACGCTGATCGGCGGCGCCGGCGACGACACCTATATCCTCGACCAGGCCGGCGAACTGGCACTGCTGCAGGAAACCGYCGACCAGGGCCGYGACCTGCTGAACATCAGCTACACCTCGACCCTGGCCAGCAGCACCGTCGACCTCAGCCAAAGCAACCTGCAGAACGTCGAAGATGTCACCGTCACCGGCCTCGGTGCCTTCACCGTGATCGGCAACGACCTGAACAACACCCTGCTCGG
>NZ_JBFTQU010000024.1:0-689 GCF_056399165.1 Stenotrophomonas sp. 01N47
TCATTAAAGTGCCATTCGGCGACCTCGCTGCCCTGGAGAAGGCGCAGAAAGCCCACGGCCCACGCATTGTGGCGATTCTGATGGAGCCGATTCAGGGCGAAAGTGGTGTGCAAGTGGCGCCGCCTGGTTATCTCAAAGCAGTGCGTGAGCTCTGTGACCGACGCGCCTGGTTAATGATGCTCGACGTAATCCAGACCGGCATCGGCCGTACCGGCCAGTGGTTTGCGTTTCAGCACGAAGGCATCATCCCGGACGTCATGACCTTGGCCAAAGGCCTGGGTAATGGAGTGCCCGTCGGTGCCTGCCTGGCTCGGGGCAGGGCTGCGGATTTATTCACACCTGGCAGCCACGGCAGTACATTCGGCGGCAATCCGCTGGCGTGTCGGGTGGGTTGCACCGTGCTGGAGATCATCGAGGAACAAGGCCTGCTGGAAAACGCCAGACTTCAGGGCGAACGCCTGCTTGCCAGATTGCGCGTCGAACTGGCCGACGATCCGAACGTCCTGGTGATCCGTGGCCAGGGATTGATGATCGGCATCGAACTCGCCCAACCAATCCGCGACCTGACCCTGATCGCCGCACGGGATCACGGTTTGCTGATCAACGTGACACGGGGCAAGACCATTCGCCTGCTGCCACCGCTGACGATTGATGAGCGGGAAGTGGAAATGATTGTCAGAGGAGTGGGG
>NZ_JBFTQU010000025.1:0-674 GCF_056399165.1 Stenotrophomonas sp. 01N47
TCGACCATCCAGGGCGGCGGCAACGTCAACCTGACCAGTACCACGGGCGACATCCACGTAGTGCAGGGCAACCTGAGCGCAGGCAACACACTCAGCCTGGATTCTGCCGGCGACATCCTGCTGGAAGCGGGCAAGGCGCACGTGGCAGACCGTAGCAAGAGCAGCAATGCCGGCGCCGAAGTGGGCGTTGGCGTGGTGGTGGGCGCGCAGACGGGCGTCTATGTGTATGCCGAAGCCAGCGTGGGCAGCAGCAAGTCGAACTCGGACAGCAACACCTGGCAGAACACCACGCTGACCGGCCAAAACATCTCGCTGAAGGCCGAGGGTGACACCACGTTGCGTGGCGCGACCGCCACGGCCGACCGCATCGACGTCAAGACCGGCGGCACGCTGACGATCGAATCGCTGCAGGACATTGCCGAGAGCATGTCCAGGAACAGCCAGGTGGGTGGGCGCGTGCAGGTGGCCTTCGGTAATGCGTGGAATGCCGATGGCTACGCCAGCGCAGGCAAGGCAGAGGGCAGCTACCAGGGCGTGGGCCAGCAGAGTGGCTTGTTTGCCGGCAACGGTGGCTATCACGTGGATGCTGGACACGTGAACCTGATTGGCGGCGCGATTGCCAGCACCAACGCGGCCAACAGTGAACTGACCGCACAGACGCTGACCTTCAGCGA
>NZ_JBFTQU010000026.1:0-608 GCF_056399165.1 Stenotrophomonas sp. 01N47
GTTGCTGACTTCCGCCGCGGTGCGGCCACAGCCCTGGCAGATTTCGTCGAACAGCGTGGAGCAGATGCCGATGCACGGACTGTCCGGACGGTTGCTCAGCCCGCCCTGGCCCTCGGAAGTGGCGGCTGCGGCAGGTGACAGGACGGAATCGGACGGAATGACGGGCATGCGGTCGGCGGGTGGAACGGCTGGGGGCACATTATAAACGGGGCGGATGGCCGGCCCGGCGATGGCGATATGACGTTTCCGGTCAGGTCGGCCAGGGTCGGCCAGGATCGGTCATGGTCGGCCGGGAACCAGTCAACGCGGACCGCCGGTGTCTGCAGGGATTACCCCGGAAGTTATTGAGCTGGGCGCGGTGGTTGGCTACGCTGGCAATGTCTCGATTCACGATTCATTCCCCATCCTTTCCGGAGTTTGCCGATGTCTGAAGCCTCTGCTGGCATTTCCCGCCATTCGGACGGCACCGTCGCGCCGCGCGTGGCGGCCGTGGTGGAGTCCGTGTTGATGCAGTCCCCGGTGGCGCGTGCGCTAGGCATCCGCCTCGATGCCCTCGCACCCGATCACGCCGAACTGCTGCTCCCGTTCAGCATGGAACACACCACGGT
>NZ_JBFTQU010000027.1:0-601 GCF_056399165.1 Stenotrophomonas sp. 01N47
YCCAGGCGACACTCCAAMCGCCTCCCTGGTGAAATTAGCGCTATGGAACCACCCGATCCCATCCCGAACTCGGAAGTGAAACGTAGCTGCGCCGATGGTAGTGTGGCCTAAGCCATGCGAGAGTAGGTCATCGCCAGGGTTTATACCCCGAAAACCCCGCTGCTCATGCAGCGGGGTTTTCCTTTTTTTGCAAGCCTCAGGTTTTGACCTGGACTTACGGCAATAACTTCACGAAGAACTTCAAGTTCCTCTCACAAGTTGTTGACAAAGATGAAAAGCCTGCGATAATAGGCGGCTCGCAACGACGAAAGGCCCTCGGGTCCAACGACGAAGCAGCATCGGCAACAACGTCCACTTCGGTGAGACGGCCTTGAAAAAAGGTGTTGACGAAGCGGAAAAGCCGGCTATAATGGGCGGCTCGCTACGAAGGAAACTTCGCAGCACACGGGAGCGGCGCTGAGGCCACTTCCCAGGATCTTTGAAAGTATGCGCAGGTATCTTGTGAAGGCGCCTGCAGGAAGGATGATTGTCCATCTTGCAGACGTTTGATCAAGCAACTATTAATTGTTTTAAAGCAAGCGATACGTTGCCAGAATCATTC
>NZ_JBFTQU010000028.1:0-598 GCF_056399165.1 Stenotrophomonas sp. 01N47
GAACTCCAGCTCAATTGGAGGGAACCTGGTTCAGACTACATTCTCATCAGTTCTTTGTCCGTTTTAGATTGATACTTTACGGGATTTCGCGTTCCCTGCCAGCTTCTGGCCTATGGCTGATAAAGTTTCCTAATCCTCTGTCCTCCCCTCCGGCGAGATCCCGAATCGGCTGTTTGGAAGCGCGGCATCACCTAGATCGGCCGTCTCGTAAGTGTCCGTGATTTCGGGGGATGAACCGCGGCGGCCACCTCCCATAAGGCCCGTAGGCGGTCCCGAAGTAGTTCCAATAAGTGATCTGGTTTGCGAACTCTAGAATCTCGGCCGGGGCCCTAGCGGCGGTATGGGCTCATACGCGTTGTGCAAATCGCGTACTAAGTCTTGAAAGTTTGCGTTGCGATTCGGGCCGTCGCTAAGATCAACATACATTCGCCCGCGAAGATTTATAGGCAGGTGCGCGGCATCGGCGTGATCCTTGAGAACTGGAATGAATCGAACTGAGCCAGGATCTGCCATCAACTGTGCCGCCGTTACTAGGTGTTCGTAGCCCACCCCGCCAACGCGACCGTTCGCGCGACTCATGTAGTTTGCGGTACAGACG
>NZ_JBFTQU010000029.1:0-592 GCF_056399165.1 Stenotrophomonas sp. 01N47
GGTCACCTACAATCTGAACGAACAGAACGAGAAGCCAGTCATTGACTATGCTGCTGCTCACGGCAAAGCGATCCTGGTCAAAAAGGCCCTGGCCAGCGGCCATGTGTGCCTGAGCCCGGGCGTTGATCCGGTGCGTGCCAGCTTCGAATTGTTGTTTGATCACCCGGGGGTGGCCAGTGCTATTGTCGGGACCATCAATCCGCTGCACCTCGCCCATAACGTCGCGACCGTTGCCCAGGTCCTTCGTAGCCATTGATGCCGCCCACGCGGCCTTAAGCAGGAGCCGACATGCCGCGTACGCTGATCAGAAAGAACCCGAGCAACTTCAAGACCCTGCCGCTGTTCGTCGAAGCCACACCCGAAGGTTTGAGTTATCAGAGCGTCGGGATGCCGTTGAATTTTTCCCAGACCCTGCAACGCCGCCGTCCGGTGACGGTGGCCGACAGCGAGCGGTTTGCCCTGGAGCTGGCGAACCTTGGGGTCTCGGTGCGCCTGACCCTGCATTGGCAGAATCGCGATTACTGGGTGTTGGTGCGTCAGCGTCGGCAGGATCGCGGCGACGTGGTGCTCAAGCTGATCTCCGGCTACGTGC
>NZ_JBFTQU010000030.1:0-590 GCF_056399165.1 Stenotrophomonas sp. 01N47
CTCGAAGACATGCTCAAGTACAAGCGCCTGGAAGGAGTGGGCGCGGCCCTGCGCCTGCTGGTATCAGGCGTGTTCAAAGACGGATCGCAACAGCTCGATCTGCGCGGCGTGGTGCAGGACGGCCAGCAGCCAGTGTTGCTGATCTGGGGCAGTGACGACGCGATTATTCCGGCGAACCACAGCGCCGGGCTTAAGGCCCAGGTCGAGGTACTGCCAGGTCAGGCGCACATGGTGCAGATGGAAGCGGCCGAGCAAGTCAATCGATTGATTCTGGACTTTGTGCAACAGCACTGACGCCCCTCCTGGCGACCTCTCGCGGGGTGCCAGGAGCAACTATTTCAAGGAGATTTCGCGATGAGCCTTTCAAACAATCCGCAACGCAGTATGCGTGCCGCTGTCTGGCACGGCCGCCACGATATCCGTGTCGAAGACGTTCCGCTACCAATAGCGCCACCTGCCGGCTGGGTGCAGATCCGCGTGCAGTGGTGCGGCATTTGTGGGTCCGATCTGCATGAGTACGTGGCTGGGCCGGTGTTCATACCGGTTGACGCACCACACCCACTGACCGGGATCAAGGGCCAGTGCATTCT
>NZ_JBFTQU010000031.1:0-586 GCF_056399165.1 Stenotrophomonas sp. 01N47
GTGGTGATCTGCGCACGCCGCATGGAGTTTCTCCAACAGGCTGCCGAAGAGATCACGGCTCAGACCGGCAACGAAGTACTGCCGCTGTACTGCGACACCAATCAGATGTCGGCCGTGTCTGACATGGTCGAAGCTGCGCACAAACACTTCGGCCGCATCGACATCCTGGTCAACGGTGCCGCAGCGCCGTCCGGCGTGGTGCGCAATGACATCGAACATGCCGGCGACGACGAGTTGCTGTCGGATCTCAACACCAAGGTGATCGGCTACTTCCGTTGCGCCAAGGCAGTGACCCCGCACATGAAGGCCGGCGGTTTCGGTCGCATCATCAACATCGGCGGCCTCACCGGGCGTAGCAGCAAAGTCCTCTCGGGGATGCGCAACCTGGCGATCGCCCACATGACCAAAACCCTCTCCGACCAGTTGGGCCCTTCGGGCATCACGGTCAACCTGATCCATCCCGGCGTGGTGGATACCCCGCACATCCAGGAGTTGTACGAGCGCGAAGCGGTCAAGCAAGGCAAGACCTCGGAACAGGTTGAGCAGGCCTACATCGACGCGACGCCGATTCGCCGCACCCTGGCAC
>NZ_JBFTQU010000032.1:0-568 GCF_056399165.1 Stenotrophomonas sp. 01N47
CCCCTGGGTCCCGGGTCTGCGGCGCTACGCGCCTTCGCCCGGGATGACGATGATTTTTGCTATCGAGCTTCAGTCCAAACAAACCGCGCCCCGTCCAGCCCGTCGGATTGCGGTCCCGGACTGTCGGCGGTCCAGACGCCCGCCTCCGACACCCGCAGGAAGCGGTTGGTGACCAGCGACATCAAAGCCAACTCGCCCGTCGGCGTCTCGATCCACTGGAAGGCCTGGGCCTTGTCGTCGCGCGCCTTCGAGGCGCTCACGGTCCCGTCGGCGGCGACGGTCAGGTAGCCTTCCGGCCCGCGCAGCAACGCCCGCCCCAGCGGCCGCTTCTCGACGCTCACCACCCTCTGCTGGCCCAGCGCCGCCAGCGTCACCTTGCGGCCGTCCGGGATCGGCCGGCGCAGGCCGCGGGGATGCGGCTCGAACACCTCGAAGGCGTCGAAGTCGGCGACCCCGCCCTCGCGGCCGGCCTCGTTGAAGGCGAACAGGCCATAGCGCACGCCCTGGAAGGTGCGCAGCTGGAACACCATCGCCATCGGCTCGCCCAGGGCCGTGAACGCCTTGCCGT
>NZ_JBFTQU010000033.1:0-551 GCF_056399165.1 Stenotrophomonas sp. 01N47
GTCATCCGGTGGTCCGCGCCAATGCCCTGCGGGCGCGGAAACTGGCCCAGGGGCTTGGCCACATGGCCAAGACCGACCGCTTGGATGCCTATGCCTTGGCCAAGATGGCCGCRCTGGTGAAGCTGCGTTCCTATCAGCCACTGGAGCCTTGGCAGCGGGAAATGCGTGACTTCGTGCGGGCACGCCGACAGGCGATGCACGCGCTGACCGTCGCGCGGCAGCAGCAGGAAATGGTGGGTAATCGTGAATTACGCCGACTGCTTCAGGCCAACATCACTTGCTTGCAGAGAACGGTGGAACGTTTGGGAAAGCGGATTTCCGAACAGGTTTCCAAGCAGCCTCAACTGGCTGTCCTGAAGTCGATGAAAGGTGTTGGCCCGGGCCTGCAGGCCGTGTTGGCCAGCTATCTTCCCGAGCTGGGCAATATCAGTGGCAAGGCCGTCGCCAGCCTGGTCGGTGTGGCACCGATGTCCCATGACAGCGGGACCATGCGTGGCAAACGAAGCATCCATGGCGGCAGGGCTGAGATCCGTCAGGTGCTCTACATGGCC
>NZ_JBFTQU010000034.1:0-544 GCF_056399165.1 Stenotrophomonas sp. 01N47
AGGTAATGGCGGTGCTGAAAGAGCGCTATGCCGGCCAGATGGATTTCTCCAAGGCGTCCGGCGCCGTCAAGGAACTCTTGAACTGATCGATCAAGCCATTCCCCCTCAGGCGAGGCGCGCGGTCTTCGGGACCGCGGGCCCCAGCACGCTTGCGGCTGCCGCGTCGATGACGGCGAATTTCGCAGCCTGATAGCCCCAATATTCCCGCACGAACTTCATAGACATCCAGGTCTCGCCCTTGAACGAGGCCTCCGACCAGCCGATGCTGCCCATCTCGGCTGCCTGCGACAGCAGTCGCTTCAGATGTGTGTTGGAGATCATGAACTGGTCGCGGATCTCCTTCAGCGACAGCCTTCCGATTGCGACGCGCTCCATCGACTTGTCGAAAGAGGTTATCCGCGTCATCAGCAGGTCCATCACGAGGCCGCCGGAGTTTGCCCAGTTGAAGAGATTGTAGGTGGTGCCGGGATCGCGCACCGCGTCGCTGTCGATGATGCCCTTGGCGATCAACGGCTGCATGCGGGCAAAGACCATCGGATCCTTC
>NZ_JBFTQU010000035.1:0-544 GCF_056399165.1 Stenotrophomonas sp. 01N47
AGTCCGGGCCCTGCTCGGCCAGATGGCGCACGGCTTCGAGCAACGCCTTGGCGTCGCCTTCGATCAGCGCATGCAGGACGTCGTAGACCTGGCCGTGATCGAGGGTGCCGAGCATCGCCCGCACGTCGGCGGCCAAAACCTTGCCTTCACCGAAGGCGATGGCCTGGTCGGTCAGGCTCATGGCATCGCGCATCGAACCGTCGGCGGCGCGACCCAGCAACCACAGCGCATCGTCTTCGAACGGCACGTTCTCGACGCTCAGCACATGGCTCAGATGCTCGACCACSCGCTCAGGGGTCATGTTCTTCAGGGAGAACTGCAGGCACCKCGASAGAATCGTTGCAGGAAGTTTCTGCGGATCGGTGGTAGCCAGGATGAACTTGACGTAGGGAGGCGGCTCTTCGAGGGTTTTCAACAGCGCATTGAAGGAATGGCTGGAAAGCATGTGCACTTCGTCGATCAGGTAGACCTTGAAGCGCCCGCGGCTCGGCGCGTACTGCACGTTGTCGAGCAGCTCGCGGGTGTCTTCGACCTTGGTCCGGCT
>NZ_JBFTQU010000036.1:0-542 GCF_056399165.1 Stenotrophomonas sp. 01N47
CCTTCGCTTCGGTCATCACGCTGGCCTTGAGCTCATCGCGGATCTCATCGCGCACGGTCTGCGGGATGTACGGCACGCGCACATCGCCGGCCTGGGCCGTACCGGCGGCGGTGCTGGCCGTGGTAGATGCGGCCGCATCGCGCTGTGCTTCCAGCAGCAATGCCTGGCCGGCTTCCGGGGTCAGTGCGCCACTGTCCATCAGGCCACGGATCAGCTTGATCATGGTGCTTTCGCCACCGCCCTGCTGGGCGTGGACACCGCCGCTGGCCAGTGCCAGCACGATGCCGGTGGCCACGGCAGAGCGACGCAGGTGCCGCAGCACGGGGAAGGAGTTGGAACGGGTCATCGGCTTGCTCGCAGAAAAAGGGAATTCGATGGAAAGAGCGTCATGGCAGCATTCACCCGCCGGGGCGTCGGCCCTGTACCAGCACGCGCGCGGGGAAATCCAGCGATGCCGGGGGACGCTCGTCGATGCGGCCAACTGCGCGGATCGCCTGCAGTACGCGGTCGTCGGCATCGGCATTGCCGCTGCCACGCAGCAG
>NZ_JBFTQU010000037.1:0-540 GCF_056399165.1 Stenotrophomonas sp. 01N47
ACCCCGGACAAGGACCACGGGATCGGTCTGTACAGCGACGACGAATTCTTCGCTGCGCTGACCGAAGGCAAGCGTCGTGATGGCGCCAACCTGTACCCGGCGATGCCGTACACCTCGTATCACCTGATGCCGCGTGAAGACTCCGACGCCATTCACGCGTACCTGCAGACGGTCGCGCCGATCAACCGTGCTGCACCGGTCACCCGCCTGAGCTTTCCGTTCAACGTACGTTTGGGGTTGATGGGCTGGAACATGCTCTACGGCAAGGACGTGAAGCTGGCGCCGGCTGACGGCAAAAGTGAGGAGTGGAAACGCGGCCAGTACCTGGTCGACGTGCTCGGCCACTGTGGCGAATGCCATACGCCGCGTGGTTTGCCCGGCGCGATGCAACAGGACAAGCGCATGACGGGTGGCCTGCTCAATGGCTACCTGGCGCCCAGCTTGCTCGCCAACGATCTGGCGGCACGCGGCTGGACGCATCAGGACCTGAGTTCTTTCCTCAAGCACGGCATGAGCGCTCAGGGTACGATGTTCAACGAG
>NZ_JBFTQU010000038.1:0-532 GCF_056399165.1 Stenotrophomonas sp. 01N47
GGGCACCGTCTACGATACCGACGGCAAGCCGCTGCCCGGCGCCAAGGTCGAAGTCTGGCACGCCAACCTGCTCGGCAACTACTCGTTCTTTGATACCACGCAATCCGCTTTCAACCTGCGCCGCACCATCGTCACCGACGCCAACGGCCGCTACCAGTTCCGCAGCAATGTGCCGATGGGCTACGGCTGCCCGCCGCAAGGCACCACGCAGCGCCTGCTGGACCTGCTGGCGCGCCACGGCCGCCGTCCCGCGCACATCCACTTCTTCGTSTCCGCASCCGRCCACCGCAAGCTGACCACSCAGATCAACATCGACGGCGACGAATACCTGTGGGAYGACTTYGCCTTTGCCAGCCGCGACGGCCTGGTGCCGGCGGTGACGCGCATCGACGACCCTGCGCAACTCGACAAGCACGGCGTGGACCAGCCCTACGTATCGATCGACTTCGACTTCCGCCTGATCCGCGAAGTGGCCGACGCCCCGCCCGCCGAAGTCGAACGCCTGCGCGCCGCCGCCTGACGCGGTATCAGC
>NZ_JBFTQU010000039.1:0-521 GCF_056399165.1 Stenotrophomonas sp. 01N47
GGCCACACCTACTACTCGGACGAGTTTGACTGGGTGGAAGGCGTAGATCCGGACGGCTACTCGGAACTGTTCGAGGCCCATGTGCGCAAGACCGTACAACCGATCGGGCCGGGAAGTGTCTACGTTTCCGGCTGCAAGATGAGCGGCCCGTATGGCGGTCCGAAGTCCAACGCCTCCAAGGCGCACGAGCGCTTCTTCCGTGAAGCCGACGGGCGCTCGCCCAATCTTCATTGGACGCCGTGTCCGGCCGAACTCCAGAAGGCTCCACCACCGATACGGGATGCGCCGATCTACATGCTGTGCCTCGCGACGCCCTATTCGCCGCGCTTTTACGAGACGGGCGATTACGGGAAGAGCCAGGTCTTCAAGGTCAAGCTGGAGGACAGCTACGGCATCGAGAGCAAGGAATTTCGGCCGTTTCTCGAAGCCAACAAGATCGACGCCGTGCCGAAGTGCTTGAAGGCCCGCACCCGGGAGAGGCTGAACGCCATGGTGATCGACGAAATCGACCACTCAAGGGT
>NZ_JBFTQU010000040.1:0-521 GCF_056399165.1 Stenotrophomonas sp. 01N47
GTCCCGGACACGATGTACGAGTATGTTCTGAAGGCGGCCTGCTTCAACGACTATCTGGTCGACGTTCCGCTTCATTTTGAAAGCGCCTACGACGCCCTGAACAACTGGCGAAAGTCTCGCAAGCGCGCCGCAGAGCAGGACTGAGGCCATTCCGCGGGGCTCGCGCCACGCGTTCCTGGAGCTGGGCGCGAGCCTCAGTAACCGAGAAGAACCTGCTCGCGCATGCGGCGCAGGGCCTTGTCGCGGCCGTCCTGCACCTGTTCGACGGCGTAGGCCGCGTCGGCTTCCGCCTGCCTGTCGACGCAAGCGCTCCAGTCGTCGACTTCGCGCATGTAGACGCGTAGGGCCCGCGGATCCTTGCCGTAGGGACGCACGGGCTCGATGCACTTGGGCTTCCACTCCAGCAGCGAACCAAAGCCACGGAAATCGCCCTTGGCGAGGCCGAAGCCCCGCGCGTCGACGACGCCCGCGACCAGCAGCGCGGCCGCCGCGCCGAGAAAGATTGGCTTGAACTTCAAGAG
>NZ_JBFTQU010000041.1:0-516 GCF_056399165.1 Stenotrophomonas sp. 01N47
TTGCGATCTCGGGGGCGTTGATCGAATTTTCGTCCCAGCCAAGCCGCATCTTGAGCGTGACGGGAACATCGACGGCCTTGACTGTCGCCTCGATGAGGCCGAGCGCGTGGTCGGGATCACGCATCAGCGCGGAGCCGGAATAGCCGCCGATCACCTTCTTGGCCGGGCATCCCATGTTGATGTCGATGATATCAGCACCGTGCGCGGCGGCGATCTTCGCGCCTTCCGCCATCCAATGCGCTTCGCGACCGGCAAGCTGCACCATGTGCGGATTGAAGCCCGCGGTCTTCAACSGCGCCCAGGATTGCTCGGTGTCATTGACGAGTTCGCGGCTCGCCACCATCTCGGTCACCACCAGCCCCGCGCCATGGCGCCAGGCCAATTGACGGAACGGCATATCGGTGACGCCGGACATGGGCGCCAGCACGATACGGTTGCGCACCGCAACGGTTCCGATGCACAAAGGAGATGCGAGGTGTATGTCAGACAACTGATTATCTTTCAGGCACGCTAAGC
>NZ_JBFTQU010000042.1:0-512 GCF_056399165.1 Stenotrophomonas sp. 01N47
GCTTGACCTTGGTCCAGCAGCTTGCGGAACATTTCCACGCCCGTGCAGGTCGTCTTCACCGTCGGGCGGATACCCACGATTTCGATTTCCTCACCGACCTTCACCACGCCGCGCTCGATACGACCCGTCACCACGGTACCGCGGCCCGAGATCGAGAACACGTCTTCCACCGGCATCAGGAACGTACCGTCAACCGCGCGCTCCGGCGTCGGGATGTACGTGTCCAGGGCGTCGGCCAGGTTCATGATCGCCACTTCGCCCAGCTCGCCCTTGTCGCCTTCCAGCGCCAGSYKGGCCGAACCCGWGATGATCGGGGTGTCGTCGCCCGGGAAGTCGTACTTGSWCAGCAGCTCGCGGACTTCCATTTCGACCAGTTCCAGCAGCTCGGCATCGTCMACCATGTCGGCCTTGTTCAGGAACACGACGATGTACGGCACGCCGACCTGACGCGACAGCAGGATGTGCTCGCGGGTCTGCGGCATCGGGCCGTCAGCGGCCGAGCACACCAGGAT
>NZ_JBFTQU010000043.1:0-511 GCF_056399165.1 Stenotrophomonas sp. 01N47
GGCATGTAGATCGCCACTGTAAAGGCGTAAAACAGGAACAGCAGCAACACACTGTCATGTCGCAGGCTGGTGAGTTCCTTGAGGCCAAGACGCAGGATGTGCGCGAGCTTATGCATCAGACCTCCTGCTTTTTCAGCATGGCCAGGCTGAGCCCGGTGAACCCGAGAAAGAACCCGAACAGCGCCAGGCATTGYGGCCACAACTGCCGGATATCCAGCGCCTTGGTRAAGGTGCCGACAGCGATATCGAGAAAATAGCCTGCCGGAAACAGCATSCCCATGACYGCSGCSGCGCCATCAAGGGACGACCGYGGCACGATCAGMCCGGAAAACTGGATGGTCGGCAGGCTGGTGATGATCATGGTGCCGAGAATGGCGGCGATCTGGGTTCGGGTGAACGCCGAAATCAACAGGCCCATGCTGGTGGTCGCCAGCACGTAGAGCAACCCGCCGAAGGCCAGGGTCAATGCGCTGCCCTTGAAAGGGACGCCGAACAGCCAGCGGTTCATGGC
>NZ_JBFTQU010000044.1:0-503 GCF_056399165.1 Stenotrophomonas sp. 01N47
GTATAAGCGCCAGTTGTTGTCCAGTCGCGTCTTTGATCTTGATGGTCCCATCAGCAATCGCACTCCTTGTGGTCCCTCCGGCGCCCCCTTCTGTCGGCTTCTGAGCGTTCCCAGCGGCCGTCGCCGCCAAGCTATCCGCAAGGTTCTGGAGAACACTCGTGCCGCCTTGCCCGCCACTGAAACTCCCCGCAATCGTCGACGTATCGCTCTTGTACTCGGCCTTATTCTCGATATCGCTCGTTGTCAGCGTGCCGGTGGTCAGCGTGTTCTTGTCCTTCTCCGCCGTACTCGCGATCACCGCGCCCTTCAGGCCGGTGTTCCCCTCCACGTTGATATCGAACCCGCCCTTGCCGGCATAGAGCCCGGTTTGCTCCACCACGGATGCATAGGTGCTATCCGTCTTGCCGCTGCTCACACTGCCGCTGGCGCTCACCGTGGTGCCGTAACAGATCGGCGGCACACAGATGCTGGCTTGCATACCCGATGACGATTCGCGGCTGTGG
>NZ_JBFTQU010000045.1:0-502 GCF_056399165.1 Stenotrophomonas sp. 01N47
ATGGAAGCCTATCGCAGCCACCTGCAGAACGTGCTGAACGAGTACGTCGCGGAAACCGACAGCGAGTGGGGTCGTGAACTCGCCGAAAACCTCGATGACTACTTGCGCCGTTTCTGGCTGGTCAAGCCYAAGGCTGCCARCYTGAAATCGTTGCTTTCCAGCACCCGTGCCAACCCGCAGTGATATGCGCCTGAAGAGTTTGATGAGGTTTTAACAATGGCTGAACGTCTGAATAATGACTTCCAGTTCATCGAGGTCGGGCGCAAAGATCCGAAGAAGAAACTGTTGCGTCAACGCAAGAAAGAGTTCGTGGAGATCTACGAACCCTTCAAACCCCAGCAGTCGGCCGACCAGGCCCACCGCTGCCTGGGCTGCGGTAACCCGTATTGCGAATGGAAGTGCCCGGTGCACAACTTCATTCCCAACTGGCTGAAGCTGGTGGCCGAGGGCAACATCCTCGCCGCCGCCGAACTGTCGCACCAGACCAACACCCTGCCTGAAG
>NZ_JBFTQU010000046.1:0-493 GCF_056399165.1 Stenotrophomonas sp. 01N47
TTCCTGCGAACGGCGCAGCCCCTCGTGGGTTGGTCGCAGAAAGCGCTGGTTTGGCTGGGGGCGGTGGGTTCGCGGGGGACGCCGTGAACCCATCCCTGGGGGCTTGGCCGCGGCATCCATGCCGCGGACACCCCTGCCCAGCCCATCCGCCCGGCCCCTGACAGTTTCCGTGTGCGGCCAGCCCACGGAGAAGAAAAAAGAAGATCAAGAGCAACAGCGGGTCGCTGCGCTCGTGGGTTCTGCGCGCATGAAAAAAGCGGCCACCGGGCCGCTTTTGTTTTTGCTTTTGCTCTTCTTTTTTCTCTTGCGTGGGTGGACGCCGCAGAGAACTGTCAGAGGCTGGGGGCGGTGGGTTCGCGGGGGTGTCCGCGGCATGGATGCCGCGGCCAAGCCCCCAGGGATGGGTTCACGGCGTCCCCCGCGAACCCACCGCCCCCAGCCAAACCAGCGCTTTCTGCGACCAACCCACGAGGGGCTGCGCCGTTCGCAGGAA
>NZ_JBFTQU010000047.1:0-476 GCF_056399165.1 Stenotrophomonas sp. 01N47
GGCCGATCTCGACGCCGACCGCCTGCGCGTGGTGCTACCCGATGTCGGCCTGCGGCCCGTGCCGCTGCAGGTGCTGCACAGCTTCGGGCGGCGCCTGCCCGCCCGCGCGAAGGTGTTCATCGACTTCGTCGCGGCGGCACTCAACCGATCGGCGCCGGGATCAGATCCGGCTCGGGGTTGAAGTCGGTCAGGCAGTTCAGCGCCTGCGCGCGGATCGCATCGGTCATGAAGTCGATAAACACGCGGATGCGCGTGGGCAGGTGCTGCCGGCTCAGGTAGCAGAGGTAGTGCCCGCGGTCGTCGGGCGCGTAGCGGCCCATCGCCACCACCAGTTGCCCGGCGGCCAGGGGCTCGGCGATCTGGTACCCGGCCAGCTGCGCGATGCCCCAGCCCTGCAGGACCGCATGCAGGACCAGGTCGGCGTCGTTGAACGTGAGCCGCGCGGTCGGCATGACCTTGCGCAGTTGCCCCTCCAC
>NZ_JBFTQU010000048.1:0-474 GCF_056399165.1 Stenotrophomonas sp. 01N47
CAAGCTGGTCAGCGGCTATGTGACCCGCGACGGGGCGCAGGTTCCCTTCGCCATGGTGCTGAGCGACGCGGCCGTGTGACCCTGCAAGGCGTCAGACGCGGGGCGATCGAAAGGAATGTCCAGGCCGAAACCTGGCAACAGGCCGTCGGCAGGTCGTTCCTTATCCCCGCCAACAGGCCTATCTAGCCGCCCATGAGCGATTTCGACGACACGGACGACCAGGGGGACGACAACGGGGGCAGGCGCCGGGCGCTGTCGAACGTGCAGGTGCTGGGCTTCCTGGCCCGCTTCTGGCTGCGCCGCAAAGCGATCTTCGCCGCCGGCGTCACCCTGACCCTGATCGCCGTGGCCTTCGACCTGGCCCTGCCCTGGGCCTCGGGCAAGCTGATCGACGTGGTCGCCGCCGGACAGAAGGGTCAGGCCTGGGGCGCGTGGGCCGCCTTCGTCGGCGTCTACCTGGCCTTCTCGCTGATC
>NZ_JBFTQU010000049.1:0-473 GCF_056399165.1 Stenotrophomonas sp. 01N47
GGTCTTGCCGGTGAAGCCGGTGAGGGCGGTGGTCGCGTCCAGGCCCGTGTCGCGGCCGGTCATGCTGGCCGGGGCGGGGACCGACGAGTTGGCGTTCGAGGCGCGGTTCAGCTCCTCGGTGGCGCGGGCGACGAACTCGCCCAGCTGGTCGGACAGGGCCGGCAGCTCGGCGTTGCGCAGCTCCAGCAAGCCCTTGATCTCGCCGCTGCTGATATAGAGCGGGCTGGCCTGGCCGCCGCTGTTGGCCGAGGTGACCGTCAGGAAGCCGTTGGCGGTGGGCGACTGCTCGTACTTGATCACGGCCGCGCCTTCGCCGGCCAGGCTCATGCCCTCGGTCGAGCGGATCAGCACGCCGCCGTTGGCGCGCTGGCTGACCTGCACGTTCATCAGCGACGACAGCTCGTCGATCAGGCCGCTCTGGATGTTCTCCGACCCGGTGGCGTCGACGCCGGTGGTCTTGGCGCGGGTGATGT
>NZ_JBFTQU010000050.1:0-472 GCF_056399165.1 Stenotrophomonas sp. 01N47
GGTCTGGCGCAGGCCGTCGGCCGCCAGGGTGACGAAGTTGTCGCTGACGACGAAGCGCACCCGCACGCCCAGCCGCGCCACCGCCTCGGGCGAGGCCTCGATCGGCCGGCCGTCCCGCACCACGCGGTACATGCCCGCGGCTTCCGAGGCCGGCGCATAGGCCTGGGTGACGCAGAACGGTTCGGACAGGCAAACCAGATCGAGCATGGGTCCTCGATGACGTCAGTTGAAGACCGCCGGCAGGCTGCGCCCCAGCGACAGCCGCTCGGGCGCGGCGTCGTTCCACAGGTGGAAGCCGCCCTTGAAGTGCCGGACGATGTGGAACTCACCGCCCCGGTTCCAGAAGTGGTGATAGAGGAACGAGTCGTGGGCGATCGGATTGCCGATCAGGGTGTAGGTCTCGAAGCTCGACGGGCCCGAGCCATGCCGCTGGCGAACCACGCCATAGAGATTGAGGTCGTCGGCGATCACG
>NZ_JBFTQU010000051.1:0-471 GCF_056399165.1 Stenotrophomonas sp. 01N47
GGATAGGGCTGCAAGCAGGGCAGGTGATTATCACCGGGTCCTATGCAGGTGTTCTCGATGTGCCCGTCAACCAGCCACTGCATGTTCAGTTCGGCGAAGCCGGCTCATTGTCTGTCCATTTCTCAACGCTGGAGGAGTAACAAATGCGCTTAGTTCGTTTTGGTTTGCCGGGGCAGGAACAGCCGGGAGTTTTGGATTCGCAAGGAATCGTTCGAGACCTCTCGGGCATTGTCGATGACATCGATGCGTCGGCTCTGAGCCCTGCAGTGCTTGAAAAACTGCGTGCTGTTGACGTTGAAAAGCTGCCAGTGGTGGCGCCTGGCACACGTCTTGGTCCATGCGTAGGCAACGTACCGAACCTGATTTGCATCGGTCTGAACTACTCCGATCACGCGGCTGAAACGGATACACCTATCCCGAGCCAGCCGGTGGTCTTCAACAAACACACCGCGTCCATCAGCGGCCCCAATG
>NZ_JBFTQU010000052.1:0-470 GCF_056399165.1 Stenotrophomonas sp. 01N47
GGGCGCAGGCTTCGAGCCTTCTGACGGTCTCCTTGCGCTGGATCAGTTGATGGGCGGTGGCGATGTCTTCGCGCAGGAACACGGTGATCGCCAGGCTCAGGCTTTCCAGAACGGCGTCGTGCAGCGGGGCGATGTTGCCCAGTTCGAAGGCCGAGAACTGTTCACCCCGACGCAAGCGGCGCATGGCCAACTGCGTGAGGCTGCTGGAAAGAATGTCCGCGGCATGTTCGAGGTTGATCACGAACGTGAGGATTTCCTGGGAACGATCGGCATCGCTGTCACTGATGCCTTCCTTGCCGATGTCGGCCAGATAAGCGCGAATCGCCGCGCTGAGCAGGTCCAGGGATTGATCGATCCGCTGCACTTCATCGGCGCAGGCCGGTAGCGATGTGTGGAACAGCTGCAGCATCCGGCCGAGCATGGTCGAGAACATGTCGGTCATGCGCAACGCTTCGCGAGCGGCATTCGAC
>NZ_JBFTQU010000053.1:0-467 GCF_056399165.1 Stenotrophomonas sp. 01N47
ACTTTTCACCGCAAATTCACTTTTCCCTATGATCTTTACCCTTCGCTGATGGATGGAAAATCGTCAAACCACACCTGCGGCCTTTTGCGACGGTCGACCGGCGGTGCAATGAAGCGTGAAAACGACTCTATGAGAAGCATGATGGAGAAGGGATCGAACCGACCCGCGATGCTCGAAACGTTTGAACGCGCCGCCCTTGAGGCCGGCAAGGCGATCATGGATGTGTACCGCGCCGGCTGCACGGCGGCCAGCAAGGCCGACAACAGCCCAGTGACGATCGCCGACGAGCAGGCCGAGCGGATCATTCTGGCGCATCTCTATCGCGATTTCCCCGATATTCCGGTCATCGCCGAAGAATCGGTCGCGGCCGGCATCGTGCCGGCGGTCGGCTCGTCATTCTTCCTGGTCGATCCGCTTGATGGCACGCGCGAATTCGTCGACAAGCGGCCGGAATTCACCGTCAACAT
>NZ_JBFTQU010000054.1:0-463 GCF_056399165.1 Stenotrophomonas sp. 01N47
CGCGAGGGTTTCAGCGCCCGGCGGCGCAACGCCCGCATCGTCGGATCGTCGCCGGCTGCGTCGAAGCCGCCCCAGATCGCCTGCGCCCGAAGCCAGGCCTCGCGGTTGCCGGGCTCGCGGTCGAGCCAGGCGTCGAGCATGGCCGCCTGGGCGGGATCGGACTCGTCGACATTGAGCCACAGCAGCGCGGCGGCCTCGTCGCGCGGCAGGGCGGCCATTTCGGCGGGATCGAGGGAATAGGCGCTCATCGCAGGTCCCCCGTCCGGTCCAGCAGGCGCTCCAGCGCCTTGACCATGTGCTTTTCAACGGCGCTGCCGGATATGCCCAGCCGGCTGGCGATCTCGCGAACGGTCATCCCCTCGATCCGCCGCAGCACGAAGATCGTCCGCGTGCGCTCGGGCAGGGTCAGCAGCGCCGCGCTCGCCGCGCGCAGGGTCTCGCGCGCATCGAAGCGGCCGGCCGG
>NZ_JBFTQU010000055.1:0-454 GCF_056399165.1 Stenotrophomonas sp. 01N47
GGCCGCGTATCGTCGCAAACTGGCCGGGCGGGGCCTGCGTCAGAGCATGTCCCGCAAGGGCAATTGCCTGGACAATGCGGCGATGGAGAGCTTCTTCGGCACGCTCAAGTCAGAGTGCTTCCGGCTAGAGCGCTTTGCGGACATCGACCAACTGCGACGCAGCATTGCCGAATACATCCGGTATTACAATCACGACCGCATCAAGCTAAAGCTAAATGGGCTGAGCCCYGTGCAATACAGGACTCAGCCCTTGGCCGCATAACTTACCCGTCCAACTTTACGGGGTCAGTTCACAGSGCCYCTTTTTCGTGTCCGCTGTTACTCAATTACCGCTGAAGGTCGGTTTCCGCTTCTCCAGGAATGCCGACACGGCTTCGCGATGATCCGCCGACTGGTGCGACATCGCCTGGAACCCGGCCGACAACTCCAGCAAGGTATCCAGCCGCGTGTGCAT
>NZ_JBFTQU010000056.1:0-452 GCF_056399165.1 Stenotrophomonas sp. 01N47
TTCGTGCGTAGCGGAATGCAGAACGCCAGGGTCACACCGGCCAGCGTGGCGTGGACGCCGCTCTTGAGTACGCACACCCATAGAATCAGGCCAATGATCATGTAGGGACCGAGCTTGACCACGCCTAGCCGATTCATCGCCACCAACGCCACCAGACAGGCTGCGGCCAGCATCAACGACAACGTCGACAATGCGCCGGAGTAGAAAATCGCGATGACGATGATTGCGCCCAAGTCATCGATGATCGCCAGGGTCATCAAAAACAGCTTCAGCGAGACCGGCACACGCTTGCCCAGCAAGGCGAGCACGCCGAGGGCGAAGGCGATGTCGGTGGCCATCGGGATTGCCCAGCCGCCGAGTGCTGCCGGGTTGTCCTTGTTGAGGAACCAGTAGATCAGCGCTGGCACGACCATGCCGCCGATGGCCGCTGCACCCGGCAGGACGATCTGCGA
>NZ_JBFTQU010000057.1:0-449 GCF_056399165.1 Stenotrophomonas sp. 01N47
GGTCAACACCACCGCCAGCAAGATCTCCTTCACCTATAACCAGTTCGGCTCCAGGGTGTACGGCACCTTCGGCAAATTCGACGCCACGCTCGATTTCGACACGGCAAACCCCACCGCGGCCCACGCCAGGATGACCATCGACCTTGCCAGCATCGACGCCGGCAGCAGCGATGCCAATACCGAGCTGCAAAAGCCTGCCTGGTTCAACACGGCGGACTATCCGGTGGCGACCTTTGAATCGACTCGGGTAAAAGCGCTGGGCAATCAACGCTATCTGATCACCGGCAAACTTAACCTCAGGGGCATGACGCGCGAGTTGCAGGTGAAGGTGCTGTTGAAGCCGGAGCAGGCCATCGGGATTTTCGATGGCAACATCATTCTCAAACGCAGTGACTTCAAGATCGGGGAGGGGGAGTGGGCCGATACGGTGGTCTCCAACGACATCGACA
>NZ_JBFTQU010000058.1:0-449 GCF_056399165.1 Stenotrophomonas sp. 01N47
ATTTAGCGAGGAAGGATCGTTCCCACGCCTGGCGGGGGAACGATCAGATGTCGATTAACCCAGAACCGGAACACCTTTGAGGTAAGGCGCAGGCTCGGCCCCCAGGTTGTTCAGCATCCGCTCGCTGTACCAGTCCACGAAGTTCACCACGCCGAATTCATAGGTCTTGGAGTAAGGCCCTGGCTGGTACGCGGTGGAGTTGATCCCGCGCTGGTTCTCTTCGGCCAGGCGACGGTCCTGGTCGTTGGTCGCATCCCAGACCTGGCGCATGCGCTCCACGTCGTAGTCCACGCCTTCGACCGCGTCCTTGTGGACGATCCACTTGGTGGTGACCATGGTTTCCTGGGCGCTGATCGGCCACACGGTGAACACGATGATGTGGTCGCCCATGCAGTGGTTCCACGAGTGCGGCAGGTGCAGGATGCGCATCGAGCCCAGGTCCGGGTTCT
>NZ_JBFTQU010000059.1:0-448 GCF_056399165.1 Stenotrophomonas sp. 01N47
CCAACATCCAGGTCGGCGGCGACAGCGACATCCTGCAAAGCGTCCAGTACCGCCAGACCGGCGTGATCCTGGACCTGCAGCCCGTGGTCTATGGCGATCGGGTCGACATCACCATCAGCCAGGAAATCTCGGAGGTCGGCAAGTCGACCAACAGCGCCATCGCCAGCCCGCCGATCCTGAACCGCAGCCTGACCACCCAGATCGCCATCACCGACGGCTGGACCGGGGTTCTGGGCGGCCTGATCAGCAACAACTACTCCAAGGTCAACGACGGCATCCCCTTCTTCAAGGATATTCCGCTCATCGGTTCGGCCTTCCAGAGCAATTCCGTGACGGGAAACCGCACCGAACTGCTGATCCTGATCACGCCGCACGTGCTGCGCGGCGATGAGGACATGGCCGACTATGCGGACCGCTACGCCAGCGACATGAACGCCGCCTTCCGCAC
>NZ_JBFTQU010000060.1:0-444 GCF_056399165.1 Stenotrophomonas sp. 01N47
CTGCCTGGCCGCGAAACCCCGATAAAAGTACCGGACGAACACTTCGTCAACGGCCATCCGCTGCTGGGTCCGTTTCCGGGCAATGTGGACTTCGCGATCTTCGGCCTGGGTTGCTTCTGGGGCGCAGAGCGGCGCTTCTGGCAGCGCGAAGGTGTGTACAGCACAGCCGTGGGTTACGCCGGTGGCTTCACCCCGAACCCGACCTAAGAAGTAGTCTGCTCGGGCCTGTCCGGCCACAGCGAAGTCGTGCTCGTGGTCTACGAGCCGGAAAAGGTCAGCTACGAACAATTGCTGGCGATGTTCTGGGAACTGCACAACCCGACTCAGGGCATGCGCCAGGGCAACGACATCGGCACCCAGTACCGCTCGGTGATCTACGCCACCAACCCAAGCCAATTGGCAGCGGCCAAGGCCAGCAAGGAAGTGTTCCAGGCTGAACTGACC
>NZ_JBFTQU010000061.1:0-443 GCF_056399165.1 Stenotrophomonas sp. 01N47
GTACAAAAACGTCGATTTACGATACAGCGCGCCACCGGACACCGCCTGGACGAACGCGCCGAGCAGGCCAGCGGCCAGCGGCGCTTCGAACAGCACCGGGCACTTGCGCGTGGTCAGCTTGCGSGCATTCAGGCGAGCCAGCGCACGCTCGGCGGCGTAGCGGCCGATGTCYTCGGGCGCGGCCAGYGTCAGCGGSGASCGCTTGGACGAATACCAGTCGTCGCGCTGCATGCCGCCGCCCGAACCGGCGATCGGCGCGCAGGAGATGAAATGGCGCGAATACGGATAGCCGCCCGAGAAGCCGCGCGAGGTGGCCAGCACGAACTGCGAATGCTGGGCCGATACGCTCGCGCCGTCACTGTTGCGGATCTTGGGCGACACGGCAAAGGCGGCGGCTTCGGCGCGACGGGCGATGTCGATGGCCTCCTCGGCATCCACGGTCC
>NZ_JBFTQU010000062.1:0-434 GCF_056399165.1 Stenotrophomonas sp. 01N47
CTGATCAAGCACGCGCTCCCAGGCGTTGTTGTCCAGCATCAGACCACCGCGCACGGCCTGTTCGGCCTCGATGGAATGCGGCGGCACTTTCAGCGCGGCGGTTTGCAGATCGTATTGCTCAGGAGCGGAGATATCGTTCATGGCCACTTGGGTTCTTTAGGAAAAGCAGGGGTTGTAAAAAATCAGGAACTGCAGAAAGACAAAGGGCACGACCTGTAAACAGGATCGTGCCCGATGTTACCGGCAAGCACCCAAGGGTGCCAGCCGACAAGTACTTCTTAAGCTGCTACCACGACAACGCGTACGGTGGCTTCAACTTCRGCGTGCAGGTGCACGGCTACGTCGAATTCGCCTACGTTGCGGATGGTGCCGTTCGGCAGACGAACTTCGCTTTTTGCAACTTCAACGCCAGAGGCGGTCAGTGCATCAGCGAT
>NZ_JBFTQU010000063.1:0-433 GCF_056399165.1 Stenotrophomonas sp. 01N47
GTCCAGGCCCAACTCGCGGATCACCCGCTTGACCAGCCGTTGCTGGTCGTCGCTGTCGAGAATCTGGAAGGTCTGGCTCAGGCCCGCCTCTTGCCAGTGCGCCCGCAATAAGCGGTGCGCCAGGCCGTGGAAGGTGCCGACCCACATGCCGGCCGGGTTGATACCCATCAGCTGCTCGATGCGATGACGCATCTCGGCAGCGGCCTTGTTGGTGAAGGTCACCGACAGAATGGAGTGGGGCGAGGCGTTTTCGACCTGGATCAACCAGGCGATACGGTGCACCAGCACTCGGGTTTTACCGGAGCCAGCACCGGCCAGGACCAACTGACGACCCACGGAGGCAGCTACGGCCTGGCGTTGGGCATCGTTGAGGGAGTTCAGCAGAAGGGAGAGATCATCGCGCATCGGGGCATTCTAGGGTGCGACGTCACAC
>NZ_JBFTQU010000064.1:0-431 GCF_056399165.1 Stenotrophomonas sp. 01N47
GGCCAATGCCCTGCCGATCGCCAGCTGCTGTTGCTGACCGCCGGACAAGTCACCGCCACGCCGTTGCTTCATTTGCAGCAGCACCGGGAACAGCTCGTAGATGAACGCCGGGACTTCCTTGGCCTCGGAGCCAGGAAACCGCGACAGGCCCATCAGCAGGTTTTCTTCCACGGTCAGCCGGCCGAAGATTTCCCGGCCCTGAGGCACGTAGGCGATACCGGCATGCACCCGTTGGTGCGGCTTGAACGTGGTGATCGGTTTACCTTCCCAGTTCACCGCGCCCTCCTTGGCCGGCAGCAAACCCATCAGGCATTTGAGCAAGGTGGTCTTGCCCACGCCGTTGCGCCCGAGCAGGCAGGTGACTTCGCCGACCTTCACCTCAAACGTCAGGCCCCGCAGGATGTGGCTACCGCCGTAGTACTGGTGCAGCT
>NZ_JBFTQU010000065.1:0-431 GCF_056399165.1 Stenotrophomonas sp. 01N47
ACCTGAAGCTGACCGCCAGCGATCAATTGAACCCGGACCTCAACGGTCGTCCATCGCCGATCGTCGTGCGCCTGTTCGAGCTCAAGCACCCGGTGGCCTTCGAGAACGCTGATTTCTTCAGCCTCTACGAACGCGCCAAGGAATCCCTGGCCCCGGACCTGGTGGCCAGCGAAGAACTGGAACTGCGCCCAGGCGAAACCGTCGAGCTCAAGCTCAGCGTGGAAGAGGGCAGCCGTTACGTTGGCGTGCTCGCCGCCTACCGCGACCTGCCGGAAACCAAGTGGCGCTACACCGTGCAAATCACTCCGGTGCAAGTCACCGCGGCTGACCTGACCCTCGATCAGGCCGGCATCCGCAACACCCATGAAACGCTCGCCAAGGCGGATGACTGAACATGAATGCCCATAAAGTCATTTGGCAGGAAGGCATGC
>NZ_JBFTQU010000066.1:0-431 GCF_056399165.1 Stenotrophomonas sp. 01N47
TACCGAAACGGCCGCTCAACCTTGCCTTTTGTCTTGGCTCGGTAGGCCTTGCACGCCTTAGGATGGAATCCATAATGGCGGGCCAGATCGATGAGAGCGCGGTTGTAGATGATGCCCTCCGTCTGACCTTCTCCGATAACGGCAGTCTTCATCCGGTCGTAGAGCACCTCCCGCGGCGCACCACCAATCGCCTCGAAAGCGGCGATGTGGCAACGTAGGACGGTCGGCAGGTTCTGGTGCATGACGAAGCGAGCCCAGATGAGGCGACTGTGTCCCAACACCATCGAGAACAACCAGATGATCCTTGGTGTCATTGGCTCATCGGTGAAAACGACATGGAACTGGGCAAAGTCGACTTGGGCCTGTTCGCCTGGCGGCGTCTCGAAGCGAACTTCGAAACCTGGATTTGCCGGAGGTCGCACGTCACGAAG
>NZ_JBFTQU010000067.1:0-430 GCF_056399165.1 Stenotrophomonas sp. 01N47
GCTTCAGCTACACCGAGCACAATCGGCGCAACCTTCCTCACCTTCTGGGCGACGGCACTTTCCGGCAGAATATCGGATTTTGAAGTTGCAATGACCGCAAAGTCGAAGCGGCCTAACTCATTAATGTCATCTTTCGCAATATTCGAGAATACAAAATTTACGACATTCTCGTCGATTTTTATCTGGTTTGGCGATAGTACCTTAATTCGCTCAAGTGCGTTTGCTTGTGCCAAAGCTAACTTTGCTACGATGCCGTGAATCGGCAATAAATGAGGGTAATGCTTATCGGTAGATGGTGCGTTAGTGATTACTGTAGATATGAAAAAACCGTCTTGTGTAGGGTCATTCAATAGCAGTAAATTGGCGCCAATTTCAGCCCCGCAGCCGATCAGTAGGCAGGTCTTCATTTACATTATCCTTAATATAAAAA
>NZ_JBFTQU010000068.1:0-426 GCF_056399165.1 Stenotrophomonas sp. 01N47
ACATCAGTAGCTGTCAGGGACCGCACGACGGAAGCGTGCAAAAACGCGACATTTTTGGTTGATCTCAAGCCCCTCACGCCCTAAAGTTCGCGCCGAACGTCCATGCTGGAAACGATCCATCCGGCTCAAGTACTGACGACGAGACAGCAAGGCCAAGGGAAGCACCGCCTCCCATGGCCTTTTTGCTTTCGGCGACATGCCTTGGGAAGTAGGCGAACCAAAGTGGGGATACGGAGGACGTTCATTTGCACCCATTGATAATTTCAGTTTGCCAGTAGGAGTTCCCAGCATGTCGATCAACGTCGAAGACTATTTCGCGCGCGAAACCTTCCAGAAAATGAAGGCCTTCGCCGACAAACAAGAAACCCCGTTCGTGGTGATCGACACCGCGATGATCGCCCAGGCCTATGACGACCTGCGTGCCGG
>NZ_JBFTQU010000069.1:0-425 GCF_056399165.1 Stenotrophomonas sp. 01N47
GGCATGGACGGTCTGGAGTTTTTGCAGCACGCAGGACCATCCGGTCTTGTGGGATCGATCATTATCAGCAGTTCGCTGTCGGTGGATTTGCGTCGTTCCGTACGGCGGATCATTGCAATGTCGGGGATGGTGATGCTTGGCGATGTCGGCAAGCCCTTGCGGTTCGACGCGTTGCAGGAGCTGTTGGCAAAACACTTGGGTGAGCCGCAGAGCGCGCGACCGTTGCAGCCGGCAACGGCTCTGGCCAGTCATGAGGATATGCATCGGGCGTTTGACGATCAGCAACTTCACGCTTATTTCCAGCCGAAATTCGACCTGCTGACTGACCGGGTTCAAGGGGTCGAGGTTCTGGCGCGATGGCATCATCCCGTCAAAGGCATGTTGCCGCCATCGGTGTTCATGCCCGCCATGGAGCAGTGCGGGCT
>NZ_JBFTQU010000070.1:0-422 GCF_056399165.1 Stenotrophomonas sp. 01N47
CGCCGGGCCAGCATGGGGCGATCGACGTCTTCTCGTTCGGCGCCGACGGCCGCGAGGGCGGCGAGGGCAAGGACGCCGACATTGGCAACTGGGGCTGACATCCAGCGCCCGCCCGGACGCCAGCGGCGAGGGGGCTTCACCCTCGTCGAACTCATGATCGTCCTGGTGATCATGGGGCTGCTGGCCGGCGCGGTGGTGCTGGCGCTGCCGGACGGCCGTCCGAGCCTGCCGCAGGAGGCCGAACGCTTCGCCGCGGCCCTGCTGCGTGCGCGCGACGAGGCCGTGTTCCGCGGCGGGCAGGTCCGCGTGGTGGCGGCCGGCGGCGTCTACCGGTTCGAGCGCCGCGCGGGCCGCGACTGGCGGCCCCTGGACGAGGCGCCGTTCCGGGCTCGGCCGTTCGAGGACGGCACCCAGGTCACGGC
>NZ_JBFTQU010000071.1:0-422 GCF_056399165.1 Stenotrophomonas sp. 01N47
GTGTGGGGGCGGGTCAATGTCTTGTCGGCGAATGCGATCACCTGTGGCGAGGGGGCTTGCCTGTGGCGAGGGAGCTTGCTCCCGYTSGKYTGCGAAGCAGTCGTGAAACCATGCACTGCAAATCTTACAGACAGACCGCATGAATCCGATGAGACCGCTATGCGCTCGAGCGGGAGCAAGCCCCCTCGCCACAGATATTGGGTGTTAGTGAGAACCCCTGCCAATTGACTCCCCGCCCTCGCCCATGCTCTCCTACACGCCTTGTTACGGGTGCCCTTCACAGGGTGAAACGGGAAACCGGTGAATCATGTGCTTTACTCTAAAGCCATGTCAGTCCGGTGCTGCCCCCGCAACGGTAAGCGAGTGAAGCGTCAGATCCACTGTGCCGGTCATATGGCATGGGAAGGTGATGCTTGCAGGTC
>NZ_JBFTQU010000072.1:0-422 GCF_056399165.1 Stenotrophomonas sp. 01N47
GGATTCATCCTGATCACCGACGAGCAATCACGACGCAACACTGGCCACAAACACGAGGCGAAGCCCTTGTCGTCAAACCCGCCGGCGACACCGTGCTGCAGCGGTCTCTCGCCTTCTATGACGCCGTCGGCAAGGTCTTGGCAAAGGAGAACCGCCCATGAGTGCAACACTCGATGCCGTACCATCCAAGATCGACCGTATTCGCCATGACCTGGTCGGCCTGAAGATGCCGCGCGCACTGGAGGCGCTCGACCATGTTGTGCGACGCCTCGAACACGGCGAGCTGTCTGCCCTTGAAGCGATCGATATCCTTCTTTCCGAGGAGTTGACCCTGCGCGAGAACAGCCGCATCAAGACGGCGCTGCGAATGGGTAGGCTTGCGACGATCAAGACACTCGTTGGTTTCGACTTCACCTTCCAGC
>NZ_JBFTQU010000073.1:0-420 GCF_056399165.1 Stenotrophomonas sp. 01N47
CCAAATACACTGCCGAAGGCAAGGCGATCTCCATCGCCCTGCTGGGCAACGCTGCGGAAATCCTCCCGGAACTGGTCCGTCGTGGCGTGCGCCCGGACATGGTCACCGACCAGACCAGCGCCCACGACCCGCTCAACGGCTACCTGCCGGCCGGCTGGACCTGGGACGAATACCGCGCTCGCGCCAAGACCGAACCTGCTGCCGTGGTCAAGGCCGCCAAGCAATCGATGGCCGTGCACGTTAAAGCGATGCTGGACTTCCAGAAAATGGGCGTGCCGACCTTCGACTACGGCAACAACATCCGTCAGATGGCGCAAGAAGAAGGCGTGGAAAACGCATTCGACTTCCCGGGTTTCGTACCGGCTTACATCCGTCCACTGTTCTGCCGTGGCATCGGCCCGTTCCGTTGGGCTGCACTGT
>NZ_JBFTQU010000074.1:0-415 GCF_056399165.1 Stenotrophomonas sp. 01N47
GAAATACGGTTGAGCTTGTTGATCGTCTCGATCATGTGCACCGGAATACGGATGGTGCGGGCCTGGTCGGCGATCGAGCGAGTGATCGCCTGACGGATCCACCAGGTGGCATAAGTCGAGAATTTGTAGCCACGGCGGTATTCGAACTTGTCYACCGCYTTCATCARSCCRATGTTGCCTTCCTGGATCAGATCGAGGAACTGCAGGCCACGRTTGGTGTATTTCTTGGCGATCGAGATCACCAGGCGCAGGTTGGCCTCGGTCATCTCGCGCTTGGCTTCGCGGGCGCGCTTCTCGCCCTCGCTCATCTTGCGGTTGACGTCCTTGAGCTCCTTCAGCGGCAGCACCACGCGCAACTGCAGGTCGATCAGCTTTTGCTGCAGTTCACGCACGGCCGGCACATTGCGCTCGACGG
>NZ_JBFTQU010000075.1:0-410 GCF_056399165.1 Stenotrophomonas sp. 01N47
TCATCGGCCGCCTTGGCACGGTCATACAGGGCTACATCGTCGAGATCCTCGAACAGGTGCTTCACCTTGTCCCAAACGTCATCGGCCGCCTTGGCACGGTCATACAGGGCTACATCGTCGAGATCCTCGAACAGGTGCTTCACCTTGTCCCAAACGTCGATCGGCACGACTGCAAAGGCCCGCTGGCCATCTTGCTCGATAAATTGGATGTCGGTCATTGATAGGCGCCCCCGCGCGGATTGAGACGGATTCCCCGCCAGCATGTCGATCTTGCTGCGGATCTGGGTGGCAACGTTGCGCGGCATGGCCTTCAAAGCCCGGCGCGCCTGTCTGGAAAGGTCAACTTCATGGACGTGCGTCATATTAGCTTATCGCTAAGTAATCCGCAAATAAAATTAGCAACCGAAATG
>NZ_JBFTQU010000076.1:0-409 GCF_056399165.1 Stenotrophomonas sp. 01N47
GCCGGATCCAGCGCCAGCAGCACCGAGGCCGCGCCGTTCTCCAGGTCCTTCAGGATCTCGCCATTGGCGTGCTTGGCGTCGGGGTGGGCGACCTTCGTGCGGAGGTCCCAGGGGCGGTCGATGTCGCGGGCGCGCAGGTCGCGGGCCACGGTGACGGCGTCGTCGGCGGTGTAGAGCGGGCGGATGGCGATCCCGTCCGGGGTGGCGCGCGTCAGGGTCTCGTCGAAATCGGCCCCTTTCAGGGTCTTCTCGACCAGTTTCAACCACTTGGCCTGGGCCAGGGCTTCGTCGGGCGGGCCGAAGTCGTCGGCCAGTTGGGCGGGCGCCTCGCTCACGACGGGGTTCTCCTGCGGTGCGGCATTCTTGTATTTTGATGCAGTTGCGCGCCTGCCGCCACGGAGGTCAAGCG
>NZ_JBFTQU010000077.1:0-409 GCF_056399165.1 Stenotrophomonas sp. 01N47
TCTGCATGATGGCGTAGGTCTCGTAACGGGACTTGCACGCGCTGCACTCGTGCAGGTGGCGAGCCATCGCAGCACTGCTGGCAGCATCCAGTTCGTCGTCGAGATAGGCGTGCAACAGCAGCCCGGCGTCATCGCAGATCATGACGGCGTACCTCCTTGGGCCGGCAGGTGAGTTCGGCCCGCAAGCGATCGCGGGCACGCGCAAGACGGGACATCACCGTGCCGATCTTCTGTCCGGTGATGGTCGCGATTTCCTTGTATGAGCATTCTTCCAGTTCACGCAGTACCAGGATTTCGCGCAAGGGCGACGGCAGCCGTTCCAGCGCCGCCTGCAGTGCGCCGACGTCCACGGCAAGCAGGGTGAGGGTTTCGGGTGACGGGCCATCGTCGATGAGCGGATGCACCGCCT
>NZ_JBFTQU010000078.1:0-408 GCF_056399165.1 Stenotrophomonas sp. 01N47
GCCCAGGCCGGGCTGGCGATCGAGTATGCGCGGAAGATCGGCTTGCCTTCGACCATGAGACCGATCATCGCGAATTCGCCAGAGCGGAAGCGGAAACCTTCAGGACGCGTCATCGTGAAGCGGAACAGGTTGTCCGTGTAATGCGTGACGCTGAGAACGGTTTCGGCGAAAACGCCGGCAGGGATTGGGGCWGCGAATTCTTCGGTCTTTGCAGGGGCGTTCATTGCGGTATCGGATCCCGTAGTTCGTCGATCATCAATTCGATGCGAGCGAGATATTACAAATAGGCGGCGGATTAAAGGTATTCCATTCCCTCTGTGGCGAGTTGCATGAAATATGCATGTTATCGTCAGGTTTGGGAAACCCGATGTGCATCATTCGCTTTTGCTCTGGCGAAGCCCGACAAAG
>NZ_JBFTQU010000079.1:0-408 GCF_056399165.1 Stenotrophomonas sp. 01N47
GTACGGGTCGGCGCGGGGTGAAAATGCGCCGCCTGACCGTCGTGCTTATCGTGTTCTCCGGCCACGCTCGGCAGGCCGGTACGGCTGAGGCTGAGACAAGGCTTCGGATCTGGCAAGCGGAATCCTTGTGCGTCGCAGCATGGTTGCACATGAAACCACCCGTCGCCTTCGAGGTTGCATGCTTCCCATTCGCCGCGCGCCGGGCGAGGTTGCGGACATGACGCCGACGATCCCCCCAGCACTGGCTCCTATGCTGCACGTCTCGCGCCCCACGGGGTCCATCATCCTGCTGGAGCTGGACGCCCCGCCGGCCAACGCTCTGGGCTTGCCGCTGCGCGCCCAGCTGGTGAAGGCCCTGGACGAGATCGCCACCGACGACGACGTCCGCGCCGTGGTGCTAACCGGGCG
>NZ_JBFTQU010000080.1:0-403 GCF_056399165.1 Stenotrophomonas sp. 01N47
GGCCAGCACCAGATTGATGTCCGCCTGCTCGCTCAAGACCTGCGCCTGGCGCTCGATACACGCAGGCGACAGCTGATCGTCATCGCAGAGAAACTTGATGTACTCGCCCCTTGCCTCGCCCAGGCACGCCAGCAGATTGCCGACAAACCCCAGCGTCTGCGGGTTTCGTACATACCGCACACGTTCTGCCGCGTCGCCCGCCAGCGACTCGACAACCTGCTTGATCTCATCGCCGCGACTGTCGTCGCACACAATGATTTCGAGGTTGGCGTATTGCTGGATCACAGCGCTGCGCAGCGCCCGAGCGAAGAAGCGTGGATTGAAGGCGGGAATGACGAGGCTGACTAACGGGACTGGATTCACGGTGGGGCTCTCAAGCGGAGGATGCTCACCCGGTCGGGTG
>NZ_JBFTQU010000081.1:0-402 GCF_056399165.1 Stenotrophomonas sp. 01N47
GGACAGCGGGGTGAAGGTGTCGATCACGAACACGGCCGCGGCGATCAGGGCGGCGCTGGCCAGCCGCAGGCGGCGACCGAGCGGCGAGGGGCGCGAGGCGGGAAAGGGCGAGAAGCGCATCAGGCGATTCATAGCCCAAGCCTGCCCCGGGCCGGGACCCCATACCAAGGTCTGGGACGGGCCAACCAAGTCGATACGCCCGGTCAACGTCCGTTCGGTGTGTCGCGCGGGCAGCCCTCGCTAGGGTTGCGGTCATTCGAGGCGGCAGGAGGCCCAAGCCATGTTGCAATCCATCGACACGCAGGCGGCCACGCCGTCATCCAACGCGCCCCAGGCGATCTGGCTGGTCGAGCAGGCCCTGGCCGCCCTGGACGCCGATCTCGGCTCGGCCCGCGAGATGCT
>NZ_JBFTQU010000082.1:0-402 GCF_056399165.1 Stenotrophomonas sp. 01N47
CCTTCGCCCAGTCCGGCGGCCAACGCCTCTTCCATCTGATCAGCAAGCTCTATGAGCGCCCCTCGGTGATCATCACCACCAACCTGACCTTCGGCGAATGGCCCACCGTCTTCGGCGACGCCAAGATGACCACGGCSCTYCTCGACCGCCTGACCCATCACTGCGACATCGTCGAGACCGGAAACGACAGCTGGCGTCTCAAGACCAGGGCTTGATCCACAATCTATCCAACCTCCCCCAGACCCCCTCCGGGCAGCTGAATCTCACGCGGCTCACCCGGCGGCGACGCGCTGCGCTAGCTGATGGCTACGCGCCTCGCCGCCAGCCCAGGACAACCAACAGAGGGGTCAATTTTGGACGCC
The DNA here is from genome assembly GCF_056399165.1 of Stenotrophomonas sp. 01N47. NCBI lineage: Bacteria > Pseudomonadati > Pseudomonadota > Gammaproteobacteria > Lysobacterales > Lysobacteraceae > Stenotrophomonas > Stenotrophomonas sp. 01N47. The sequence continues at coordinate 363 of NZ_JBFTQU010000082.1, forward strand.
GATAGGGGGTCAATTTTCAACGCCGTTTGACACCTAGGGC
>NZ_JBFTQU010000083.1:0-401 GCF_056399165.1 Stenotrophomonas sp. 01N47
CCGGCACGCCGCTGTCGGTGCCCGCCCTGACCGGCGCGATCATGTGCATGGGCGTGGCCACGGCCAACTCGATCCTGGTGGTCAGCTTCGCCCGCGAGCGGCTGGCGGCCACGGGCGACGCGGTGCAGGCCGCCTTCGAGGCCGGGGTCACCCGCTTCCGCCCGGTGCTGATGACCGCCCTGGCCATGATCATCGGCATGGGGCCCATGGCCCTGGCCCTGGGCGAGGGCGCCGAGCAGAACGCCCCACTGGGCCGCGCCGTCATCGGCGGCCTGATCTTCGCCACCTGCGCCTCGCTGCTGTTTGTTCCGACCATCTTCGCCATCGTCCACGGCCGCCGCCCCCGCGCGGAAGCGCCGTCCACCGAAGGATCCGTCCATGCCTGACACCCTGCCCAAGAC
>NZ_JBFTQU010000084.1:0-400 GCF_056399165.1 Stenotrophomonas sp. 01N47
GTATACTGCGCCTCTAGTCCTGAACTCCGAGGTCGCTGCATGCCATCCGTTATTTCTACCGACGTGCTGATTGTCGGCGCTGGTGTCGCCGGCCTCTGGCTGAACGCACGCCTGCGTCGTCAGGGTTTCTCGACCGTACTGGTGGAAAGCGCCAGCCTCGGCGGCGGGCAGAGTGTGAAATCCCAGGGGATCATCCACGGCGGCGCCAAGTACGCGCTGCATGGTGCGTTGACCGGTGCCTCCGAAGCGATTTCCGACATGCCGCGCCGTTGGCGTGCAGCCTTGGCCGGAGACGGCGAGCTGGACCTGTCCGGCGTGCGTCTGCTCTCCGAAGCCCACTATTTGTGGTCCCCTGGCACCCTCGCCGGCAACCTCACCAGTTTCTTCGCCAGCAAAGCGG
>NZ_JBFTQU010000085.1:0-398 GCF_056399165.1 Stenotrophomonas sp. 01N47
TCGCAAGGCCGAGCAACTGCTGTTCGCCGCCGGCGTCGAAGGCGTCTGGGGCGGCGCGCCGAGCGCCGACGAGATCCGCGCCAAGGACACCGAGCGCCTTCTCGACGACCCGATCTTCGCCGAGACCTCCAACGAGGAAGATCTGGCCCTGGCCGAGGCCATGCTGGCCAAGCGCACGCMGACCGAGATCGCCGCGGCCCTGATCCGCACCCGCCGCGCCAAGCTGCCGGCGCCGGAAGAAATCTACGACGATCCGCGCCACGGCGCCGATCCGGGCCCGCGTTCGCGCGAACCGCGTGAGCCCCGCGACTTCGGCGACCGTCCCAAGCGCGAGCCGCGCACGAGCATGGAAGGCTCGGAGTGGTTCCGCATCAGCGTCGGCCGTCGCGGCAACGCCG
>NZ_JBFTQU010000086.1:0-394 GCF_056399165.1 Stenotrophomonas sp. 01N47
TAGCTCACTAGTCGAGTCGGCCTGCGCGGAAGATGTAACGGGGCTCAAACCATACACCGAAGCTACGGGTATCACTTAGGTGATGCGGTAGAGGAGCGTTCTGTAAGCCTGTGAAGGTGAGTTGAGAAGCTTGCTGGAGGTATCAGAAGTGCGAATGCTGACATGAGTAACGACAATGGGTGTGAAAAACACCCACGCCGAAAGACCAAGGTTTCCTGCGCAACGTTAATCGACGCAGGGTTAGTCGGTCCCTAAGGCGAGGCTGAAAAGCGTAGTCGATGGAAAACAGGTTAATATTCCTGTACTTCTGGTTATTGCGATGGAGGGACGGAGAAGGCTAGGCCAGCTTGGCGTTGGTTGTCCAAGTTTAAGGTGGTAGGCTGGAATCTTAGGT
>NZ_JBFTQU010000087.1:0-393 GCF_056399165.1 Stenotrophomonas sp. 01N47
CAATGTCTCCTTCGCCCAGATGATCTGGCTAATGCTGCGCGGCGACCTGCCGGGGCCCGGCCAGGGCGAATTGCTCGACGCCGCGCTGATGGCGGCGGTGGACCATGGCCCGCAGGCGCCGAGCATCGCGATTGCGCGCATGGCGGCCACGTGCGGCGTGTGGCTGAACAACGCGATGGCATCGGCCGTGAACGTGCTGGGCGACGTGCACGGCGGCGCCGGCGAGCAGGCGGTGGAGCTGTATCAGGACGTGGCGCAGCGCGAGGATGCCGGCGCCACGCGCGAGGCAGCCGTGGCGGCGGCGCTGCAGGCCTACCGGGAGCTGCGCGGCAAGTTTGTGTCGGGTTTCGGGCACCGCTTCCATCCGCTCGACCCGCGCGCCCCGCGCCTGCT
>NZ_JBFTQU010000088.1:0-393 GCF_056399165.1 Stenotrophomonas sp. 01N47
ATCCGCGCTACTTCGAGATGCTCAACGACTTCATCGAAGACTGGTTCGCCGATGGGCTCGACTGGCCGTTCGACGCCATGCACCTCGCCGGCCACGCCGGCGTGCCGATCCGCGCTACTTCGAGATGCTSAACGACTTCATCGAGGACTGGTTAGCTGATGGGCTGGACTGGCCGTTCGACGCCATGCACCTCGCCGGCCACGCCGGCGTGCCGACCGCCGAACTGCAATGCCGCTTTACCGCGCCGAGCCGGCTGGGCGAACTGCTGACCCGCGAGTTGCGTGTGACGCACATCGGACGGACCAGCTTCGCCATCGACACCCGCTTCGCCGGGCCGGCCGCCGAGACGCGCCTGACCGTGGGCCAGCGGCTCGTCTGCGTCGATACCCAAAC
>NZ_JBFTQU010000089.1:0-392 GCF_056399165.1 Stenotrophomonas sp. 01N47
CGATTCGCCGCGTCGCGGAGCATTCGTCAGTCGTCGCGCGCGACATCCGTAATCTGGTCCTGATGCGTGCCAGTATGCCGGAAAGGCAGCGTGTTCTCCCGTGCCCGGGGACGGATTTCAATGCTGCCGGCCTTCTCTATTTCCCAAGCTACAGCGCTTTGGCAGATCGAGCGTTGTTTCAAGCAGGCGAGACGCACATCGGAATGGTTTCATCCCGACATGTGATCTATCTTGGCAATGTGGAGCCGGGAGAGTGGACGGATATTAGCTTCCGAAGGCTGAAGTGGGGTCATGATGTCGCTCTATTCGGCGCGGACGAAAGGCCACTGGCTTTGATGCGGGTCCGTTTTCGTTACGACAGATAGATCGACCTTCCCCTCGAAGGCTGGATA
>NZ_JBFTQU010000090.1:0-391 GCF_056399165.1 Stenotrophomonas sp. 01N47
CCCAGAAGCTGACCGAGCCGCGCTCGGCCCCGACCTCGCCGCTGTCGGCCGCCAAGCCGATCCAGTACGACCTGACCACGGCCTCGCTGACCGGCGTCAAGGAGTTCAACCGCCTGCGCCTGACCGGCAAGTTCGAGAGCAAGCTGTTCGACTACGAGGACGGCGTGAACGGGGGCGGCGGCGTGGTCGAGCAGGACACCCGCGACCGCGACGAGTTCTTCTATGGCGTGAAGGCCGACTACGCGATCAGCCCGGACACGGCGCTGTACGTCTCGCTGACCGGCAACACCAAGAACTACGACATCCTGAACCCGGCGGTGCCGGCCTCGGGCACGACGCCCGCCCAGCCGGCCTACAGCCGCGACTCCGACGGCTTCGTGCTGCTGTTCGG
>NZ_JBFTQU010000091.1:0-389 GCF_056399165.1 Stenotrophomonas sp. 01N47
CCACCAGAATGCCTTCGGCGGCGTTATCCAGCACCGAGGCATTGATGGCCCGGGCGACTTCCAGATCATGGCTCAACCGCTGCAAGGCACGGCGTTTACGCTGGTGCTCGAGCAACGCCTGGACTTTAGGCTTGAGAATTTGCGGATCGAACGGCTTGAACAGGTAATCCACCGCGCCACTGGCGTAGCCCTTGATCACGGCGTCCTGGGACTGTTCGTTGGCGGTAAGAAAAATGATTGGCGTAAGACGGGTTCGCTGGCTGCCGCGCATCAAGCGCGCCACTTCAAAACCGTCCATGCCCGGCATCTGCACATCCAGCAGCACCAGGTCGACATCGTGTTCGAGTAACAGGCCAAGGGCTTCAAAACCGGAAGCCGCGGTCATGACC
>NZ_JBFTQU010000092.1:0-388 GCF_056399165.1 Stenotrophomonas sp. 01N47
GTTGCGGGGGACGCTGCAAGTACGTCCCTGTAAGCTCGGTCGCGCCATCCATGGCGCTCACGCCCCCGCAACCGGACCCACCCCGCCTTCGACAGATTTCCGCGAWCTGTCGGAWCGGYGYTCTGTGWTGCTGTTGRTGGGTGTCGACCTTGGTCGACACGTAGATCCACGCCATGCGTGGATGCTCTTCGATGAACTATCGAAATATTCGATTTCATGCCGGATTGATTTCGACATCTGACAGAGATTCATCCACGCATGGCGTGGATCTACCAGGCACCAGGGAAATGTCAGAGGTGGGGCGGTGTCGGATTGCGGGGTGTCAGCCGCATGGATGCGGCTGCCAAGCCTACAAGGACGTACTTGCGGCGTCCCCGCAATCCGACAC
>NZ_JBFTQU010000093.1:0-387 GCF_056399165.1 Stenotrophomonas sp. 01N47
CGATTATAGATCGTCTTGTGCGGCCCATATTCTTTGGGAACATCACGCCACCGCAACCCATTACGCAGAACGAAGATGATGCCGCTCAAGACAAGCCTGTCGTCAACGCGAGGAACGCCATGGGATAGCGGAAAATATGGCTCGATACGGCGCATTTGCGCTTCTGATAACAACATCAAATCACTCATGGCGGTCCTCCGTTCAATTCAAATGAATCAAAACTGAAGAAAGCACGCAAGTGATTTAATAGGTCCTGAGCCTAGTTTAGCCGGTAGCTTTGGTTCGTTCCGAAGGTTCAGTGCCGTCATGTGCATCAAGACGCTGTCGATTTTCTTTCACGACACACTTTTGTCTTGGTCTTCGGATGGCCGGATCTCTTCCCTCCCC
>NZ_JBFTQU010000094.1:0-386 GCF_056399165.1 Stenotrophomonas sp. 01N47
GACTTGGGCAGGTAGGGGCCGGTGTTCAGCCAGCCCTCCTGGCCGTGGCCCAGGCCGAAACCCCGCCGCTCGGGCACGCCGGCCAGGGCCGCGGCGATGGCGGGGCGGTCGATCTTCTCGAGGATCCACACCGCGCGCGGCTTCTCGGTGCGGCAGATCCGCAGGAAGTCGAGCACCTCGCGCACGCCCTTGAGCCTGTCCTTGTAGTTCGGGGCGTCGACGACCTTGCTCACCGTCGGCTCGACGGCCAGCACCTCGGACGCACGGCTGGCCGGGCGGGCGGCCAGCACCACCCGGCCCTCGGGCGTGGTCGCCGCGATCGCGCGGATGGTCGGCAGATGCCACATCAGGTCGCCGATGCCACGATCGGGCGTGTAGACCAGCAC
>NZ_JBFTQU010000095.1:0-384 GCF_056399165.1 Stenotrophomonas sp. 01N47
GGATTACACTTCTAAGGAAAAGTGCCGACTCGCTACGTGTCGTTGTCCTACGGGGTAGTCATGGATATTCAGATAATTACACGCGAAGGCGAACCAGAATATGCGGTTCTGCCATGGGCTCAGTATCAGGCTCTACTGAAAGCAGCAGGCATCAACGAACAACCACCGCGCGACGCCACAGTGCGTCCCGCGGCCACAKCAGACCAGRYTCTTCCGGGTCTGGATCAACTACGCAGTTTGCGCGAAGGGAAGGGCATCGCCATTGAGGCGCTGGCCCGCACGGTAGGCATCAGCCCGTCTTACCTGGCCTTGATCGAAAGTGGCGAGCGTCAACCTGACGCAGCGATTCGCCGCAGCCTGGCCTGGGAACTGACGGTGCCGGGA
>NZ_JBFTQU010000096.1:0-382 GCF_056399165.1 Stenotrophomonas sp. 01N47
GGCGTTCAGGTGAACGGCCACGTCTGCCAGCGCATCGATGCCGTCATCAGTGAATTCCAGCGTCAGGCCTTCGGTTTCCATCAGCGCCTTGTACTGGCGGATGAGGCTGGCTTCGGTTTCCGTAAGAATACGGCGGAAGTCTTCCTTGGTCAGCGGGCGCAGCTCGACGCGGATCGGCAAACGACCCTGCAATTCCGGCAGCAGGTCCGACGGCTTGGACACGTGGAAGGCGCCCGATGCGATGAACAGGACGTGGTCGGTCTTCACCGGCCCGTACTTGGTCGACACGGTCGTGCCTTCGACCAATGGGAGCAGGTCGCGCTGCACGCCTTCGCGGGAGACGCCCGCGCCCATGCCGCCATCGCGGGCGGCGATCTTGTCG
>NZ_JBFTQU010000097.1:0-382 GCF_056399165.1 Stenotrophomonas sp. 01N47
CTGCAACTGTTCACGGCGGAGCCGGAAAACCTCGTCAAAGCAAAGGCAGCTTTGGAAATCATCGGCTGCGACAAGAATTTCCTCGATTTGCTCGTCAAATCCGGTCTCGTCAAAGCTGCCTACGAACCGGACCGAAAATCACAAGGAAGCAATGCATTTCAGCTGAACTTCATCAAAAGCGAGCTGGTCGCCTTCCGGAAATCCGTAGAGGACAAAGCGCAATCCCAAGCGTCTCCGAGCATGATCTCCCTCCGTCAGGCCGCCTTTCGAACCGGCGTGCCCAAGGTCGATATCGTTTCGATGATCCTTTCAGGCGCTTGCACGAAGGTGGCGCTGTGCGGCGAACGGCTGATTGCTGATAACGATTTGGTCGACCCGTCAG
>NZ_JBFTQU010000098.1:0-379 GCF_056399165.1 Stenotrophomonas sp. 01N47
GCTCGGAAACGTCCCAGTCGACGACCTGCCGCCCCTGCGCCCGCAGGGCCTTCGCCAGACCGCGGGCCGCCTCGCCAAGGCCCAGGACCGCGCCGTGGAAGCCCGCGACGATGACCGGCGCATCGGCCGGCGCCGGAGCCGGACGGCGGCGGTTCCAGCCGTAGTCGAGCCAGGCGCGGACGGTGGGCAGGCGAACCGAGACGGCGTGCGCCGCCCCCGGCAGGGCGCGCCAGACCAGACGCTTGAGCTGCTTGATCACCTTCGCCGTACCTTTGCCCGGGCCCCTGTGTTAGCGAGTGTCGCGCCGCGTTCAACCAAGCATTTGGGCATGCCGACCGTTTCTCCCGCCTTCAGCGTCATCGTCGTCGCCTACCAGAGC
>NZ_JBFTQU010000099.1:0-378 GCF_056399165.1 Stenotrophomonas sp. 01N47
GTCATGCACGATCAGGCCACCCATCGGGATGTAGCCGGACGTCAGACCTTTGGCGATGGTCATCATGTGGGGCTTGAGGTCGTAGAAATCGGTACCGAACCACTCACCGGTACGACCGAAACCGCAGATCACCTCGTCGGCCACGAACAGGATGTCGTACTTGGCGAGGATTTCCTTGATGCGCGGCCAGTAGCTGTCTGGCGGAATGATCACGCCGCCGGCGCCCTGGATCGGCTCGGCAATAAAGGCACCGACGTTGTCGACGCCGATTTCCAGAATCTTCTCTTCCAGCTGATTGGCCGCCCAGATACCGAACTCTTGTGGCGTCATGTCACCGCCTTCACCGAACCAATACGGTTGGGCGATGTGGACGATGCC
>NZ_JBFTQU010000100.1:0-377 GCF_056399165.1 Stenotrophomonas sp. 01N47
CCGTGACAGCCGGTACTTCGTCGCAGATCACCGATGGTGCTTCGTGCATGATCGTGACGTCGGCGCAGCGTGCACAGGACCTGGGCATCCAGCCGATGGCGGTGATCCGCTCGATGGCAGTGGCAGGTGTGGATCCGGCGATCATGGGTTATGGTCCAGTGCCGGCGACACAGAAAGCACTGAAGCGTGCAGGTCTGGGTATTGCCGATATCGACTTCTTCGAACTCAACGAAGCTTTCGCTGCACAGGCCCTGCCAGTGCTGAAAGATTTGAAAGTGCTCGACAAGATGAACGAGAAGGTTAACCTGCACGGCGGCGCGATCGCCCTGGGTCACCCGTTCGGTTGCTCCGGTGCACGTATTTCGGGCACCTTGCTG
>NZ_JBFTQU010000101.1:0-375 GCF_056399165.1 Stenotrophomonas sp. 01N47
CCTGGCCACCGGCTTCCTGGCCGGCCTGGAAGAGGCCAAGGCCCGCCGCGCCGGCTACGAGCGCTGCATGCGCGCCCGCGGCTACACCAAGGTGAGCCTGACGGCCGAGGAAGAGACGGCGCTGAAGGCGGCCAAGAAGCAGCCCGAGCGCGAGGCCTGGTTCGCCGCCCTGCTGTCCCGGTCCGACCTCGCCCAGCGCATCGAGGCCGCGCGCGCCGACATCCTGGACCTGCCGCCGGTTCCCGACGCCAAGATCGGCGCGGCGGGCCTGGTCTTCGACCTGTCGCAGGCCAAGGCGGCCGAGGGCGCGGTGGGCGAGGGCGGCGCGCTGGCGACCCTGCCGGCCAGCCACCTGGCGACGGCGCGGCTGACCAC
>NZ_JBFTQU010000102.1:0-375 GCF_056399165.1 Stenotrophomonas sp. 01N47
CTGGAGGCCCTGGTCGCCGCCGCCGCGCTGCCGCTCGTGATCTACGGCTATCCGCTGATCGAAACGCTGCGCACCTGCCGCCTGCAAACTTCCGTCGATGCGCCCACGCGCTATGGCCGCGCGCCGATGAACACGCTCTCCGCCAGCGCGCGGCTGTGGACGCACGAAGACCGCGACATCGTGACGCCCGCCAATGACCTGCTCTACTTCTGCGGCTGGCTGAATCTGGCCGATGGTCCCGTCACGCTGCGCGTGCCGCCGCTCCGTGATGCCGACCGCTACTACGTCATCGAACTGCTCGACGCCCACACCAACAACTTCACGAACCTCGGGCCGCGCAACGTGCCGCTCACCGGTGCGGACGTGCAACTGCTC
>NZ_JBFTQU010000103.1:0-374 GCF_056399165.1 Stenotrophomonas sp. 01N47
GCATTGTGCTGATCGACCAGGAAAAATGCCGTGGCTGGCGGATGTGCATCAGCGGCTGCCCGTACAAGAAGATCTATTTCAACTGGMARAGCGGCAAGKCSGAGAAGTGCATCTTCTGCTACCCGCGTATCGAAGCCGGGATGCCGACTGTTTGCGCCGAAACCTGTGTCGGGCGTATCCGTTACCTCGGTGTGCTGCTGTATGACGCCGACCGCATCAGCGAAGTGGCGAGCACCGCCAATGAGCAAGACCTGTACGAGAAACAACTGGAGATCTTCCTCGATCCGAATGACCCGGCAGTGATTCGCCAGGCCCTGGCCGATGGCGTACCGCAGTCGGTGATTGATTCCGCCCAGCGTTCGCCGGTCTACAAA
>NZ_JBFTQU010000104.1:0-374 GCF_056399165.1 Stenotrophomonas sp. 01N47
CCATTTCCACTTCCAGCACTCGACCAGCGGCCACAAACTGGTGTTCGGCGATGACCAGACGGTGTTCCSSAARCTSGCGCCRGTGRSCTACCAGCARGACTCCGGCATGGYCGCCRAMRAMCCGGTGATCAAGCGCTTCAACCTGCGCCTGGAAACCCGCACTACCCGCGTCAGCCGCCGCGACTACGACTTCGAAAAACCCCGGCTGCTGCCGGAAAGCGCGGCCAAAAGCGCGTTCGCCCCGGACCTCGAAGACTACGACTACCCCGGCCGTTTCACCGACCGCGCGCGCGGCAAGCAACTGGCAACCCGTGCCCTCGAGCGCCATCGCAGCGACTACCAACTGGCCGAAGGCAAAGGCGACGACCCGACCC
>NZ_JBFTQU010000105.1:0-373 GCF_056399165.1 Stenotrophomonas sp. 01N47
ACACCACGTTGATCAACCGCACCACGCGGCGCATGGACCTGACCGAGGAGGGCAAGTACTTCTTCGAACAGGCCAAGCTGATTCTCGACCAGATGGACGAGCTCGAAGAGCGTCTGTCCTCGCGCCAAAAGACACCTTCCGGACGACTGCGGATCAACGCGGCGTCGCCGTTCATGCTGCATGCCATCGTGCCCTACATCGATGAGTTCCGCCGTCTGTACCCGGACATCCAGCTGGAACTCAACAGCAACGACCTGATCATCGACCTGCTGGAGCAAAGCACCGACATTGCGATCCGCATCGGAGCGTTGGCGGATTCGACCCTGCATGCGCGTTCGCTGGGGGGCAGTCCGCTGCACATCCTCGCCAGCCC
>NZ_JBFTQU010000106.1:0-372 GCF_056399165.1 Stenotrophomonas sp. 01N47
GGGATAGACCATGAAGATACTTGCCTCGGCCGCCATCGCGGCTGTTCTCGTCGCGGCTGCGCCGCAGGTGGCTTCGGCCCAGAGCGAAGCGTCCAGCTTCAAGCGCGACAAGCACACCAGCGTGCGCCAGCGCCCGCGCCCCGACTATGAAGCGGCCGGCGTGCGCCTGGGCGGCTTCATGGCCTACCCCCGCCTGACCGTGGACGTCGAACGTGACGACAACATCTACGCCGTGGCCACGGGCGAGACCGACGACACCATCTGGCGCGTGAAGCCCCAGCTGGCCGTGCGTTCGGACTGGTCGCGCCACTCGCTGGGCTTCTTCGCCTCGTCGACGATCAACCGCTATTCGGACTTCGACACCGAGAACAC
>NZ_JBFTQU010000107.1:0-371 GCF_056399165.1 Stenotrophomonas sp. 01N47
GGCGGACGGATCGTCGAGCGCATGCTGAGCGGATCGCTGCTGGCCAACAACGGCGAAACCCTGCGGCGCATGGCCCTGGCCGGCGTGGGCGTCGCACGGATCGCCGACTATCACCTGCGGGGGCCCATCGCGCGCGGCGAACTGGTCGAGATCCTGCAGGACAGCGACATCGGCGAGACCGACGAGATCCATGCCCTGTTCCGCGGCGCCCAGTTCCTGCCGGCCAGGGTGCGCGCGTTCCTCGACTTCACCGTGCCGCGTATGCAGCGGTTCCTCGCCGAAGGATGAGAAGGCGGCCGGAGCCTGGCCCCGGCCGCTTAGGCGTCACCGCGGCTCGCGCCCCAGCACCTCCATCCGCATCACCTGCACCC
>NZ_JBFTQU010000108.1:0-368 GCF_056399165.1 Stenotrophomonas sp. 01N47
GTGTTGGTGTTGGCGGATTCGGCGACGTATACCTCGCGTCGAATTCGGAGACAGAAAATGCTGTGGCGAAGTTTGTGAAGAAAGACCCGGGAGCTACCCGGGAAATGCTTATTGGGGAGTTGTTGGGAGCGACGGCGTACAGAAACGTTGTTCCGATTTTGGACTCTGGCGAACACGACGACTTCTGGGTGCTCGTTATGCCGCGGGCTGAGATGTCGCTCGCCCAGCGTCTCGAGCAGGGCGGCCCCGTGGAGCTCGGGGAATGCGTGCAAATCCTGACGGACGTGGCAGAGGCTTTGGCCAGCATTGAGGACAAAATTGTACACAGAGACTTGAAGCCAGGAAACGTATTGCTGCTGGAAGGAAAG
>NZ_JBFTQU010000109.1:0-368 GCF_056399165.1 Stenotrophomonas sp. 01N47
CGCTACGGCGAGGTCCGAGTTCCCACCACGCTCGACGGCCGCCTGCAGCGCCGCGCCGAGCAGGCGGTCAACAACGCCCTGGCCCGGTCGGGAACCCGGCTGAAGGCGGGGCAGGCGGCGCTGGTGGCCATGCGGCCCGACGGCAAGGTCGTGGCCATGGTCGGCGGCCGCTCCTACGCCAAGAGCCAGTTCAACCGCGCCGTCCAGGCCAAGCGCCAGCCGGGCAGCGCCTTCAAGCTGTTCGTCTATCTGGCCGCCCTGCGCGACGGCGCCCGTCCCGACATGCGGGTGGTCGGCGATCCGGTGACCATCAACGGCTGGACGCCCAGGAACTACGAGGGCGGCGCGGGCAGCGACCTGACCCTGCG
>NZ_JBFTQU010000110.1:0-368 GCF_056399165.1 Stenotrophomonas sp. 01N47
ACCATGAAGAAGGCCAGCAGGCCAATATTCTTCTCGACTGCTTCATGCTTCATCAGTGAGCTCCAACTACAGCAATCTTGGCGGCGGCTTCAGCTTCAGCCGGGTCCGAGGCACGAACGGTACGGAACACGTTGTAGGCCATCAACAGCATGCCGCTGGCAAAGAACGCGCCGCCCAGGGCACGAACGATGAAACCAGGGTGGCTGGCTTGCAGCGCTTCCACGAACGAGTAGGTGAGGGTGCCGTCGTCGTTGATTGCACGCCACATCAGGCCCTGGGTGATGCCGTTGACCCACATCGAAGCGATGTACAACACGGTACCGATGGTCGCGAGCCAGAAGTGCGCGTTGATCAGGCCGGTGCTGTGC
>NZ_JBFTQU010000111.1:0-367 GCF_056399165.1 Stenotrophomonas sp. 01N47
ATTCTCTTTCATGTGGCAACCGCTTCGCTAGGACTGACTTTGCTGATGCAGACGTCCGCCGTTGCCTTCTGGGTCGTCAAGCTTATCGGTGCCGGTTATTTGCTTTGGCTTGGCATAAAAGTCCTACGCTCCCGTAGCCTGATCAGCTTCCAGCCAGCGACTCGGCAATCACTGCCGAGCATTTTCCTCACGGGATTACTCTCGGCAGCACTCAATCCGAAGCCTGGGTTTTTCGTCCTTGCGTTCATCCCGCAGTTCGTCGACCCACAACGCGGCTCAGTGAGCGTGCAGATGCTGGTGTACGGCATATGGTTCGCCGCACTTACGGCAGTGGGATTCGCGCTTATGGGCGTATTTGCCACTGTAC
>NZ_JBFTQU010000112.1:0-366 GCF_056399165.1 Stenotrophomonas sp. 01N47
GTCCATGGCCGTCACGGCGTGGCCCTGCCCCTTCCGCTGCCGTTCGTCGCCTGCCTGACCTGGAGCAGACTCGACTGCAAGGCCGAGTGGATCCGCCTGCCGCTGGCGGTGGGCGGCCGCGACGAGGACGAGGCCGCGATGATCGCCGCCGCGCTCGGGCTGAAGCCGAGTCCATGGCCGTCACGGCGTGGCCCTGCCCCTTCCGCTGCCGTTCGTCGCCTGCCTGACCTGGAGCAGACTCGACTGCAAGGCCGAGTGGATCCGCCTGCCGCTGGCGGTGGGCGGCCGCGACGAGGACGAGGCCGCGATGATCGCCGCCGCGCTCGGGCTGAAGCCGAGGATTTCGCGCCTGATCGAGGGCAGGAA
>NZ_JBFTQU010000113.1:0-366 GCF_056399165.1 Stenotrophomonas sp. 01N47
CCTCAACGGCTTTCGATCGCCGTGCGCTCGCGGACTTCCGGAGCCTGGCGGGCCGCATCGACGGCAACGGGCCGCGTTACACGTCCTATCCTACCGCCGACCGCTTCCACGGTGAACTCGGCGACGCCGGCTACCTGGCCGCGCTCGATGCCTGCAGCGCTAGTGCGCCCGCTCCGCTCTCGCTCTATATCCATATCCCGTTCTGCGAGAACATCTGCTACTACTGCGGCTGCAACAAGATCATCACGAAGGACCACACGCGCAGCGCGCGCTATGTGGACTACCTGGCCCGCGAAATGGCGATGGCGGCGGAACGGCTTGGCGCGCGTCGAGGCGTGATGCAATCGCACTGGGGGGGCGGTACGC
>NZ_JBFTQU010000114.1:0-365 GCF_056399165.1 Stenotrophomonas sp. 01N47
GGGCGCGTCTGGTATCCCTACAGCGAGGCGCAGGTTCAGTCTTTGATCTTCCTGATCAGGGACATCAGCAAGCGCAACAACATCAGCCCGCGAAACATCATTGGCCACAGCGATATCGCGCCGCTGCGCAAGCTGGATCCGGGTCCGTTGTTCCCATGGAAGCGTCTGGCCGACGAAGGGTTGGTGGTCTGGCCCGATGCCCAGGCTGTAGCGCGTCAGCAAGCGTTATTCGAGGCACAACTGCCGAGCATCACCTGGTTTCAGGAAGAGCTCGCGCGTCTGGGCTATACAACGCCGCAGACTGGTGAGCTGGATGTGGCCACCCGGCATGTGCTGGCAGCTTTCCAGATGCACTATCGACCTTC
>NZ_JBFTQU010000115.1:0-363 GCF_056399165.1 Stenotrophomonas sp. 01N47
GTTTGACCGGTGGCCTGGGGATCGATGCGACCCTCAAAGCCTTCAACAGCGGCCTCGGCGGCGGGGCGACAGTGGCGTTGTCCTACGCCTTGCTCGGCGCGTTCGCCGTGGCCATCGCCAAGTCCGGCCTGGCCCACGCCCTGGCGGACAAAGCCCTGGCCATGGTCGATCGCCAGCACACCAACGGCGGCGGCAATGTCAAATGGCTGCTGATCGGCCTGCTCTGGGTGGTGGCCATCGCCTCGCAGAACATTTTGCCGATTCATATCGCGTTTATCCCGTTGCTGGTGCCGCCTCTTTTATATGTGCTGACCAAACTGCAACTGGACCGGCGGTTGATCGCCTGCGTGATGACCTTCGGGC
>NZ_JBFTQU010000116.1:0-361 GCF_056399165.1 Stenotrophomonas sp. 01N47
GCGCTAAGACTGATGCGCCACCCTTCGCGGCGTCTCAGGGAGTTGGTCAATGGAAAGCCGGAGGCTGACGATGCAGCAGAACAGTAGGGGTAGGCCGCAAGGCCGAAATGCTCCCCCCAGGGCTGACGCCATGGTTGAGGCACTGCGCGGCCTGGGTTACACGACGGCCACGGCGCTGGCGGACCTGGTGGACAACAGCATTTCCGCTGGCGCGGGCCAAGTAGAGGTCGGGTTCAATTGGAATGGCGTAGACAGCTGGATATCCATTGCAGATGACGGCAGAGGCATGAACGATGCTGAGCTATTCAGCGCAATGCTCCTCGGCGACCGCAACCCCTTGGACGTACGGGCGGCCTCGGAC
>NZ_JBFTQU010000117.1:0-359 GCF_056399165.1 Stenotrophomonas sp. 01N47
GGTGTGCGCAGGCCATTGCCGCTCTGGCGGCGGAACAGGGCCTGACGCTGCGCATTGCCGTGGTGGAAGGCGATGACGTGATGCCCCTGCTYCCACAGCTGCGCGAAGCCGGTGTGCAAGACATGCAGCAAGGCCGCCCCTTGCCAGAGCACGTGGTCAGCGCCAATGCCTATCTGGGCGCGTTGCCGATCAGGCAGGCGCTGGACCAGGGGGCCCAGATCGTCATCACCGGACGCTGCGTGGACAGTGCCGTGACRCTCGGCGTGCWGATGCAYGAGTTCGGYTGGCAKGCGRACGACTATGAYCGCCTGKCCCAAGGCAGTCTGGCCGGCCACATCATCGAGTGYGGGTGCCTGGCA
>NZ_JBFTQU010000118.1:0-359 GCF_056399165.1 Stenotrophomonas sp. 01N47
GGGGCAAGGTGATCGACCAGAAAACCCGCAACGGTCCGGCACCTGCATCGCGGGCAGCCTCTTCCATGCGCCGATCGATATTCTGGAACGCTGCCACGGGGATCCAGATCATCAACATCAACGTCCCGACCAGCTGGATCAGGACAACGCCCCAGAAGGTGCTGATCAAGCCGAGCTTCAAGAAGATGCCAGCGATCGCCACCAGAAGTCCGAACTTCGGAAAGGCATGCGAGGCCAGAAAAGACAGGAAGAGCACGTTCTTTCCGGGAAACGACATGCGCGCAAATGCATAAGCCGCGGGTAAGCAGATGATGGCCGACAAAAGCGTGACCGTCGCCGTCAGTCGCAGGCTCAAGAAC
>NZ_JBFTQU010000119.1:0-356 GCF_056399165.1 Stenotrophomonas sp. 01N47
GTTGCGGGGGACGCTGCAAGTACGTCCCTGTAAGCTCGGTCGCGCCATCCATGGCGCTCACGCCCCCGCAACCGGACCCACCCCGCCTTCGACAGATCTCCGCAATCTGTCGGGATGGCATGACTTGCTCTTGGTGGGTGTCGACCCTGGTCGACACGTATATCCACGCCATGCGTGGATGTCTTTCGTTCAATTGTCGAAATATTCGATTTCGATTTCGATTTCGATTGAGATGGACCCACCGTCACCGGGAATCTGTCGAAGGTCGGGCGGTGTCGGATTGCGGGGTGTCAGCCGCATGGATGCGGCTGCCAAGCCTACAAGGACGTACTTGCGGCGTCCCCGCAATCCGACAC
>NZ_JBFTQU010000120.1:0-355 GCF_056399165.1 Stenotrophomonas sp. 01N47
GAACCCGACGACGACTATGATGATCTGGACATCTGATGGACTCAGTTGAAACCACGGCCGCCCCCCTCATCGAAGGGCTCGATCACCTTGAACCCGACGACGACTATGATGATCTGGACATCTGATGGACTCAGTTGAAACCACGGCCGCCCCCCTCATCGAAGGGCTCGATCACCTTCACCCTAAGGCCCGCGCGCTCGTTGACCTACCTGTCGAGGAGCGGATTATCGCCCGCTGGCGCGGTCTGTGGATCGGCCACAAGGCGGCCGACAACATCTTTGCGATCCTGAACCGCTACTTGATCACCCCGCCCTCGATCCGGCCGCGCAATCTGCTCATTTACGGGGAGTCCGGC
>NZ_JBFTQU010000121.1:0-354 GCF_056399165.1 Stenotrophomonas sp. 01N47
CGTGCGATCAACCCCAACCTGACCCTGCTGGCGCGCGCACACAGCGATGCCGAAGTGAAGCATCTGCTTGAACACGGTGCCGACGGCACGGTGATGGCCGAGCGCGAGCTGGCCTACTCGCTGGCGGAAATGGTGATGGCCACCCCGCCGTACCGCAGTCTTGGGCAGCACAGCATTCCGGTGGTGTGAGGGGTGTGCAGCAGGGCTGCGCCCTGCACCCGCCGAAACAACGGCAACGGCAAAAGCTGGCATTCCGTGGGATGGCGGGGTGGGTCCGGTTGCGGGGGACGCTGCAAGTACGTCCATGTAAGCTCGGTCGCCGCATCCATGCGGCTCACGCCCCCGCAACCGGAC
>NZ_JBFTQU010000122.1:0-354 GCF_056399165.1 Stenotrophomonas sp. 01N47
GTGCGGGTGTGGACCAACTTCGCCGAGGTCGACGTGATGCGCGGGGCGGTCAGCGCCGACGGTCTGGGCAACGACCTGCTGATGTTCACCACCAGCAGCGCCGGCTCGCGCGTGCGCACCTCGGTGGTGGGCGTGATCCAGGACCAGTTCGTGGTGGTCGATCGCCGCCGGATGGGCGGCCGCAAGCTGGGCGGCCTTGCCGACTACGTGGCGCTGGCCGGCGTCGCCTCGGCGCGCGCCGATCGCGACTACGAGGGGTTCAACACCGTGCTCAACCTCTTCACCGAGGAGGGCAGGACCGACGCCTCGCCGATGGATCGGGCCTATCTGCGCGGCCTGCAGACGGTGAAGCCC
>NZ_JBFTQU010000123.1:0-354 GCF_056399165.1 Stenotrophomonas sp. 01N47
CGCGACGCCGCGCAGACGCTGATCCAGCGTTTCAAGGTGCCGCACATCGGCCCCGCGCAAGCCGCCGCATGGCTGGCCGACCGCTCCCGCACCACGTTCCTGTGCGACGTCCGTACCGCGGAAGAGCATGCCGCGCAGACCCTGCCCGGCGCGCAGCATGCACCAGGCGGGCAACTGATGCAGGCCACGGACCAGTACGTCGGCGTGCGCCGCGCACGGATCGTGCTGTTCGACGCCGACGGCGTGCGCGCCCCCGTGGTCGCCAGCTGGCTGCGGCAGATGGGCCACGACGCCGTGGTGCTCGAAGGCGGGCTGCAGGCGGGCCTCTCCGCGGGCGTGACCGCAGTGCACGGC
>NZ_JBFTQU010000124.1:0-352 GCF_056399165.1 Stenotrophomonas sp. 01N47
AGGCAGCAGACTACCGTCGTGCGCGGCACGTCGGCCAGGCCGTTGGCCTCCGCATAGCGATGGATTTCCCGGTGGGCCAGCATGATGGTGTCCTGCAGGAAATCGGCAGGGTTGCGGATCGACGGCCGGGCCTGCGCCTGGAACTGGCGGGCCAGGGTCTGCAGTGCCTGCTGCGCGGCGACCTCGCCGAGCGCATGGCCGCCGAGGCCGTCGGCCAGCACCATCAGCAGGGCATCGCGCGTGAAGCAATACCCCATGCGGTCCTGGTTGATGCGGCGGCCGCCTTTTCTGCTTTCCTGGTAGACGGAGAATCGCATGTTGGCTGTTGGGGTCGGTTTCTCGAGGGCGGCAC
>NZ_JBFTQU010000125.1:0-351 GCF_056399165.1 Stenotrophomonas sp. 01N47
GCACAACGACCTCGAAAATGTGGGCTATACGGCACGTCACCACACGTTCTTCGAGATGCTGGGCAATTTCTCGTTCGTCGACTACTTCAAGCGCGAAGCCATCCAGTACGCCTGGGAACTGCTGACCAAGACCTACCAGCTGCCGGCCGAGAAGCTCTGGGTCACGGTCTACGCCGAGGACGACGAGGCCTACGACATCTGGGCCAAGGAAGTCGGCGTGCCGGCCGAGCGCATCGTGCGCATCGGCGACAACAAGGGCGCSCGCTACGCCTCSGACAACTTCTGGCAGATGGCCGACACCGGCCCSTGCGGCCCGTGCTCGGAAATCTTCTATGACCACGGCGCCGATGC
>NZ_JBFTQU010000126.1:0-350 GCF_056399165.1 Stenotrophomonas sp. 01N47
GTTCATGGGCGGCGTTGTGCAGTTCCGCTGCCAGTTCGACCCCGGTGGCACCGGCGCCGACGATGGCCACGCTGATCTGTTGCACGGTGTCGGTCTGTCCGGCGTGCGCGCGCAGGTAGTGATTGAGCAGTTGCTGATGGAAGCGCTCGGCCTGYTTGCGGGTGTCGAGGAACAGGCAGTGTTGCGCCGCGCCYTGAGTRCCGAARTCGTTGGTGGTGCTGCCGACMGMAATCACCAGCGAGTCGTAAGGCACTTCGCGCGCGGGTACCAGTTCAAGGCCAGCATCGTCGTAGGTGGCGGCCAGCTGGATTTTCTTCTGTGTGCGATCGAGCCCGCTCATGCGCCCCAGC
>NZ_JBFTQU010000127.1:0-340 GCF_056399165.1 Stenotrophomonas sp. 01N47
ATTTTGTGTGGGAATACCTGTAGAAATACGGGGCCATAGCTCAGCTGGGAGAGCGCCTGCCTTGCACGCAGGAGGTCAACGGTTCGATCCCGTTTGGCTCCACCACTACTGCTTCTGTTGTTGAAAGCTTAGAAATGAGCATTCCATCGTGATGATGGTGAATGTTGATTTCTAGTCTTTGGCTAGATCGTTCTTTAAAAATTTGGGTATGTGATAGAAAGATAGACTGAACGTTACTTTCACTGGTAACGGATCAGGCTAAGGTAAAATTTGTGAGTAATTGCGAATTTTCGGCGAATGTCGTCTTCACAGTATAACCAGATTGCTTGGGGTTATATGG
>NZ_JBFTQU010000128.1:0-335 GCF_056399165.1 Stenotrophomonas sp. 01N47
ATTGAGCTAACTGATACTAATGATCCGAGAGGCTTGACCATATAACCTCAAGTTGCCTTGGCCGACATGACATGTCGATAGATCCAAGTGCACGCTACGTCACAAGACCAAACGAGAGGCAGGCGCTCAGGCGCGTCTCTTTGCAACGCAGGCAGCACCATGCCCGCCCCCTGCAAAGACACGACGTCCAGGCGACACTCCAAACGCCTCCCTGGTGAAATTAGCGCTATGGAACCACCCGATCCCATCCCGAACTCGGAAGTGAAACGTAGCTGCGCCGATGGTAGTGTGGCCTAAGCCATGCGAGAGTAGGTCATCGCCAGGGTTTATACCCC
>NZ_JBFTQU010000129.1:0-315 GCF_056399165.1 Stenotrophomonas sp. 01N47
TTCGCGGACAAGCTCGACGTGTCCACCGTGAAGGGTGCACAGCAGGCAATGGAAGTGGTCGACAAGGCCCTGGGTGCGATCAACAGCACCCGCGCCGACCTCGGTGCGATCCAGAACCGCTTCACCTCGGTGGTTGCCAACCTGCAGACCTCGTCGGAAAACCTGTCGGCGTCGCGCAGCCGCATCAAGGACACCGACTTCGCCAAGGAAACCGCTGAGCTGACCCGCACCCAGATCCTGCAGCAGGCCGGTACGGCCATGCTGGCCCAGGCCAACCAGGTGCCGCAGGGCGTGCTCAGCCTGCTGCGCTGATCC